>CAZMOS010000029.1:0-14832 GCA_964567945.1 uncultured Lentimicrobiaceae bacterium
TGTTTTCAAGCATCAGTGTTTATTGTACTTTTGAAACTGCGAAACTTGAGTAAATTAGATCAATCATGGTGGCTGAATTTATATAAATTGCAACACCAAGGGTAATGAATTTAATGTAATTGGATAACCCGCCAGAAAATAAACCATAATTTCACAGGATTTTTATTCCAGAAACCCCACTTTATTCGACACGCAATACACCCCACCGGCATCCATGGCGGCTACACAGCGGTTACAATGATCGCAGGGGGATTGAGTGAGTTTGCCTGTTTGCAGTTTTTTTACAAAATCAGGATCCTGGATGGTGGCACGGCCCATTTGCAGAAATTCAAACTCCGCATTTCTGGCTTTCAGCACAGTATCCAGCGATTTCACACCGCCAATGTAAATGACCGGTATTTTCACGGCTTCCCGGATCTTTTTGGCGCCTTCGAACAGGAACAACGGCTCATATTTGTGTTCGGGAACCATAAACCGGCCGAACAGCTTCAACCCGATCCTGTTCATCAGTTTCGGTTGATTTTTACTCATTTCTTTCACAGGCAGGTTGCCGCGAAGCATCAGGAACGGGACTTTGGAAGTAAAGCCGGCGCTGGGTATCAAGGCACTGGCACCTGCTTTTTCAAATGCTTTGGCAATTTGCACGGCATCTTCAATTTCAATTCCTCCGGGCATGCCGTCACGCTGATTCATCTTGACCAGCACAGGAAATTCAGGGCCAAGCGCTTTTCTGATCTCCCGGATAACGATCACCGGGAACCGTAGCCTGTTTTCAAGTGTGCCGCCAAATTCATCCTTTCTCTGGTTTGTCCACGGCGACAGAAACTGGCTCAACAGATAACCATGACCGGCATGAATTTCAACCGCATCAAAACCTGCAGAACGGGCAAGCAGGGCGGCATTCACAAAGTCAGCCGTTTTTTCTTCAATATCGCCTGGGGTCATTTCCCGGCAATACGACATCGTGAAAATACACAATTTCGGAGATGCCCCCAACGGTCGTTTGCCAATGACTCTTTTGCTCGTAAAAAAACCACTATGGCCAAGCTGGATGGAGACAACAGCCCCATCTTTATGGACAGCATCCGTAAGCCGTTTCAGGCCGGGGACAACTTCTTCACGCATCCACAATTCGTGTTCAAATGTTCTGCCGTCATAGCTTATCGAACAATAAGCCACCGTGGTCATGGCAATGCCTCCTTCGGCAAGGTGGCGATGATGTTCGATCAGATTTTCCGTGACCTGTCCGTTCTGACACATACCTTCAAAACAGCCCGATCTGATAAGTCGGTTTTTTAACTGAAGAACGCCGATTTTTCCCGGGGATAATATCTTTTCCCGATTTCCCAATAGTGCCATTTATTCAAAAACAGAATTACAATCTTTTTGCATGCTCTTTGATTTTTTCCGCCACGCGGAAAGCATTGGCATAAATGGTCCACGTGTAAGTCACGCTGCCGCCCGTGGGCATAAAACTACCATCGGTTAAATACAGGTTCTTCACTTCATGTGCTTTACAGTTTTTATCAAGCACCGAAGTAGCGGGGTCATTCCCGAAACGGCAACCTCCTGCCTGCAGGTTGGGTGGTGGCGCTCCGCTGATAGACGAACGGATATTTTTTGCACCCATTTCTTTCAATACCATTTCTGCTTTTTCAGCAAGATACTCACCCACTTTGATATCGTGCGGATGAGAACCGGTACGGATTTTTGCCACCGGGTCACCCCATTGGTCTTTAACTTTTTCGTCCAGTGTGACAAAGCAATTATCGGTGGGCAACCAATCCACAAAAACTTCAAATTTCAGTTTCCTCTGTTTTGTAAAATATTCTTTCAGGTCTTTTTTCAGTGCGCTGCCATATTTCAGGTTGCCGTCGTCATCCCATTTCCGGCGTATTGCCCTGCCGATGCTGTTGGCATGCTCAAAAAGAAAATCCACTGTTCCCCCTTTGGCTTTACCTCCGAAATCAGGGTCGTCAATTTCATACCAGTGCTGAACAGCCCGGTTGACAAAAACGCCGGGCACCATCAGTTGAGTGGCGTCATCTTCCGGCAGGTCATCGAGGAAAAACTGACCTTGCCCCAACCCGCCACCGGAAAAGATGATGTTTTTTCCCACTTGTCCGGAATTGTTGGCCAATCCGTTGGGAAAATCGGGGTTTTTGCTCATCAGCAGCAGGCGGGAAGTTTCAACCGCTTGGGCGGCAACAACAAAAATACCTGCTTCCACAAACTGCCTTTTCCCTTTCGTATCGTAATACCACGCCCTGATAACTTTTTGGTTGTTATCGGTTTCCAGGTAATAAACTTTAGAGTTGGGAAGTATCGTACAATTGCCGGTCAGCAGGGCTTTATTGATCAATGCTACCCTTGAACTGCTTTTGCCATCAGAAGAACAACCGTAGCTGCCACAGAAGTTGGAATAGTAACAACTGTTACGATTGCCCGCAGGCCGGGAAAGAATAGCCCTGGGAACGGGAACCGCTTGATAACCCAATGATCCGGTTGCTTTATCAATCCATTTGGATACGATATTTTCAGCCAGCGGTGGGTAAGGGAAATCGGGTGTGGAGCGGGGCTCGAGGGTGGAATGATTCACCACTCTGCCCGATACGCCCACTTCGGTTTCCACTTTTGTAAAAAACGGTTCCATTTCTTCATAATCAACAGGCCAGTCAACCACATTGGCGCCTTCGATGGGCCCGTAAACAGACAACAGCTTGAAATCGTTGGGTTTCATCCGGTGGAAATAGCCGCTCATCAGGTTGGACGACCCGCCGATCATATTTCCGTTCCAGAAATCATTGCCTGTTTCATACGTTGACCTGGCTGTCCACCGGCCATCATCAAGTCTTTCAAGCACCTGGGGCTCGTTTTTCAGGTTGGGCGTATAAACGCTGCGGCGTGTGGCCACGATCTCATCTTTGTCAAAGTCTTTTGTTTTCAGCCATGGGCCTTTTTCCAGTACAACCACTTTGTATCCGGCTTTGGAAAGCTCATAGATGACAGGCCCTGCGCCGGCGCCGCTGCCGATGATGCAGATGTCGAATTCCCTCCGGGTAGAAGAAGCAGCGGGTAACCCACCGCTGAAGCGGTGGGAAACTGAATTGCGTATTATTGAGGAGCTGTTCATGGCTTGCGGATTGTGGTTAATATTTCGGGGTAGAGCAATTCGGGGGTGGGGCGGGGTTGCCCGGCAATAAAGTTGAGCCATTTCCAGCCTGTGCCATCAGGATTCCCACCATATTGCGGGTCGCTTAAAAGGGCTTCGAAAATGAATGTCAGAATTATTGAGAGCCAGCTTTCTCCCCAGCTTTCGTGCGAGATAGTCCCGATCAGTTTTTCTTTTTCCTGTCGGGTCAGTCCGGTGTAAGATTTTGAGTAGGTTTCGTCTGCCGTTTCATCCACCCAGCTGATGCCATTGATGATATATTGTACTTCGTCCGGGTCTTTTTCAGGATCGGCCAGAACCCACAGGAGATATTCGGTGGCGTGGATGTCGGAAGCACCGGGGCCGTTGCCATCGGCAGGAAAAAGGACTTGCTGAACGGAAGACAGGATGGAGAGCTGCTTTTCGGACAGAACGGAAAGTTTTTGTTGTATGTTTCCGAATGCTTTCAGCCAAGGCAATTGGGTCAGTGCGCTACCCATAACTACAGACTTCAGGAACATCTTTCGCGACAGTTGCCAGCTTTTGATATCCTTAAACGCTTTTGGCAGTTTTTCTTTTTTAGAATTATTTCGTTTCATATATGTTTATAGTTAGTATTTGTCGAATGAGACTGTCTGAACTTTCAGGGTTTGCCTTTTTTTCTGAAGCCGAATTTTTTTAATAAGGATTCTATTTTTTCGATCAATTCTTCGGGGCTTTTTGCCGTGCTGAAATCTTTATTATGTGCATCCAGAATATCACCAACCATTTCAATACGGGAAGCCAAAAAATCCATTTTATCCCTTAAAACTTTTTCATCCATTGTATCCCAGTAATCACCTTCATCAAACACTTCCAGGTTGCTTATATATCTGGACTTTAAATATTTCAATAACTTAATGACGGCAATATGTATTTCAAGCGGTGCATATTGTGTTTTTATAAATGCAAAATGTTTTTCACCGCTATTTGCTTCATTAAGCCTCAATTCACCCCAATTGATCAGTTCTGAATTTTTATTGAACAGAAGGGATAATGGCTCACTTTTTTGATGCGGTTTGATGATGATCCCTTTAACATTTTGCTCACGATCATCAATTCTTTCATATTTCCATTTCAATTCTTTTGAAATATCAGTCAATTCATCTGTCAGTTTATCAATGTCTTTAGTATTGTCAATTTTCCCGCGATAAATAATTGAGATCCCCATTTAGAGCGCCTTTTAAAATTAAACTTTTCAAAGCTAATTATTTTAACCGTATCCCCGTCTTTTTCTTAATTTCGCAACTTGCTTTTAACACAAAGAGTATTAAATACAAATAACGAAGATACAATATGTTACGATCACATACCTGCGGTGAATTACGAATAGAGGATGTCCATAAAAAAGTGACCCTTTCGGGATGGGTTCAGCGCATCCGCGACAAAGGCGGGCTGATCTGGATTGACCTGCGCGACCGTTACGGCATTACCCAGTTGCTGCTGGAAGAAGGCCGGACTGATAAATCCCTTGTGGAAAAAGCCCGTTCATTGGGCCGCGAGTATGTGATCAAAATCTCTGGAAAAGTCATCAAGCGGGAATCCAAAAACCCGAAGATGCCCACAGGCGACATAGAAATAGACCTGGAAAGTCTTGAAGTGCTGAACAAATCGAAAACCCCGCCATTCACCATTGAGGATGAAACCGACGGCGGCGAAGAATTGCGTATGAAATACCGTTACATTGACCTGCGCAGGAACCCGCTGAAAAGCAATCTCGCTCTGCGCCACCGGCTCTCGCTGGAAACCCGTAAATACCTCGACAGCCAGCAGTTCTTTGAAATAGAAACCCCTTACCTGATCAAGTCAACACCGGAAGGCGCGCGTGATTTTGTGGTGCCTTCACGGATGCATCAGGGACAGTTTTATGCCCTGCCGCAATCACCGCAAACCTTTAAGCAGTTGCTGATGATTGCCGGATATGATCGCTATTATCAGTTGGTAAAATGTTTCCGTGACGAAGATCTGCGTGCCGACCGCCAGCCGGAGTTTACTCAAATTGACTGCGAAATGTCATTTGTGGAATGGGACGACGTTTTGGATACATTTGAAGGACTAGTCCGACATTTATTCAGGGAAGTGAAAGGCATTGACATCGAACAGCTTCCCCGGATGACCTATGACAAAGCGATGAAAAATTACGGCAGCGACAAGCCGGATATCCGTTTCGGGATGACGTTTGCGGAGCTGAATGATGTGGCACAAGGAAAAGGGTTCAGGGTTTTTGACGATGCTGAACTGGTTGTCGGCATCAATGCGCCGGGCTGTGCATCTTATTCCCGCAAGGAGCTGGACAAGCTGACGGATTTTGTCAGGAAGCCGCAGATCGGCGCCAAAGGTTTGGTTTATGTGAAATACAATGAAGACAAAACTTTCAAATCGTCGGTGGACAAATTCTATTCGCAGGATGTCTTGAAGGAATGGGCTGACAAATTCGGCGCCAACCCTGGCGATCTGATGCTGATTCTTTCCGGGGAAACGGATACCACCCGCAAGCAACTGAACGAGCTGCGCCTGGAAATGGGTAATCGCCTGGGACTGCGCAACCCAGATGTTTTCAAACCGCTTTGGGTTGTGGACTTCCCGCTGCTGGAGTGGGATGAGAAATCCGGAAGATATCACGCTATGCACCATCCGTTTACTTCTCCCAAACCGGAAGACGAGCACCTGCTGGAAACCGACCCGGGCAAAGTCAGCGCCAATGCCTATGACCTGGTGATCAACGGTGTGGAAATCGGCGGCGGCTCCATCCGTATCCATGACCACGATCTGCAAAAGAAAATGTTCAAAGTGCTCGGCTTTACCGATGAGGACGCCCAGTCCCAGTTCGGCTTCCTGATGAATGCCTTTGAATACGGTGCTCCGCCCCACGGCGGTATTGCCCTCGGCTTTGACCGGTTGGTGGCACTGTTTGCCGGACAGGATTCCATCCGCGATTTCATTGCCTTCCCCAAAAACAATGCAGGACGTGATGTAATGATTGATTCACCTTCACCCATCTCACAGGTGCAGTTGGACGAGCTGGGGTTGAGGATTGTGGAGGAGAGTTAGGAGGAAAGGGTAAAGTTTGTAAAATCAACGTATCAGACTTCAATACCGTATTTTTCGATTTCTTCAAGGAATCCGCTTTTGTCATTGTCTTTTTCAAAAATGACCGGTTCTATTCTGGCATCAATCTGGCGTCGTAATTTCCAGAATAGCGGAGTCGTTGAGAAATAGTCACCGGTTAATTCCCTGACCACAACAGCAACATCAATATCACTGTCTTCCCTGTTGGTTCCCTTTGCATATGAACCAAATAGATAAACTTTCTCCAGATCGAAATATTCTTTTAAAAGCAATTTGTATAATCGTACTTTATTTAAAGCTTGCTCTTTATCCATTGTTGTAAATCTTTTGTGTTTTTCAACAGATCTTTGCAGGTACTTTCAGTCAGGGTCTTAAGTATCTTCTCTTTATGAACAGGGTATCTTGCTTCAATATTTAATGGCTCCAATTGATCAATGAAATTCTTCTGTATTTCACTAAAATATTTATAGAAATCACCTTTTCGGGCAAGATAAGTAAGATTGTGAGAATATGGCGGATTTTCTTCTTTTGTACTGGTAAATAATGCCTTAAATGCTTTTTCTATTGTTTGATGACACATAAAGCCCACATAAAGAAACCGTTTGCTTTTTAACATAGCTTCAGCGGTTTCATAATCATAATCTGACAATTCTATCCAGTATTTAGTTCTGTCGTTCATAATAAATCAGGTCAAAGTTAATAAAATAGTGATTTGGAAATCGGGAGCAGAGTGCAAAAGAGGCAGCGGATGTGATTATTCTGTAGTACGAATACTGTGTGTTGCTGGTAAAGTTTGACACTGATTTTCGCAGATTTATTATGATTTTTTAAAAAATAGATAATTGTTGCTCATATACTCTCTCCGTTCGATCGGGATGTTTCATTTTGCAATTACCGACTGCTGACTGCCCGCCCGTCCGTAACGCAGCGAAGGCGGGAAGACTGCCAATTGCCGACTGAAAACTATCTGTTATTAAACTCGGTCATGGTCTTTTCAATACCTAAAGTCACGTAACTTTTAATGAGTTCCACCGCCAGTTTGATGCGCGGGATCATCAGATTGACCTCTTTGCTGGTCCATTGGCCCAGAACATAGTCTGTCTGGAACCCTTTGGGGAAATCGTCACCGATACCCACGCGCAAGCGGGCAAAATCGGTTGTTTTCAGTTTTTCAATAATATCAATCATTCCGTTGTGGCCTCCGTCTCCTCCTCCGGGCTTGAGCCGCAATATGCCGGGGGGCAGGGCGATGTCGTCCACCACCACCAGCAGACTTTCAACGGGGATTTTTTCTTTTTCAAGCCAGTATTTAACCGCTTTGCCACTTCGGTTCATATAGGTAGTGGGTTTGATGACCACCAGTGTCCGTCCTTTGTATTTTACCTTACTGACCGACGCCAGCCGTTCGATTTTAAAGTTGCCTTTCAGGTCTTTCACCAGTGCATCGGCGACAACAAATCCCACATTATGCCGTGTATTTTCATACTCTGCACCCACATTTCCCAAACCTGCAATACAGTATTTCAAAATATTCGGTTTTTAAAATTCACCTTAAAAATAAAGGGATAAAGTTAATAAACAACTTCATCCCTTTGCACATATTAATGAACAGATTATTAATCTTCCGAAGATTTTTCACCTTCCTTGGTTTCACCACCTTCTTCGGCGCCCTCTTCTTCCTCTTCCTCTTCAAGTTCGAGGTCGGTAATAGCACGGGCTGTTTTGACGCCAACGACCACAGAATTGGGGTTTTCGAGGAACATCAGTTTTTCAACTTTCAATTCTTTTACCGTAATGTTGTCTCCAATGTTGAGATGAGACATGTTAATTTCGATAAAGTCAGGCATATCGTCAACAAGGCCTTTCACCAGAATCTTGCGAAGTTTTTTCACAAGTCTTCCACCGGCAATCACCCCGGGAACATTACCCACAAAATGGAGCGGAAGTCTGATAATAATCGGTTTACCGGGAATAATTTCCAGGAAATCGGCATGCAACACTTTGTCAGTAACAGGATGGTACTGAACATCCTGCAAAATGGCCCGATATTCTTTTCCGTCAAGTGTCAGGTTGATTAAATATACTTCTGGAGTAAAGATAAGGTGGCCGAAATCAAGTTCTTTCAGTGTAAAATGTACCTGCTCTTTTCCACCATACAACACGCAAGGGATCAAACCTTCCCTTCTTTGTTTTTTAGCATCTTTTTTCCCTACGTGCGCCCGTAGCGCACCGCTCAATGATACTGCTTTCATGATTTAAATAATTAATTGTTAAAAAGTTATAATTTTGAAATATTAAATAATGAGCTAATTGATTTTCTATTCTGCACCCGCTTGATCACCTCGGCAAATAATTTGGCCGTTGACAATACGGTGATCTTATCGCAACTTTGTTTTAACGGGATTGTATCGGTAACCAGTACTTCCGTGAAAGGAGATTCTTTTATCCGCTTGTAGGCATCACCGCTCAGAATGGGGTGAGTGCAAAATGCACGAACGGATTTGGCTCCTTCCTGCATGATCACTTCGGCAGCCCGGGTGATGGTTCCGGCTGTGTCAATAATGTCATCAACAAGGATCACGTTTTTACCTTTTACCTCACCGATCAGCCTGATCTCGTCCACCACATTGGGTTTTGTACGGTGTTTGTAACTGATGACGAATCCGGTATCCAATGCTTTGGCATAACTGGCTGCACGCCGTGTCCCGCCCGTATCCGGTGAAGCAAGCATAAGGTCGGGCAAATTCAGGTTTCTTAAAAATGGAATGAAAATATTTGATGCATAAAGGTGGTCCACAGGTACGTTAAAAAATCCCTGGATCTGGTCGGCGTGAAGGTCAAGGGTGATCAGCCGGTCAATGCCAACGGTTGTCAGCAGGTCTGCATTCATTTTGGATGCAATGGAAACGCGGGGTTTGTCCTTTCTGTCCTGCCTGCCATATCCGAAATATGGAATAACGGCGATGGTTTTCCTTGCCGAAGCCCTTTTGGCCGCATCAATCATCATCAGAAGTTCAAAAAAATTGTCAGCCGGAGGGAAAGTTGACTGGATGATGAATACATCACGTCCCCTGATATTTTCCTCGAAAGAGGTCTGGAATTCGCCATCCGAAAATTCTGTTACAATGCTTTTTCCTAGCTCAATACCAAAGCTCTTCGCTATATTTTCAGCAAGGTAACGGCTGGCCCTGCCGGAAAAAATACTGACGTTGGATTTATTTGACGGCATCTGATATTTTTTAAATGAATCGGACTAAAAAGCGCTGCAAAAGTATTAATTAATTCATTGTTACAAAACACGGTAAAAAGTTTTCTCAGAAATGGGGGAAACTTTTTTACAATCTTCAAAAAAATGTACTTTTGCACTCCCAATTTATTCAATATGCCCGAGTGGCGGAATTGGTAGACGCGCTGGTCTCAAAAACCAGTTCCAATTTTGGAGTGCCGGTTCGACCCCGGCCTCGGGTACATAAGAAAAGCCTTTCGTTTTGAAGGGCTTTTTTGTTTATTACTAAATTACATTTATGCTATAAAAGGCGATTTAATTTTGCGGAAGTGGTAAAAGTGTCCCGTAGTGAACTGTCCTTTTTCTTAACCATTAGGATCTTTAGTCGGGGACAGGTGTAAGCAGTAATCAGGCTTCTTCATTTATCCTGGCATAAACTTCCTTCATCAACCCGTTCCTGAAAATTTCTCCGAAAGCTTTGTCATCCACAATCTTGTCAAAGAAATCCTGGTTTTGCTCCATGCGTTTGATCAGCTTGTTGAGAAAAATATCTTCGAAAGCATATTTGAACGTGTCCAGTTTGTTGGCTTTTGCTTGTGTAATGAGTGTTTCATCGTTTTTCAGGTCTTCTTTCATCTGTTCGAGGAACAACCTGTCTGCTTCGTCAAAATCGGTTCCGAAACGTTCGTTCAGCACTTCGATGATCTCTGACAGTGGTGCTTTTTCCTCTTTGCTTCGTTTGATACCTGCCTCCGACAGTCCGTCCAGTTCGCCGTCTTCACCCCTGATCAGGTCAATGCTGCCCTGTTTGATCTTCTCCAGGCGGTAATATTCCATGGCAATCTCATCCGATAACTGCAAACTCTCCGAAAGCTCTCTTTTGGGTAGCTTGGTTTGCAGCAATTTGACGTAAGCGTAAAATTTCTCCAGTTCGGCATCCTGAAAGGGCATGATCTGCGCCAGGAATGCATACAGGTTGGTCCATGTGCGCAGGGCTTTCTTGAACTCGTCTTTTTCTTCTTCCGTTGGTATCGCTTTGAAACGGTCCACTGCCGGATCAATGAATGCGTAAAGTTTTGCCTGATCCTGTGGCGTTAAACTCCCTGATGGCTGGAAATAAACATTCGCAAAAGCATCCACATCCTGCTGCCAGATGATCTGCTTTTCATCAATCTTATTTTTCAGGTCGAACAGGTGGTTCACATCGGGTTCTTCGGTTACGGTTGTTTTTTCGTAATAGGGCTGGAACGAATGGAAGATTGTTTCCCTGTCATTGGCGAAGTCAAGGATAAAGGTGTTTTCTTTCCCCGGTGCTGTGCGGTTTAGCCGCGAGAGGGTTTGTACGGCTTTTACTCCTGACAGCTTTTTGTCTACATACATGGTGTGCAGCAGGGGCTGATCGAAACCGGTCTGGTACTTATCCGCAACGATCAGGATTTTGTACTCGTTTCCATTGAAAACCTCAGGTAGCTCTTTTTCACTGTAACCGGTCAACTGCGGTTCCGATACGCCATCGGGGTAATTGTCATCTATCACACTTCCGGAAAAAGCCACGAGCACTTTCATCTCATTGTCATAACCCTTCTCCCTGATGTACCGGTTGAAGGTCTCAAAATACCTTTTCGCCAGCTTGCGCGAAGAAGTAACGACCATAGCTTTTGCTTTTCCTCCGATTTTTTTAGCGGTTACCTGCCGGAAGTGTTCGATGATCACCTCTGTTTTTTGCGCCAGGTTGTGTGGATGCAGGTTCACAAAGCGCCCGATGGCGCGTGCAGCTTTCTTTTTGTTCAGCTCGGGGTCGTCTTCAATGGCTTTGGACAACTTGAAATATAGCTCGTAGGTGGTGTAGTTCTGCAGTACATCCAGGATAAAACCTTCTTCAATCGCCTGCCGCATGGAATAGAGGTGAAACGGTTCCGGTTTCCCGTCTTTCCCTTTCTGACCGAATAAAGCCAGCGTTTTGTATTTAGGGGTGGTGGTGAAGGCGAAAAACGAAATGTTGTTTTGTTTCCCTCTTGCTTTGGCGGAAAGTTCAACCTGCTCGCGGATGAAGTCTTCGGCAGTGTAATCTCCGTTTTCATCATCCGGTTGTTCGCTATCAGCAGCCGACAAGACCTGTTTCATTTTCTTGTAGGCTTCCCCGCCCTGTGAGCTGTGGGCTTCATCAATGATCACGGCGTACTTCCGGTCGGGCAGGTTACCCACCTTTTCCATTACGAACGGGAATTTTTGCAGCGTGGTGATGATGATATTTGTTCCATAGCTCAAAGCAGTAGCCAGTTGGTTGCTGTCTTTGTCTATTTTCTGCACCACACCCGTTTTATGTTCAAACTGGTAAATGGTGTTTTGCAATTGCTGATCAAGCACCCGGCGGTCGGTTACCACGATCACGCTGTCAAAGATCCTTTCGTCCTGCTCGTTGTGTAAGCTGGATAAACGGTACGCCAGCCAGGCGATGGAGTTGCTTTTTCCCGATCCGGCGGAATGCTGGACCAGGTAATTTTTCCTTGCTCCGGCTTTCTTTGCATCGGTAGTGATTTTCCGCACCACATCCAATTGATGGTAACGCGGGAAGATCATGTTTTCTTTCGTGAGTTTCCTGCCGTCAATTTCTATTTCTTCCACTTGAAGGTGAACGAAGCGGTGCAGGATATCCAGCCAACTGTCTTTTTCTAGCACTTGTTTCCACAGGTAATCTGTCTTGTATCCGTTAGGATTGGGCGGGTTGCCTTTTCCCCTGTTGTATCCCTTGTTGAAGGGAAGTCAGAAAGTTTTGTTCCCTTTGATTTTCGTGGTCATGAACACTTCGTCATCATCCACGGCGAAATGCACCAGCGCCCGTTTTTTGAAGGCAAAAAGCAGTTCCCTGTTGTCACGGCTGGAGGCGTATTGTCTTTTGGCGTTTGCCGTTGTTTGACCGGTAAAGCGGTTTTTCAGCTCGATGGTGGCAACGGGGATGCCATTCAGTACGATCACCAGGTCAACGGAGTTTTTGTTTTTGGCGGAATAATAAACCTGCCTGACGACTTTCAGCCGGTTTTCATCATACAGCCGTTGGGTTTCCGGATTCAGCCCTGATTCCGGTTTGAAATATGCCAGCTTAAAGCGGACACCGTATTCGGTGAAACCGTTACGCAATACATCCAGACTGCCGCGCAGGTCCATTTCCTTGACAATACGCTGAATGACCCGGTGATTCGTTTCCGCGCCGAGGATGGCGGAAATCTTATCCCAGTTCTCCGGTTGTGTATCCTGCAGGAATTGCAGCACATCATATTTGAACATGCCCAGCTCCGGGCTGTAATCGGCGGCGTTGCCCTGGGTGTAACCGCCCTGATCAACAAGTGACCGGACGATGGCAGTTTCAAAGGTGTTTTCGGAGGTGATACTATTCATATTTTTTATGTTTCTTTTTACAAATAAAAGAATTGTATCTGATTCATCATGTTGATATAGAATTTGTTACCCTATCTTCTATTTTGATTTCTATTTTCTTTCTTTTTTTTTATGCCATCCAATATTTTCGATATGTTTTATCAGGCGTATGAAGTAAATTACCCTCTTTAGCCATTTGATAAACAGTTTTTCTTAAATCTTTTAAATCCACATCCGGGATTCTTTTATGAATCTCTTTGATAGTACTTCGGGGGTAAGTTTGCAAATCACTTTCAATTAAAGCTTTTAAGCGATGTGGTTCTATGGTTTTCAAACTTGGTTTAATGTTTAATTTAGATGAACTCATCAGTTTCGGATTGATAAGATATTGTTTTCCTTTTCTCACGCCCCGTGAAACTAAAACTCCTTGTTTCTCCAAATTTGCTACATACGAACGCAATCGTTCATCTTCTTGAAGTTGTAACTGTTTGATGAGTTCCGTTCCCAGAATTTTCTTTTCTCGCGCAATAATACCAAGGGCAATAAACTGCTTTTGTGACAATTGAAAATGCTGCGAAATATAATCAAGTAAAAAGACGACTTCTTCATCAATAATTTTTGAACTCTGGATAACCTTTGTATAATCAAATCCCGAACGCACAACAGGAAAAGGTTTTCCGTCTTTACTGTTTAACTCATAAATCAAATCGTATCCCGATCCTTCACCTTCCAAAGCTTTAAATCATGAAGAATCCTAATGAGATGCGGGGTTCTGTGATGCCTTCTGTGCAAAATATTATTTTCGGTTATGCCGATTGGTAAATTCCCCGGGTTTGTGATCTCCATTCTGTCCGGATAGACTTCAATAAAGATATCCCCGGATATGGTATATTTTTTATGAGCGACTGCGTTAATCAATAGCTCTCTAACTACTTCTTGCGCGTATTGCCTGATACGTTTTCGAAAAAGACCTTGAGGAAATTCATAAAAATAGGTAAGCTCGGTTGCCTTTGCTTCAATATCTATTATTAATTCCTTCGGATTCAACGTATAGTCATTCCAATTTTCTTTTCTTATTTTTTCGCCAAACTCGTCATATACAATATATTGAACTGTTATTGGATAAGAAATCCTACTGCGTATTTGTTCAGTCCCCACCCATAATGCGCCAAGGTTTGTTAGTCTTTGATTTGAAATCAAATTGTAATGTTCCAATATTTCAAAATCGTCTTTTTGCTTTACAATTTCCTTTACCCTGTCTGAATTACGAATATCATCAACAAAAGATTGTATGTTTTGTTAGGGAATATTATCGACTGTAAATGATTTTAATTCGACCAACTCCCACTGAAAAGCATTTTTTTCAACAGCAAGCCGTGTGACATCTTCACCTGACACAGGATAACACTTATCCTGAACCCGAAGTAATATTTTGCCGCTTGAAGTTGTAGCTATGGCTCTGGACGTGGGTAATACCTTAAAATGAAAATATTGCCCGCCATTTTCATGTGTTTCAATAACGGCATCAGCTAATCCGACACTATCAGTTAATGACCGCAACCTGGATAAAACTTTATTTACTAATTCCCAGGTTATTTTTTGATTTTCAGGAGGTAATCTATCTTCATCCTCCACGCCTATGAACAGTATTCCTCCCTGTGAATTAGCAAAACAAACACAAGTTTCAGCCAGGTCCCGCAAATTGGATTTGGGTCCCTCAACTTTTTTGAGACTTTTGTATTCTATTTGTGTATATTCAGGTTCCATATCTTTATTTTTATATCACCTTCACCTTCCCCGTCACCACCTCGCTGATGAGCGCCGTTTTGTATTCTTTCAGCAGTTCGATGAGCTTGCGGGTTTTTTCTGCTTTGGCGTTGATGCGGACGGTTTCGGCTTCGATGTGCCGGACGATGGCGGTTTGTTCGATGCTTATTTGTTCTTGCCCGAAGAATTTCCGAATGACAAACAG
>CAZMOS010000029.1:14932-26086 GCA_964567945.1 uncultured Lentimicrobiaceae bacterium
CGGTTTGTTCGATGCTTATTTGTTCTTGCCCGAAGAATTTCCGAATGACAAACAGGGAATTTCAAACCGGGTCAGATTGATTTTTATCTTCAATAAGTTTTTTCCTTTCAATTAAATGGTTAATTTTGGCCGTCAAAAACCAACGTATGGGGTAAAAATATCCGGAAATCAAATTAATTTTAAGGAGGAAGGGCTATGATAGAAACCATTAAAATAGGCAGGCTCAGATGGCTGCACATAACCGCCCCCTCCGACGAGGACTTTGAGTTCCTTGAGAACACCTTTCACTTTCACCCCCTCGACCTGGAAGACTGCCGCCAGACCAACCAACGGCCGAAGATTGACATCTACGACGATTACTATTTCCTGATTCTTCATTTTCCGGTATTCGACAAACAAAACCGTTTCCTGAAAACAAGGGAAGTAAAAATATTCTGGGGCGAGGACTTTATCATCACCGTGGGTAAAACGCACTGGATCGTGGATGACCTGTTCAAGGAAGCTTATGAGCAGGATCAACGGGGAGAAGATTTTGAGATCGGTACGTCGGACGCCCTGTTATATGTGATCCTTGAGAAACTAATGAACGAAACCATATATCTTTTGCGGAAAGTCGGGCTGGAATTGGAACTGATCAACCGGGAACTTTTCAGCATCCACGCCCAGAAGATCATCGAACGGCTGTCCATCACCCGCAAAAATATCATCCTGCTGAACACCATGTTCAAACCGCAGTTGCGGGTGTTCAACAATTTTGAATCGGGTGTGGTCAAAGGTTTTGCCGATAACATGGAAGATTACTGGGGCAACATCCTGGACTATTACAACCGGATGTGGGACATGACCGAAGATTACGGCGAGTTGATCGAAGGGCTTTCCACCACTTTCGACTCGATGCAAACCAATAAAACCAACGAGATCATGAAAATCCTCACGCTGATCTCTTCCATCATCCTGCCACTAACCTTTTTAACGGGCCTTTACGGAATGAACGTGATGTTGCCATTACAGGAAAACAACCGCGCTTTCTGGATCATCATCGGCCTGATGTTTATCGTAAGCATTGCCATGATCATGTTCTTCAGAAGGAAGAAGTGGATGTAAAAATAAAAAACCGATACCGGTTTTTTTATTTTTTATTATTCTTATTGAAAATTCTTGCCTGCCTGTGGATTGACTCGTTGTGGATTAGGTTGAGAAGCCGTTTTAAAAACGTTTCTTCCAGCCCGAGATTCACTCCGATGGACAGCCGGTCGCGGATAATGCCCGCCCATCGTTTCATCTGGAGAATGGTTATCCGGTTTTCTTTTTTATACTCTCCGATCTCGTCAATGATCTCCATCCGTCGGGCCAGGATTTGCAACAACTCCCCATCCAGCTTGTCAATTTCCGTCCTCATTTTTTCCAATTTGTTCTGGAAAGAGATGTCGCCCGTTTTTTCCCTGATAACCAGCTTATCCAGTAGCTTTTTCAAATCACCGGGTGTAATTTGCTGACTGGCATCGGTCAGGGCATGCGGCGGGTCGTAATGGGTTTCGATCATGATGCCGTCCATCTCCAGGTCAAGTGCTTTCTGGGAGACTTCCTGCAGCAGGTCGGTCCGGCCGCAGATGTGACTGGGGTCAACAAGCATGGGCAGGTCGGGGGCAATGGTTTTCAACTCAATAGGAATTTCCCACATGGGCGCATTGCGGAAAGGTGATTTTTCAAAATAATGAAAGCCGCGGTGAATGGCAATGATGCGTTTGATCCCGGCCCGGTTGACCCGCTCGATTGCTCCCAGCCAGAGTTTCAGGTCAGGGTTCACGGGGTTTTTTACCAGCACAGGGATATCCACACCCTCGAGGGCTTTTGCAATGGATTGAACCGAAAACGGATTAACTACTGTGCGTGCACCGATCCAGATCATGTCCACGTTATATTTCAGCGCCAGTTCAACATGTTCAGGCTCAGCCACCTCGACGGTCGTTTTCAGGCCGTATTTTTCCCTGACTTTTGCCAGCCATTTTAGACCGTTTTCTCCTGCACCTTCAAAATCTCCGGGGCGGCTTCTCGGCTTCCAGATACCTGAACGGAAGACACTTACCTGCGGAATAAGTGAAATCTGTTCCGCAGATTTCAAAACCTGGTCCTCACTTTCGGCACTGCACGGACCGGCAATGATAAAAGGCCTTTCACCGGAGGTAATCCAACCGGATAAGATGTCAATGTTTGTTCCCACGGTTTGCAAAAGTATTATAAATCGTGTCTGTTATTCAGGTAAAGGGAACGAAAAAACCAAAAAGTCCAGTCTTATTTTGACTGTGAAACTCATTTGGGAATACATTAGTGTCAAGTCAGTTATTCAGTGATGTATTTTGATTTCATTTTCCCACAGAGAAAACATAATTTAATTTCTAAACATTTTAACTTGAATTCAATTTTTTTGGATTTAGTCAATTAGAAATTAGTTAGAGCAATTAGACATTAGAATAATTAGTAATTTTTATTTCATCATTGTTTTTAAATTTATCTTCAAATCAAACGGTTAAAAAAGCGACCTTTGCAGACTGAAAAATTACTCATTATGCTTTTTATAGAATTCGGCCTGAACGAACAATTACTTGAAGCGATTTCCCATATCGGTTTCAAGGAGGCCACCCCCATCCAGATAAAAGCCATCCCTGTGATCATGCAGGATCGCGACCTGCTGGGCAGTGCCCAGACAGGTACCGGAAAAACAGCGGCTTTCCTTTTGCCCGTAATTAATAATCTTCTCGATACTCATGAACGGGAGACAAGCACACTTATCATTGTCCCCACGCGTGAGCTGGCTGTTCAGATAGACCAGCACGTACAAGGGTTTACCTATTTTACCAATATCGGCTCTTTGCCAATTTACGGCGGTGGCGACGGCCTGTCATGGGAACAACAAAAGAAAGCACTGACCTCCGGTGTGGATATTATTGTAGCCACACCGGGTAAATTGATATCACACCTGAATATGGGGTATGTAAAGTTTGACAATTTGAAATACCTGATCCTGGACGAAGCCGACCGCATGCTGGACATGGGTTTTTATGATGATATCCAAAAGATCATTTCTTATGTTCCCAAAAAACGTCAGACATTGATGTTCAGCGCCACCATGCCACCTAGGATCAGGGAGCTGGCCAAACAAATACTTAATGATCCGGTTGAAGTTTCCATTGCCCTTGCCAAACCTGCCGAAGGGGTATTACAGGCTGCTTACATGGTTTACGATCCACAGAAAAATGACCTGGTTATCCGTTTGATTGGTCACAGTGATACCATGAAAAGTATTCTCATCTTTGCTTCGACAAAGAAAAAAGTCACTGAAATCGTCCGGGCTTTGAAAAAAAGCAAAATCAATGTGGAAGGCATTTCATCAGACCTTGAGCAGAATGAGCGGGAAGAAGTTCTTATGCGGTTTAAATCAAAAAGTACCCGCGTGCTTGTTGCCACAGATGTTTTAAGCAGGGGGATCGACATCAAGGAAATAGAACTGATTGTCAATTATGACGTTCCTGGCGATGCTGAAGATTATGTCCACCGTGTGGGACGGACTGCAAGGGCCGATGCTACGGGGGTGGCGGTCACGTTTATCAACGAGGAAGATATGTATAAATTCCGCCGGATAGAAAAACTGATCGGGCAGGAGATCACCAAGCTGATCCTGCCGGTTGACCTGGGCCGCGGGCCGGAATGGAACCCCAATGCTACAGAAGTTAAAAAACGGGGCGGTGGCAGGTTTTCTAGGGAAGGGAAAAGCAGGAAATCCTCTTACCGGAAGAAAAGGAAATAGAGCTCGCTGCGATCGCTGCGCCGACGCGTGAAAAATTCATGGCATTTCTTCAAATGTCCCTGATTTTTAGTTTTTTTGCAAAGCTTTAAAAATGAAACAGGTGAAAAGAACAGAAATAAAAACCCTTTTGGAATCAACCGGTTACGGAAATGAGGTCAATGTGAAAGGATGGGTCAGGACCAAGCGCGAAAGCAAAAACGTGGCTTTTATTGCTTTGAATGACGGCTCGACGATTAAAAGTGTACAGATTGTTGTTGACAAAAACCCGGAAATCGAGAAAGTCCTTGACAACATCCATACCGGAGCCGCCTTATCTGTGAACGGCACAATCATTGAGTCGCCGGGCAAGGGCCAGAAAGTTGAAGTCCAGGCCAAAGAAATTGAAGTCCTCGGCCCTGCCGATCCCGATGAATACCCGTTGCAACCCAAAAAACACTCGCTGGAATTCCTGCGTGAGATCGCTCATTTGCGCTTTCGTACCAACACTTTCGGTGCCATAACGAGGATACGTCACGCCATGATCTTTGCCATCCACAAGTATTTTACCGAAAACGGCTTTTACAATATCCACACCCCCATCATCACTGCCTCGGATGCGGAAGGTGCAGGTGAGATGTTTCAGGTCACTACGCTTGACCTGGACAATGTACCAAAAAATGAAGACGGCGAAGTGGATTTCCGAAAGGATTTTTTCGGCAAGCCCACCAACCTGACCGTCTCAGGCCAACTGGAAGCCGAGCTGGCCGCTCTTGCACTGAGTAAAGTTTATACTTTCGGCCCCACTTTCCGTGCCGAAAATTCAAATACCTCGCGCCATCTTGCCGAGTTCTGGATGATCGAACCCGAAATGGCCTTTTATGATATTAACGACGACATGGACCTTGCGGAAGACATGATGAAATATCTTATCAGGAATGCTTTGGATAATTGCACGGATGACCTGGAATTTTTGAGCAAACGCCAGCAGGATGAAGAAAAAACCAAAAAGCAGGATGAGCGTTCGATGGAACTGGTCGAAAAACTGCGATTTGTGCTGGACCAGGAATTTGAACGCATAACCTATACGGAAGCCATTGATATCCTGCGCAATTCCAAACTCAACAAGAAAAAGCGGTTTCAGTATGTCATTGAGGGCTGGGGAATTGATCTTCAGTCGGAACATGAACGCTATCTCGTGGAGAAGCATTTCAAAAAACCGGTGATCATTACCGATTATCCCAAAGAGATCAAAGCGTTTTACATGAAACAGAATGATGACGGCAGGACAGTACGCGCAATGGATGTGCTTTTCCCGCAAATTGGCGAGATCATAGGCGGTTCACAGCGTGAAGATGATTACGACAAACTGTACAACCGCATCAAAGAGATGGGTATCCCTAAGGAATCCATGTGGTGGTATCTCGAAACCCGGAAATTCGGTAGTGTACCCCATTCGGGTTTCGGGCTCGGATTTGAGCGGATGATGCTTTTTGTTACCGGTATGGGCAATATCCGCGATGTGATCCCTTTCCCGCGAACACCGCTGAATTGTGAATTTTAGAATACAAACCGTGAAGCCCCTTCCTCCAAAGGAGGGTATCTGGCACATTGCTCTATCGTCCTGGATGGTTGGTAGAATGGATGTTTGGATGGTTTTTTCTGATTTATTCAGGTTGGTGTATTAGGGTGAGCGTGGCAATAATAAACACTTTTTTATAGTTGACTTAACACAATGACTTTGAAGGTAAAACCAGCATTGCCGGTTTTTACACTGACGATATAAATTCCTTTGCCCGGCAGTGGGATTTCCTTTTTGTAATTACCCTTGTAAATTATTTTTCCGGAGATATCCGTGATGGTGATCTGCTGAATCTGCAAATCCTGATCTTCGATGATAAGCCGGCGTCCGCGAATGTGAATAATATTCTGGTTTTCGATCCCCGGATCAAGGATGCTCACAATAACATCTACAAAGATCGTATCGCTGTCCTCCCCGCAGGCATTGTTAACAAGCACGGAATAGCTGCCGGTTTCGAAAACGGTGATAGTTTGTGTTGTGTCTCCTGTGGACCAGAAATAATGGCTGCCGCTGTTGTCCGCATCCAGCGTGATACTTTGCCCTTGATAAATGGTTGTGTCATTGCCAAGGTTTACCACCGGATTATCAAAAGCCGTAACCATCAGGGTGCTGGCCTGGCTGCTGGCGCCACAATCGTTCAGGGCATAAACTTCAATCAGATAATCACCGGGGTCACCGAAAGTATAAACCATGAAAGTATCTGTGGTTGACTGCATTTCACCGGCGACCCACCACTCGCACCATGCACCGGTATCAACTGTTGTGGAGTAGGTGTGTGTTGTGTTTTGACAAACCTCTGCATCACCGCTGATATTCCCGGCGATGGCAGGTGTTCCGTCAACGGTAACCTGTAGTGAATCGCTGAAAAAAGTTCCCGAATCACAGTTAAAATACAAGCTGATTGTGTAATTGCCTGCTTCTGTCCAGATAATTTCCAAAGTACCTGAATCGGAACCTTGTAAAACAGTATCAATGTACCAATCAGCCGTGCAGCCCATCGGTAGCTCGGAATAATACAAGGTCGTGTCGTTCACACAATTTTCAACCGGACCGTGAAGTGTGTCCGGGGAATCAGGCGGCTGAACGATTGAATCGGTTACGGGTAAAAATAAACTGACCGGAAATACAGGCGCTTGCATATTCAGGAAAAGCATTAATGTTATTACAATCCCCGACAACCAGTTTGCTTTTTTGAGTCTGTACATTTATAAATACCCGTTTGTGTTTGTAAAAATACAAATTGATAATCAAAGCCACCCGACTTGTGGCTTAATACTTACCCCGAAGCAAACTGGTCCATTATAGACAAAAACAATTACCTGGATTTTATTGCAGATTGAGAATTTGAGAAGGGAAAACAGCAAATCAGAAAATCACTTTCCCAAAATCGTGCCAACTGTATAATGTTTTTTTTACATTTGTAATGTAACTAACCGGAAAAGTTATTTTTTTAATGCTTAATCAAAGATTACAACAGAAGTTGCTGCAAAAGCTGTCACCACAGCAGATACTGCTGATGAAACTGTTGCAGATACCTGCCGTCGGGCTTGAACAACGTATCAAGCAGGAGATAGAAGAGAATCCGGCTTTGGAAATTGATTCGCCCGAAATGACCGAACAGGAAATACAGGAAAGTGATTCCGGTGAAGGGAATGAAACGGATCTGGAAAATGACGAAGATTTTGAGGATTACGAAGAAGATGCCGGCAATGAAAAAGAAGATGAATACCAGATGGATGATTATATGGACGACGATGAAATTCCCGAGTATCGTTTAAAGCAAAACAATTACAGCCCTGATGACGAAAGAAAGGAAATACCTTTCGTGTCGGGCACTAGCTTCCATGACCTGCTGAAACAGCAGCTCGGCTACCGTAAACTGGATGAAGACAAATACCAGATCGGTCTTTACATCATCGGCAATATTGACGACTCGGGCTATCTGCAGCGCTCAACCGATTCCATTGTGGATGACCTGGCTTTTACACAGAATATCATCACCACAAAAGAAGAAGTGGAAGAAATACTTTCCATTATTCAGGAGTTCGATCCGGCAGGTGTGGGCGCCCGCAACCTTCAGGAATGCCTGATGATCCAGTTGAAAAGAAAAGCCCGTGAGGAGTCATCACCCGAGTTGGAGCTGGCGATGAAGATCATCGGACGCTATTTTAACGAGTTTACCAAAAAGCACTATTCAAAAATCATGAAACGGGCCGAAGTGGATGAAGAGCAACTGAAAAAAGCCATTGACCTGATACTGGAACTCAATCCGAAGCCCGGAAATTCACTCAGCGAAACAACACGTACAAATTATTACATCATTCCCGATTTCACCATCACCAATACAAACGGAGAGCTGGAATTGTATATGAATTCTTGGAATTATCCCGACCTCAGAATCAACAACACGTATGCTGAAATGATCAATTCGCTGGGAAGTCAAAAAAGAACCAAAAAACAACGCGAAGCCTATTCGTTTGTCAAACAAAAAGTGGACTCGGCCAAATGGTTCATCGAAGCCATAAGGCAACGGCAAAACACTTTGTTTGCGACTATGAAAGCGATCATGGATTATCAGCGCGAGTATTTTCTTACAGGCGACGAAACCAGGCTGAAACCCATGATACTGAAAGATATCGCGGAAATGGTAGGATTAGATATTTCGACTATTTCCAGAGTGGCCAACAGCAAATATGTACAAACTCCGTTCGGGACTTTCCTGCTGAAAAGTTTTTTCAGTGAGTCCATGCAGAAAAATGACGGTGAGGAAGTGTCCACCCGTGAGGTGAAAACCATTTTGAAAGACATCATCGAGGCAGAGGATAAGAAAAAACCTTTAACTGACGAGCAACTGAAAAAGATGCTTAATGAAAAAGGATACAACATTGCCCGCCGTACGGTTGCCAAATACCGCGAACAATTGGGCATTCCCGTTGCACGACTGCGAAAAGAACTGAATTAAATGGAAAAGACAATCGCCCGTATTATTTCCGTTATCTTTCACCCGTTGCTGGTGCCAACCTATGCGTTGTTGATTCTGATCAATCTGAAAACCAGCCTGATTTTCGTCATGCCCTTAGAACATCGTTACCTGACTTTACTGATGGTGTTCCTCATTTCGTTCGTCATGCCTTCGCTCATTATCTTTATCCTTTATAAATTGGGTTTCATCAAATCGCTGCAAATGAAAACCCGGCAGGAGCGGGTACTGCCTTTGTTTACGGTATCCGTCTTTTTTTATGCAACCTATTATTTATTGAAACAGGAATCTTATTATGCGCTGTTCAATATCTTCATGCTGGGCACTACTTTGCTGGCTATTCTTTCCGTACTGATCAACTATTTCACAAAAATATCCCTCCACATGGTTGCCCAGGGCGGTCTGTTGGGAACATTGGCCGGATTTGCCCTTGGTTATAATCAGCAATTTACGGAGTTGCTGTATCTGCTGGTCATCATTGCCGGGTTTACCGGTTTTGCCCGCCTGAAGCTGGGTGCCCACAACCCGGGGCAGGTCTATGGCGGCTATCTGATGGGGTTTGTTTTGATGATGGGATTGTTTCTGATGATTGCGTAGAGAAATTATAACATACTTAATATAAGGACTTGATAAACCAAAATCAGTTAAGCATTCTTAATTTAATGAATCCGTTTTTGCTAACCAGGCATTATGTGGAACAGAAAAAAATTTCCATTTCAATCTTTCAATGTATAATCAGAAAATATTTTTATGTAGTTTTGAAAATCTACAGAACTCATTGAAACTATCGTTAGCTAATTCGTAGAAATAATATAAAACGTATTTTTTATAGCGGCACAGAAAATGTTTTCATTCTATTTAACCAAAATGACGTTTTAATTTTACGCAGGTTGATATACTTATCCTTGTAATAGACACAATAGTGATAATAATTAATAATCGTTTAATGAAAAATCAAACCAAATGAAATCAAAATTAATCAGTTCGTTGCTTGTCATTCTTTCCTTTTCCGTAACCGTTGCTTTTGCCCAGAAAGCACCCATGAAATTCGGGAAGGTGAATATTGAGGATTTGAAAATGACCGAATATGCACCCGATCCCAGTGCGCCGGCAGTTGTCTTGTGTTCGTATGGGTACTATGATGACATGAACTATCAGTTTGTGCACATGATGCGGGTGAAGATCTTTAAAAAGGAAGGCTATGACTTTGCCACGCGGAAATTTCCCGCAGCAGAAAAATCTTCTGTCAGGGGAAAGACCTATAACCTGGTTGACGGAGAGATCGTCACGGATAAACTTTCCAACAAATCGGTGTTCAAAGAAAAGATTATGGACAATTATTACCTGATCAGTGTGGCCATGCCCAATGTGAAAGAAGGTTCAATAATTGACCTTGAGATCAAATACACCGGTTTCCCTACCAGTTGGTATTTTCAGGAAGAGATTCCCGTTGAATGGAGTGAATTGAGGATTGACCCTATTGATTATGTTTCTTACAGGAAAAACTATTTCGGTTTTGTGCCATTAAAGATTAATGCGGGAAACCGCTGGGTAGCCGAAAATGTCCCGGCCTTTAAGACGGAACCTTTTATGGATTCAAAGGAAAACTACATTTCCAAGTTTGAATTTGACATCACCGAAATAGCCATTCCCGGGTATTATTATAAAGACTTTGCCAAAACGTGGAACGGATTGTCGGAGATTTTACTGGAAGACCCGCATTTTGGTGAGACATTAAGTTCGGGCTTTTTCCTGAACAAGGTGGCCAAGCAAATCAAAGCGGAACATCATACGGATATGGAAAAACTGCAGGCAGCAGTTGATTTTGTGAAGACAATTGATTTTAACGGGGAGGACAGGTGTTTTGCAAAGATCAATAATTTAGGCAACATCTATGCAGATAAGATAGGCAACTCGGCTGACCTGAATCTTATGCTGACCCGTTTGCTTCAGAAGCTTGACTTTAGCGCCGGCCCCATTGTATTAAGTACAAAAGACAACGGACGGCTGTCTTATACTTTTCCAAGCGTTCGGCGGTTGAATTATGTGTTGGCTCTTGTCAATTTGAACGGGAAATACATACTTGTTGATGCAACGGATAAGTTGCTCCCTTACAATCTGATCCCGGAAAAATGTTTGAACGGGAAAGGGAGGTTGGTTGATGCAAATAATTCGCAATGGATCGAACTGAAACCCGAAGGAAAATTCAAGGAACTTGTCTATTATGACTTACAACTGGATAAAGACCTTTCGCTGAACGGAAGTCTAAGCCATCGCAGAACTGATTATGCTGCTTACAATTTCAGGAAAAAAATGGAGCAATTTGCCGGTGAAGATGAATATTCCGAATCGTTAACAGAAAAATATCCGGGGCTTGAAATCCAGGATATGGAAATAAAAGACCTGGACAATATTGGCCTGCCTGTTTCGGATAAGTACCAGGTAAAGATTACCGACCGTGTTTATGAAATGGACAGCACCCTGTATTTACAACTGACCCTTTTCGAAAAAATGGATGAAAACCCATTCAAGGCCAAAGTGCGGAATTACCCGGTTGATTTTGCCGTTCCTGTCGAGAACTCGGGGATTGTAAAGATAACCATCCCCGAAGAATACAAAATTGTAGAATTACCAAAGATTGTAAAATTTGCCCTTCCGAACAAAGCAGCCAGCTTTGTTTACAATGTCATTCAAATGTGTAATACAGTGACCCTTCAATACACACTGTTGGTTAATAAAACCATGATCCTGATAACGGAATAACAAAAATTGAAATCATTATACAACCATGATACTAAAAATGAATCCAAA
>CAZMOS010000030.1:0-25865 GCA_964567945.1 uncultured Lentimicrobiaceae bacterium
CAAAGGCAAAAGGGAAAAGGCAGAAAGTAAAAATAAAAGTGAGTAGTTGTTTTTTGACCCCTCTGTCCGTCAGCTGACGGACATCTACCCGCGAGCTGGCGGGGGAGAATTTCGTTGTGTTAGTTGTAAGTTTTTTCATGGCTATTTGTTTTTTTCTTCGCGTCTTTGCAGCTTTGCGGGGGATAAACTCCCGACAAGGCGCAGAGGCTATTTTTTAAATGGTTTTTCAAGCTGTGTGGAAATCAGTTCGACAATGATCTCTTTTTGTTTCTTTTTGATGGGCAGCACTTCGGCGTTGCTCAGTTCAACAAAGTCATCCCTGCCACCGGCGATGCGGGCAATGTAATTTACATTGACAATGTGCTTATCATGAATTCTGATAAAATCAACATCTGTTAATTGTTTTTCAATGCTGTCAATGGGTTCATGTATTTCAAAACTTGTTCTGTTTATAAAGTTAATAATGGTGTTATTAGCGACAGACTCAAAACGAATAATCTCATTGTTCTTAAAAAACAAAATCTGGTTTTCTGAAGTGATCTTCATAATATTTGGAATAATGGTGATCTAAATTAAATCAGTATTTCAAGAAGACAGGGGAGAAATGATTATTCGCCGGGGATGGATTATTATTCGTTGAAAAAGACCTTTCAGCGTACCATCCCGATACCTACCGGAACATTGAAGAGTCAGGATTACTTGGGGAAGCAGGCAGTTTGTCAGCATCTGGCACAGACGTAACCCGCTGTAAATTCAGTTAAATTAAAAATTTGACATTCAGTAACATTAAACGTATATTTGTTACCATAAAAAAAGTGGTTGTAATTCAAATCATTTTGTGTTATGCGCAAGGCTTAAAAGGGTATAACATTAATTATAACCGGGAGAGTGTAGTATAGCAAATACCTTCGGAAAAAAGATCTATCTGTAGCTTATAAACGCAGATGCTTTAACAAATAAGGTTTTTAATTATTTACTAATTTCAAAAAGGAGGACATAATGAAAACATTTGTTTACTTGTTTTTAAACTTGTGTATTATCTCTTTCGTAAGCGCCCAGTCAAATAACTGGGTATGGCAGAACCCTTTACCACAAGGGAATACCCTTTTTTCCGTACAGGCAAACGATGCGAATAATGCCTTTGCTGCAGGCAGTTTAGGAGCATTAATCCAGACCAACAATGCGGGCAATGACTGGCAGGCGGACATCCCGTTTACCAACAATCTAAAGGATGTGTTTTTTATTGATAATCAAACCGGTTGGATGGTTGGCGACAGCGGCCTGGTAGCTAAAACAGACGACGGTGGTACAACATGGAACCTTCAGTCAAGTGGTACACAGGAGCAATTATCCAGCATATGCTTTGTGGATAGTCAAAAAGGTTGGGCTGTCGGAAATGCAGGTGTAATTATCAAAACAACCGATGGGGGTGCCAACTGGTCTTCATTGGTCAGTGGTGTGAATACGTGGCTTAGTGAAGTTTTTTTTGTAGATGAGTTTACCGGTTTTGTTACAGGCGGAAACGGTACTATTTTACGCACATTAAATGGTGGCGATAACTGGTATTCCATGACCAGCGGCACAGTAAATACTTTAAGCGGTGTCAGCTTTTTAGATGCTTATACCGGATGGGTGGTTGGAAGTGGCGGTGTAATTCTAAAAACCACGGATGGTGGAACTTCATGGACGTCTTATGCAAGCGGCACAAATGTTATGCTTAACTCCGTGCAGTTTACAGATGCCAGTACGGGTTATATCTGCGGTATTGGCGGAACTATTTTAAAATCAACAGACGGCGGTTTGACGTGGAGTACGCAAACGAGCGGGACGGTTCTTGGCCTTTTCAGTTTGTCGTTTGCTGATAACCAGACCGGTTGGATCGTAGGCAACGGCGGATATATTTTATATACCAGCGATGGTGGCGCTACCTGGACCAAGCAGTTACAAGGAACTTCATTTAACCTATACGATGCATTTTTCCTGGATGATCAGTTTGGCTGGGTTGCCGGAACCGGCGGCATCGTCATCAGAACAACTGATGGCGGAGATAACTGGGAAGAGCGTTCCAGCGGGGTGAGCAATACGTTATGGGGGGTTTCCTTTGCAGATGAAAATGACGGCTGGGCAGCCGGAGCAGGAGGCACTATTGTCCATTCAACTGATGGCGGAATAACCTGGAATACTCAAAATTCAGGGACAACAGATGATTTGCAGGATATATTCTTTATAGATGATAACACAGGCGTTACCGGTGGAAGAAACGGAACCATTCTTCGGACAACAGACGGCGGAGCTAACTGGTACATCGTTGAAAGCAATACCTCTCACATGATAAAGTGTTTCTATTTTATTAATGCCGATACCGGATGGGCTGGCTGTAGCTGGGGAACATGCCTCCGGACTTACAGTGGCGGTCAAACGTGGATTGCCCAGGACTTAAACAACAATGAGCATATTAATTCCATATACTTTACCGATAACACAAATGGCTGGCTTTGCACCGAAAGCGGATCTGTGTACAAGTCTGTTACAGGTGGTACGGCATGGATTAAACAAACCATCAATAGCTCAGATGCGTTATATTCTATACAGTTTATTGACAGCGATACAGGTTGGGTAGGGGGAAGGGCCAACGAACTGTTTAAAAGTACTGACGGTGGTCAGAACTGGGTTCTGCAATCAATCCCTGCCGCTGGAGAAATCTGGTCACTTTATTTTACAGATGCACAGCATGGCTGGTTAGCCGGTACTTCAGGAATGGTGCTGGGGCTTTCGGGAGGGACGGTAGGTATCTTTCCACCGGATGCAGTTGCCGAAGGTCACCTTTTTAAATTGGAACAAAATTATCCTAATCCATTCAAAACGAGAACGAAAATATCTTATTCAATAACATACCCGGATTTCATTACACTCAATGTGTATGATATGCTTGGCAAAAAAATTCGAACATTAGTCAATGAATCTCAAAAGGCAGGCAGCTATGATGTTGATTTTGATGCAAGTGAGCTTTCAGAAGGAATCTATTATTACAGATTGAGCGTTGGAAGCAGTTTTGTACAAACAAAAAAGATGCTTTATATAAAGTAGCTAAATCATAAATATAACCCGTTCCAGGATAATTGTCCTCATAAATCGGAACTCATGGCAAATCGCTCCACCTGACTATGCATCAACACTGATTGTGGATGAGGCTCAAAAGGCCCAACAAACATATCCCGGTGATACAGAATGGCATACAGGATGGATTTGTCGGGGGGGACGGAAACAATTATGCACCTGAAAAATAACAAAACAATATTTCCGGGAATAACGCTTTCTCCAAAGGAATGTATTTGCCACAGGTCTTTCAGACTCTGAAAGTTTGTTTTGGGGGTTGATCACATATTTTCGAATAACCGGAACAATTCCTCTTTTTTGCGGGTGGAAACGGGGACGGCCGAGTTGTCGTCCATTACCAGGTAGCCGCCGTCGGTTTTCTCGTAACGCAGCATGTGTTCGAGGTTGATCAGGTGCGACTGGTGGGTGCGGAAAAATCCGGCGGGGCTCAACAGTTCATCAAACTCTTTCAGGGGCTTTGAGACGAGCAGTTTTTTACCGCCGGTGAGAAAAAATCTTGTGTAATTCACGTCGGCTTCGCAGCGGATGATTTGTTCTACATTGATGATGTGGATGCTTTCGGCTGTTTTGAGCACTATCTTTTTGAGTTTGTCAAGATTCGACAAAAGTGTACCCAGCTTAAAGACCATTTCTTCCTTGTCAATTTCGGCTTTTGTTTTTTCAAGTGCCCTGAATAAGTCAACGGCCTGAATGGGTTTTAAAATGTAGTCAATGGCGCTGAACTTAAAGGCCCGGATGGCGTGTTCGTGGTGAGCGGTAATGAAAATGACTTTAAAACTGATCTGGTCAAACATCTTCAGCAGGTCGAAACCTGTACCGTCGGGCAGGTCAATGTCGAGCAGCACTAGGTCGGGCGATTTTCCGGAAATCAATTCGAAGGCCGACCGGATGTCGCCTGCCTCACCCGCAATATGTATTTTCAGCGGACTTAAAGCGAGGATATTGACAATGGTTTCCCTTGCTTTGGGTTCGTCATCTATTACTGCTATTGAGATCATGGGTTGTGCTTTGAATGGATAAAGTTAATGATTTTATGTCAACCTGAACGGGAGCGTGATCCGGGCCCTCGTACCGCAGCAAAGGTCGCTTCCGTCTTTTATGTCGGTTACTTCCAGTGTAAACCTGTAGTTGTATTTATTTCTCAGCACCGACAACCTTTCTTTGGTAATTTCAATAGCCAGCGACCGGCGCTTATTTGTCTTTTCGATGTCTTTGGATGATTCGCGTCCTACACCGTCGTCTTCGATCATGATTTCGATGCACCGGTCATTTTTCAATTTATAAGCGATCCCCAGCCGGCCTTTCTCCTGTTTATGTTTCAGTCCGTGTTCGATGGCGTTTTCCACAAAAGGCTGCGCAAACATCGGGGGTATCTCAAGGGAACCGGCGTTCATGTCATTTTCCACGGTAAGCGTGTAGTCAAATTTGTTATCAAAACGCAGCACCTGAAGGTCAAGGTAGGCAGTAAGCATCTTCAATTCATCAGCCAGCAGTACAAACTCAACGCGTGAATGTTCGAGTGTGTAACGCACAAGATCGGCAAATTTGGCCAGAAAATCCCCGGCCTGTATCGGTTCGCTTTTGTAAATGTAACTCTGGATGGCAATCAGCGAATTGAAGATAAAGTGCGGATTCATCTGCGAACGGAGCAATCGTTGTTCGAGCACGATGGCCTTTTGTTGTGATTTGATACGGTTCTGGCGGATGAGCAGATAGCTGAAAAGCAACACCAGCACAATGCCTGCACCCGATGCAAACAACAGGTTGCGCCTCCAGCCCAGTTTTAATTGCTGCACTTCGTTTTGTTGTGCCAGAACAATCAATTGCTGCTCTTTTTTTGCCGTTTTGAATTTGGTTTCAGCTTCACGTATCGAACGGTATTTGCTTTCATTGAAAAGACTGTCTTTGTAACTGCTGTACATTTTGAAGGCGGCAAGGGCTTCATTGTCCTTTTTCAATGCCTCCAGGATTTTTGCCTGCATTTCCCATACTGCTTCGAGGGCTTCCAGATTCCCTGACCTGCGTGCATTGTCCAGACTCAGGTTGGCAAAATTCAGAGCTGCCGGCAAGCTGTTTTTCAGGTATTCGATTTCGGCGAGGTTGTTATAAGATTCGGCCATGCCCGGCACATCACCCTCCTTTGTGGAGAGACCGAGAGATTTAAGGTAATACTTCTCTGCTTTGGCGTAACGGCCTTCCAGTTTCCAGGTGTGCCCAATGAGGGTATAACATTCATCCATCCCGTGGGAGTAACCCGAACGATTCAGGGTAAGCAATGCACTGTCCAGATAGATCCTTGCCCTGGCAGCTTGCTTTTGATACAGCAAGGCTTCGCCTATGCTCAGATAACTGTCGGCTGCATTCATGTTGTTGCCGGTTTGCTTTGCATTTTTCAACGCTAACGAATAGTAATTCAGCGCCTGGGTAAAATCTTTCTGGCCTGCATAGATCTTCCCCACATTCAGGTAGCAGGCGCCCATTCTCCGTTTTTGGTCCAGGGCTTCGAAGGTTTTCAGCGCAGTAAAGTAATTGTTCAGGGCGAGCGAAAAATATCCTTTTTTTAAATAAATAGTACCCTGATTGACATAGCAAGCAGCCGTCCATGATGAATCGTTTAAAAACCGGGATAAGGATAACGCTTCTTCGTTGTGCTCAAGCGCCAGGTCGTATTTGCCCTGATTTTTGTAAACGATAGCTATCTCACTGTGGCATTCCGATAAAACTTCTTTGTCATCCAGTTCTTTGGCTATTGTCAGCGCTTTGAAGTAATATTCGAGCGCATGGGCGTAATCACTGTTGAAAAAGTATTCGATGCCCAGTTCAATATAGGCACGCATTTCAAACCGCCGGAATACTCTGATTATTTCACGGTTTGATACGGAATCACCCTGGTAAAACAAAAGCCGGTTGTTGATCAAAAGCAAGGCCTTCTCATAATAATACACCAGCGAATCGGAAGGGCCGTCAATAAACCGGTTGCCCATTTGGAAAAGGAGAGTTACTTTGGTGGTATCATCTGGGGCTGATTGCAGGTTCGCGCGTAATTCTTCCATGCTGTGTTCCGGTTGTCCCGTCAGCGTAAAAGATAGCAGGATGAATATACTGAAAAGTAATAAAAACCGATGACAACATTGGATGGGCAGGTACATCTGAAAGGGCTTTCAACAAATGTAAGCATTTTTACTGAAACGGGTTCTGATCCCGGACTTTCTGAAGCTTGAAACTGTCATTGAAGCGCCTGCGCTGACGATTTGAAATCGCCATTTTAACTGTTTTTTGATATTAATTGACTGTTAAAAAAGGTCAACCTATTTCAGGGACGTACAATCACTCATCACTCAAAACTCGACACTCATCACGTCTTCCTTTTCTTTTTCTTGGCTGCCGGGAACAGGACGTTGTTCAGGATCAAGCGGTAGCCGGGGGAGTTGGGATGCATGTTCAGGTCGGTGGGCGGGTCGCCGATACGGTGCTGGTAATCTTCCGGGTCGTGACCGCCGTAAAATGTCCAGAAACCTTTGCCGTATTCACCGTGGATGTAACGGGCTTCATGCGCTGCTTTGTTTTCACCCATGATCACCACGTTGGGTTTGATGAGGTCTTCGTTGAATGCGGTGGTCTGTCCCATAAAACCGTGGATGATCCTTTCGTGGTCCTGCGTGAGCATGGTGGGAACGGGATCCCACTTGGCCGAAAAGTCAAACAGCGTAAAATAATCATTGGACTGATTGAGTGTCCGGGGCCGGGAATAAGTGACATCTATGTTTGAGATTTCATACTCCGCCGGATTGGTTACCAGCGTAAAATTGGTGAAGGCAAGGCAGTTGTTGTAATTCAGCTTGCTCTGGGCGTTGGGATCCATCGGGTCGCCGTCAAACATCACATCGCAGATGTCCACGCCGTCGGCAGCTAAAGCAATGTCGAAGCTGTCAGTAGCGGAACACATGGCAAACAGGTATCCGCCACCGAGGACAAAGTCCCTGATCTTTTTGGCAACAGCCAGCTTGAGCTGCGAAACCTTTTTGAAGCCGAGTTTGGCAGCAATTTCTTCGGCAGCCCGCACATTCTCCTGATACCACGGATAATTGTGATAAGCCGCCCAGAACTTTCCGTATTGCCCCGTAAAATCTTCATGATGGAGATGAAGCCAGTCGTAGGTGGGCAACAGCCCGGCGAGTACTTCTTCATCATAAACCACATCATAGGGTATCTCGGCATAAGTCAGCGCCAGCGTAACGGCATCATCCCAGGGCTGTTTGTTTTTGGGGGAATATACCGCAATGCGGGGGGCTTTCTGCAATTTCATGATCTCCATATTCACATCGGGCTCGGCAATCTGCTGCCGGATGGACGTGGCCTGGGCATCGCTGATCACCTCGTAACTCACGTCCCGCACCACACATTCGTCTTCGATCAGTTCGTGGTAAGGTAAAAGGTAGCTGCCGCCGCGGTAATTCAACAACCACTCGATCTCCACACCCTGTTCCAGCACCCAGTAGGCAATGCCATAAGCTTTCAGGTGATCGGTCTGGCTGTTGTCCATGGGGATCAGTAATTGTGTCGCTTTCACGGGCAACTGCAAAACAAGGATCAGGATGATCAGGAAATATCTTATCTTTTTAATCATACTTTTTATACGCAGATTATAATGTTTTATTATGGTTTGTATAATCTTCAGGCAAAAGTAGCAAGATTAGCGGTTGGGATTTGTAAAAGTTCGTTAAATAAGAAATTCATTATCTTTGGACAAAAAATAAATGGTACAGGTAATTGAAAATAAGAAAGATGAATTAATTGAACTTTGCAAATCACTAAAGATTCAAAGGATGATTATTTTCGGATCTGTAGTTTCTGGTGAATTTAAAAAAGATAGTGATATTGACTTGTTGATTTCATTTTCAGATGACCTTTCTATTGAAGAATACACCGATAATTATTTTACTTTACACTATAAGCTGGAAGAACTTTTTAACCGGAAAGTTGACATCGTTACCGAAAGAATGTTATCCAACCCCTATTTCATTGAAAGTATCAATAAATCAAAAGAATTGATTTATGAAGCATGATATCAGGAAATACCTTTATGATATTCAAACATCAATCAATTCCATTGAGACTTTTATCGGTCCAAAGAAAAACTTTTTTGAATACCAGGAGAATAAATTGCTGAAAAGAGCGGTTGAAAGAGAAATAGAAATTATCGGGGAGGCAATTAACAGAATATTGAACATAAATCCAGATGTCCGGATCCAAAATGCCAGGAGGATTGTTGATACAAGAAATTGGGTAATTCATGGTTATGACAGGGTTGACGATGTCATAATTTGGGGTATTGTAGTGAATCATCTACCGAAATTAAAAGAAGAGATTGCCCGACTTTTAGAAAAAGAATAAATCTTCAATCTCATAAGGCAGGACCATTCGCTTTTTAAAAAAGCACCTATATTTGAGGATATTGTTTACCACGCAATTTTATACCTTTGCGGGCATTAAAAAATCATTGAAATGAAAAAGACCGCACTGAACCGCATGCACTACGAAATGGGTGCCAGAATGGTTGAATTTGCAGGGTTTGAGATGCCCGTCCAATTCGAAGGAATCAATATTGAACACGAGACAGTCAGGAAAAAACTGGGAGTGTTCGATGTGTCGCACATGGGGGAGTTCTGTGTGGAAGGACCCGGAGCATTCAATCTGGTGCAATACATCTCCACCAATGATGTGGCTGCCCTGTACGACGGAAAGGTGCAGTATAGTTGTTTCCCTAATGGTAAAGGGGGCATCGTGGATGACTTCTTGTGTTATCGTTTCGCAGAAGATAAGTACCTGCTTGTGGTCAATGCTTCCAATATTGAGAAAGACTGGGAACACGTTAACAAGCACAATAAATTCGGTGCAAAGCTGACCAACGCTTCGGATGACATCTCCCAGCTTGCCATTCAGGGTCCGCTGGCGTTGAAAGCCATGCAGAAGCTGACCGGTGAGCCGGTTGAAGACATGGAGTATTACACGTTTAAAATTCATGAATTTTCAGGTGTCAAAGATGTTATCTTTTCCACAACCGGCTACACCGGCTCGGGCGGTTGCGAGATCTATATGAAAAATGAAGATGCCGAAAAAATCTACAAAGCCGTCCTGGAAGCAGGGGAGGAGTACGGGATCAAACCTATAGGCCTTGGTGCCCGCGACACCCTGCGCCTGGAAGCAGGTTTCTGCCTGTATGGCAATGACATCAATGACGAGACTTCACCCATTGCTGCCGGCCTGGGCTGGATCGTTAAGTTTGTGGACGGGAATGATTTCATTGACAGGCCGTTGTTTGAAAAACAAAAAGCGGAAGGCGTTCGCCGTCGTTTAAAGGGTTTCGTGATGGAAGAACGCGCTATCCCGCGCCAGCATTATGATATTTGCGACTCCGGCGGGCATTATATCGGGGAAGTGACCTCGGGAACCATGTCGCCCATGCTGAAAAAAGGGATCGGAATGGGGTATGTTGACAAACCGTACTGGAAAGAAGGTTCGGAGATTTACATCAAGGTCAGGAATAAGCTGGTGAAAGCAATTGTGACGAAGCCGCCTTTTTACAAAGGGTAAAGTTTCACGCAGCGACGCGGCGAACGCAACGTTTTTTCATGCGAAGATGCAGCGGGTTCTCATGATCTGACTCTCCATTGTTGGTGTCCCCCAACAATTTCTTTTACTTTATTTCGATTTATTTTTTTGCAGTTGCCGTGGAATTTTTTCCCTGGCTTGATTGGATTTATCGCTCACCAATAAATCAGTAGTCCGGGATTTCAGATGGCTCTTCCAATAAACAATTTTTAGTTAAAATGTTCAGGAGGTTTTTACCGAAGTCGCTTAAAACGGGGCTGTTAAAAACATAAAACTTGCAAAATAGATCATTTGTTCTTATATTTGAAGCAATCATTCCTTCCCGGAAACTTTTCTTTCAAACCAAATTGATTATCATATTAACTAAAAAGAATGTGTTATGAAAAAAATTTATGCATTAACCATTTGGTTTGTTATGGCTTTTTCCCTTTCGGCCCAGGTAGCCATTAACTCTGACGGTTCCAGCCCTGATGTCTCTGCTATGCTGGACGTAAAATCTACTACCGCAGGTATGCTCATCCCACGGATGACCACAACCCAGCGGACGGCCATCTCATCTCCTGCCAATGGCTTGCTGGTTTACGATACCAACACCAAAAGCTTTTGGTTTTACGAGGGATTTTCCCCCGGCTGGGTGGAACTTCGCGCCGCAAACAACAACACGGGACTTGCCGATGCCGACAACGACACGAAAGTCCATGTGGAGAAAAACCCCGACGAAGACATCATCCGTTTCGACCAGGCCGGAACCGAGTTTTTCAGAATGGACAGCGGCCGGCTGGAAGTGGTGAATACGGGGCAGTCGGTGTTTTTGGGTGATGGCGCAGGAAAAAATGACGACCTGTCCACCAACCTGAACACTTACGTTGGCTACTATTCCGGAAATCAGGGAAAAACCGCCTGGCAAAACACGGCGCTGGGCGCTTACACCCTGCAAAAAAACACGGCCGGCGTTTACAACACGGCTGTTGGCGTGTCAGCGTTAAACAACCACAGCGAAGGGACAGGCAACACGGCAGTTGGGAGCTTGTCCATGAATACCGATTCCGCAGGCACCTACAACTCGGCATTCGGGATCAATTCTCTTTTTTCCAACAAAACCGGCTCCTACAATACCTCTGTCGGAAACTCGTCAATGTACAGTCTGGTTAACGGGACCAACAACACTGCTGTAGGGCGTGATGCTTTGAGCTCAAATATTTCGGGACATTCTAATGTAGCCGTTGGCGTCGGGAGTCTTCTAAACGATGTGAAGGGTTCCAATTTAGTTGCTATTGGTGATTCTGCTTTGAATGAAAATCAAAGCGATCCCCAGTATTTTTTTGGCGTTGCCAATAGTGCTTTTGGTTCAAAGTCATTAAAAAACAACTGGATGGGTTCTTTTAATTCTGCTCTTGGCAATCATACTTTATATAACAATAGTTCAGGAGACGCTAACACTGCCATGGGTGATTCTGCTTTAATGGAAAATTTCACTTCAAGTAACAATTCTGCTTTTGGTGCCAGCGCTCTCAAAAAAGGGGACGGCTGGGGAAACTCGGCCTTTGGCGCATACGCAATGGTCAACAATCAATCAGGAGGGTATAATTGTTCCTTCGGCCTGGGTGCATTATATGACAATACAACCGGGGCCTCTAATATAGCTGTTGGAAATGCTGCATTGTATTCAAATACTGATCGCTCCGGTCTTGTTGCCATCGGAGATTCGGCCTTGTACAATAATGGAACCGGGGCAGTTTCCGCCGGAGAGGGTGAGGAAAATACGGCCGTCGGCTCGAAAGCATTGTTTGCCAATACCAAGGGGGGGTTAAACTCTGCCTTCGGATATCAGGCGCTTTATTACAATACAATCGGGTTCAGAAATAATGCTTTTGGCGATTGTGCTCTTTGGAAAAATACGGAGGGGTCTTATAATTCAGCGATTGGATATTATGCACTTCTGGATAACACACTTGGAGATGAAAATTCGGCTTTTGGAGATGTGGCTCTTATGAATAATACTATTGGAAATAACAATTCAGCTTTTGGAGGCGGGGCACTTATGAAAAATACAACCGGAAATTACAATTCTGCTTTTGGAAGCTATTCCCTCATGGATAGTAAAACTGGTAATTACAATTCTGCTTTTGGATATTATGCACTTTTTAATAATAGATACGGCCATTCAAATGTCGCTCTGGGGGTTGCAGCTTTATTTGGCAGTTTTTATCAGTCAAACCTGGTAGCCATAGGCGATTCGGCTTTGTACTACAATGGATTCTCCGGCACGGGAGGTATTGAAAATACGGCGACAGGGTCGAAAGCGCTTTATGCTAATGATATGGGATCAAGCAATACAGCTATGGGGTTTCATACATTATACAATTCCTCATCCGGGGATAACAACACTGCGATCGGGGATCAGGCGCTCTATAATCTGACGGCAGGAAGTGGTAATACTGTTATAGGAGTAGTTGGCTATCCCACTTATGACACTATCTACAGCAATTACACCGGTATTGGGTACTATGTCGGGACATCAACATCAACCCCAAGTAACCGGGTGGAGATTGGCAACACTAGTGTGATCTGGATCGGCGGGCAAACGGGTTGGAGTACATACAGCGACGAGCGCATTAAAGACAACATCCGAAGTGATGTGCCGGGGCTGGACTTCATCCTGAAACTCAATCCGGTATCCTACAACCTGAATATTCACCGGCAAAACCAAATGATGTACGGTGAAAAGGCAAAGGAGATGGGCTATTGGGAAGGCAAATACGACATCGAAAAGAGACGGATGACCGGTTTTATTGCTCAGGAGGTTGCCCGGGCGGCTAATGAACTCGGTTTTGATTTTAACGGAGTAACCATTCCTGAAAATGAAAAAGACCTTTACAGTCTGAGCTATGGGAGCTTTGTTGTCCCCCTGGTAAAGGCCACACAGGAGCAGCAGCAGGTGATCAATGATCAAAACAAAAGGATCAGAAAACTTGAAAGTGAAAATGCTGCACTCAAAGCCCGGCTGGACCGTCTGGAAGCCATGCTGGAAAAATAATTCTCCATCCGTTGTTAGTGTCCACTAAGTACGGAGAGATGCTTTAAGCGTGGACGCTTAAAGCGGGGTTCAGTTTCATCATCTGATCACAACTTTTTTATTCACAATTTTGTTTTTCATCGTTATTCTCACAAAGTAAATCCCAGGCTTCATTCCGGTGGTTTTGAGGGTGAACGCATCATCATTTACCCGTTTCCTTAAGATCATTTGTCCGGTATAGCTGAACAATTCAACCTGCTGGATGGTTTCTGAGGACCGGATGTTGATACGGTTGGTGGCAGGATTGGGGAAAAGCAGGATATCCCCAATGTTTTCATTCTCATTTGGTAAACTCGAAAAAACGATGTCAATACTGTCGCAAACAAACAAGGATTCCCCTGTTTCTCCCGGAAAACCGTAAGGTGTCAGATCGTAAAAAGCTTTGCCACACAATTCATGCGGGCCTGATGTGTATTCAATGTCAAATAATCTTATCGTGTCGCCAATCCCTTGTCCGCCGTAAGGTACGGTCCCGGCAATCTCATCGTCCATATACACTTTAAAGTATATCAGACCTTTTGCTACCGAATCATTCAGTGTGGGAACCGTCCAGCTTGCCGAAAGTGTGAGGTCATTTTCATTAAAACGGGCTTTGAAATTTTCGCACGGTGGTAAAAAAGCCGATGTGAACTGGATGGATTTCATGCCTTCATTTGTGCAGGAATAAGATGACAGATAAACGGTATAATTATTACCGTATCGCAGATCGGGCACAAACCACTGGTTGGTATCGGCCGGTATTTCATCGGCAACCAATTCAGAACCTGTGTATAGTTTAAAATACTCCGGGTAATACATTCCTGCATCCACCCTGACGTTGTCAATGGCCCAGCCCGATCCGGTCTGTCCGTTATCGTTGGCAAGGAAAAGAAAAGCGGCTTCTTCTGCACCGTAAAATCCACTCATAAACGGCAAATCAATATCAACATTCTGCCATGAAGTGTCCGGTGTCATTTCATACAAGGTATCCCAGGTTGTTCCTTTATCTGTGGAATAAAAAACAGTACCTGTTTGTCCGCCGTCACCGGTAAAAAAGCTTTCGAACCGCAAATGAAAATGATCCCGTGGGATAAGGTTGACACTCCAGGCCATCAGGGAATCACAGCAACCGTCATTGTCTTCACCGGCCAGGTCGTTGTTCACCAGTGCATAATAACCTTCGTGAGGCGGGACGGGGAATCCTTCACTGCCGCCATCGTCAGACCGGTACCAACCGGTACCCAAGCTGCCTGCGATCCAATAAAACATCGGTGGGAACAATGTGTCCTGAAATCCTTCATCCAGTGTGGCGGCAAGAGGTGTTTCCCAGGTCAGCATTGACGAAACGGTATCCATTTTTAAATTACGGGCCGGGAAATTGTAAGGAAACATAATGGGAGTGTAAGTCAAGTCGTCGTTGATAAATAAAGAGTTATCTTCCCAAATAATAAACCCCTGGAGTTGGATACGAAGCGAATACATTCCGTAAGTGACATTTTGAAAATAAATGCCGCAGCCGTAGCCATCCCAGTGGTATTCTGCATAAGGAAAACCTCCTTTCAGCACAGCCGAACACAATGAGTCCTGAACATCAACATCACATCCGAAAGAACAATGGATGTTAACATCAGCCCAATAATATAAAGGGATGATCTGTGAAAACACTCATCCGGAAGACCCTCCGCCACTATAAACTTCACGCACTCCGTAAGCATAATATCCGGGGGGTTGCTGCCAGAGAGCGGAATCGTGATAAGGACTGGTAGTAGCCGGAAGAAAAGTAAAATTGCCGTCTTCGGGCGTTTCACCGCTATTTGGATCAAAGTCTGAAATCCTGGCCAGGTCAAAAGTGCAGTTTGTGCAGTCGGAAGTCCAGGTGATAATACAGTCGGGGTAGTCCAGCACGAAAGTGATCGTGTCTATTTCCCTGTTTTGTGCGAAAAGCGAGCCTGCTGACAGGTAAAACAGCAGGAGAAGTGTTTGTGCTGTTCGTTTCATTTTATTTTGTTTTTATGTTCAAATTGCTTTAAGCGGGACGCTTAAAGCGGGGTTCTGTTTTTTTTTGTTCCCCCGTTGTTGGTGTCCCTGTTGTTCCCGTTGTTAGTGTCCCCACCAACAAAATAACTATGAACTGCTTTAAGCGTCCCGCTTAAAGCGGAGTATAGTTGCATTATCTGATCACAATTTTCTTATTCACAATTTTTTTATCCAGGGTTATTCTCGCAAAATAAAGCCCCGCTTTCAACCCGGCTATATTGAGGGTAAACTCATCATCCTCAACCTGTTTTTTTAAGATCATCTGCCCGGTATAACTGAACAATTCAATTTGCCGGATGGTTTCGGAGGACCGGATGTTGATCCGGCTGGTAGCCGGGTTGGGGTAAATAATGACTTGCTCTTTATCTGTCATTATTTCATTTTGTCCGACCAAAGTAACACACACATAGTCTTCATCGGGATTTTCTTTGGCAGTAAAAGGGGCTGATTCACAATAATCATCGTCACTTTCATAAATTGCGGTCAACTGATAGCAATGCAGGTTTCCATCCGGTTCGCCCGGATATGGATATGAGATTTCCCCACCTGTGTCCTGTAAAAAATCTATCAAAACAAAATCGCCATCATTTATCCTTTCATATAAATTAAAACCCGTTAATTCTCTCGAACTGCGTGTGGGCTGTTTGATCTCAATTTCCCTTCCGGAAGTATCTTCAACATAAAAGGCAAGGTTCCAGTTGTAATCCAAGCCGAAATCCGACAAGTTATCCCATGTATCCGTACCGCAACCTTTAATCAAATCCCCATAACCTGGTATTGCCGGGCCGGCATCCACGCCCATTGGAAAGACACTGGATCCAAAAATATTTATCCCATATCCAACCCAATATTCCAGTGAGGTATCAAGAAAAAGCGCTGTATCCACATTGTCCTCTATCCATCCGATTTCTTCAGGGGGCTTATAATCGCTTGAATATACATGTGTTGAGCCGTTTTCTCCTGTACAAATCCGAAATTGCAAACTGTCGTAACCAACGTCATACATATATGCTTTTATTCTGGATATTTTGTAACCATCGTAATCGCCAAGCATGTTTGCATCCCATCTTGCGGCCGCACAAAATTTTCCCGTACAGGCGAATCCTACCGCTGAATAGTTCTCTCCATTATCCCACTCTATCCATTGACTTTGCGGTACGGTATCATAAGAAGTAAAGGTAAAATTGAGGACATATTGGTCGTAGCCAACCGTATCTACATCAACGGCAAGATCACAACCAGAAGGACAATCCCTGTACACTTCAATGTTATCAATAAACCAGTCGCCAATGTTGGACATATCCTGGCCGTTGGCATCAAAACGGACCATGAAATAATTACCCATGGCAAAAGAGGTAATATCAAAATGGATGGTGTCCCAGTCAAAACTGCCTTCATTGGTGCGTTCATAAACCATGTTCCAGTCATCGCCGTCCCAAACTTCAACGGTCATTTTCTCGGTGCCTCCGGAGCTGATGTCATCCAGTTTCAACTGGAAATCAAGCCAGATGTTGCCTTCGGTGAGCTGACTGGCATTTATCGGATAGGAAACCAGAGAAGATGAATAATTTGAGTAATAAGTTACGGGATGAAAATTTGCGCTGGGTTTTGTATTGCCTTCGTTCTGGTTAATGATCCAGTCGGAAGAGGTAGTTGTCCATTTATTGTGATCAAATGAACCATAGCTCCAGTCTTCTGTGAACGGAAGTTCATAACCATAGTTGACTTCGACCGTGTCGCAAACGCGCTGTGATTCCCCCGTTTCGCCCGGAAAACCATACGCCGCCAGGTCATAAAGCGCTGTGATACAGAAAACATATTCGCCCGGCAGGAGGTTGTTGAAATCATAAAAGATCCAATCTTCCGTCCCTTGCCCTTCATAAGGTATATTTCCTATTAATTCCCAATCTCGGTAAATGTTAAAGCTTACCAGGCCCGGTGGTATGTTCCCGTCGCAGTCTCTCGGAGGCAAAAAATCAATTTCCAGATAATTACTATCAGCAGTAACGGTTAACAGTCTGGGCGGGAAAAGATAACCTGAAGTAAAATTAAAAAACGCCGTATCCGACTCCCCGCAATTGTACACGGCCTGTATCCCGGCGGTGTATTCCTGTCCGTAAATAAGACAATCAATGAAATACGAGAATACGTTTCCGGGAACCTCGGCAATGAGCGAATCGTCCAGGAAAATGCTGTACTGCCACGGATCGGTATCGTCTCCGGGAGGTGAATCCCACGTAGCAATGGAAAAAGCTGCATTTACCGTGAAATTATCCGGTGGAGGCAGGTCATAGTCCAGGTTGATGTTCATCACCGTGTCGGAAGTAATATAAACACTATCGTAAGTTTCCGAATGATCTCCGGGGACGGTGATGGTCATGTCGTAATAGCCGAAAGGCACTTCCGGGAAGATCACGGTACCCGTATCGGAAAATGCTTCGAAATAGTAACCCTGTACACAATCGCCCCCATCCAGGATAACGTAAAGTGAATCGGGTGGATTTCCGGCAGGGCAGGCCACATTCACGGTGACTTCGGCATCCATCAGATGGGTGACTATGTTCGAAAACTCCAGGTTGGAAAAGCTTGTGTCGCAGTTGACACGCACGGCATAGGCATAATATCCGGGTGGCTGTTCATTCCAGTTAATTACGTCTGTATATGGAAAATTGTTTACCGAACCCAATATCTTTAATGTACCGTCTTCGGGGCCTTCGCCATTGCATGGGTTGAAGCCGGAAACAAAGATAATCTGAAATAATCCGCTGTTTTGTTCTTTTGAGCCCGGAACACCGCAGACATAAGACCTGATCATAAAATCGTTGTAACCCGATGATTCCCATTGTGACGAATCAGCAGGTTTGACGAAATTCTGGTAAAAAACAGGATTTTCCTCGTCTATTCCCACCGGCGGACAATAAGGCGGGCTTTCCAGTTGCTCGATGGCCATGTAATACGAGTCACCCAGTTTGATATCCACATCCAGTCCGTCAAATTCAACCCAATAGAAATTATTCACGGTTACGGTAATGGAATCGAGGATGGAGCCCGGATTACCTGACGGCCCGTCGTCATCGAGTACATACACGTTAATATCACGGCCCAGGAAATCTGCACCTTCCGGAAAACTGCCATCCCCCACATAAACGCTTCCGCCGTAAACATGCAGAGGGCCGTAAGCTGCCTGAAATTTGACAGCAACCATCCCGCCGGGGTTGATCCAGGCAAAATAGTTTTCAGCTGTGCCGTCGTCATAATATTTCTGAAACCTGGCAGAGGCATCCACTGTGCAGGATGTGTCGCCGTTGTCAGGGTTCGCCTCAACCCAGCACATCTGGCAGAACATTGAGCTGTAGCTGTATTGTGCCCGAATGGCAAGGGGGAGAAAACAAATAAAAACAAGGGAGTATAATAGCTTTTTCATGGCAATGAGGGTTTATTGATGGTTATGTATTAATCCGGTCATTGTGTTTTGGCGGTTGGCATCTTTCAGGACTCTAAATATACGACAATTTTCAGAACTATTTGGTTGCCAGTGGTGATAGGTTTTTTATCGGGCATGTTGTTGATGGCAGGTTTTATAAGAAAAATATCAATCAACTGAAACCCAATAATAAAAAATATCGTTTAGCTCTGAACCGTTGCGTGGGCGGGCAGGCGCAAAGGAAGCAATGGTGTGAGAGTCCTGAGCAACTGATTGCGTTAACCAGATTATCGGTTTCACAGGTTCAGGATTCTCACAGCATTCCATCGCACAAACCTGCGTAAAGATGCTTCAGAACTTAACGAAGGTTGTTGATGGCCGGTTTTATAAGTAACCCGTACCCGTGCCCTGTATCACATTAAAAATCATGAATCTTTCCCACCGCTCACGCCACCTTCGGCTCGATCAGCACGTCTTCTTCCACACGCAGGTTGTCAATGATGAAGCCCTGGCGTTCGGGTGTGTTTTTACCCATATAGAATGAGAGTGTTTCGGCCACTGAAGATTCGCGGCGCAGGATCACCGGGTCGAGGCGAATGCTGGCGCCGATAAAATGCCGGAATTCATCCGGGGAAATCTCGCCAAGCCCTTTAAAACGGGTAATCTCCGGGTTGGGACCCAGTTTGGCGATAGCTTTTATCCTTTCCTCTTCGCTGTAACAGTAAATGGATTCTTTCTTGTTGCGAACCCTGAACAGCGGTGTTTGCAAAATATACAAATGCCCGGCTTTGACCAGATCAGGATAAAACTGCAGGAAGAATGTAAGGAGCAGCAACCGGATGTGCATGCCGTCCACATCGGCATCGGTGGCGATGACCACATTGTTGTAACGTAGATTTTCCAGACTTTCGTCAATGTTCAGGGCAGCCTGCAACAGGTTAAACTCTTCGTTCTGATAGACGATCTTCTTGCTCAATCCATAGCAATTCAAAGGTTTTCCTTTTAAGCTGAAGACGGCCTGTGTTTGCACATCACGCGATTTGGTGATGGATCCGCTGGCCGAATCTCCCTCAGTAATGAACAGCGTGGTTTCCAGCCGTTTTTCGTGATTGGTATTCAGGTGGATACGGCAGTCACGCAATTTTTTGTTGTGCAGGCTGGCTTTTTTCACACTTTCACGGGCCAGCTTTTTGATGCCTGCCATGTCTTTCCTTTCCTTTTCCGACTGAAGGATTTTCCGGTACATGGCTTCAGCCGTTTCGGAATGGATATGCAGATAGTTGTCGAGGTTCCGTTTTATAATTTCATTGATGTAGTTACGGACCGTCTGCCCGCCCGGTTCAATATGCTGTGATCCCAGCTTGGTCTTGGTCTGTGACTCGAAAACAGGCTCATGTACCTTGATGCTGATAGCTGCTATGATGGATGTCCTGATGTCGCTGGTTTCAAACTCTTTTCCGTAAAAATCACGGACGGTTCTTACAATGGCTTCCTTGAAAGCGGTCAGGTGCGTGCCGCCCGAAGTAGTATGCTGTCCGTTGACAAATGAATAATACTCTTCGCTGTATGCCCTTGAACTGTGCGACAAGGCACATTCGAATTCATCTTCCTTAATATGGATGATGGGGTAGAGGATGGGGCCGTTTCCGTTGATGTTGTGTTCCAGCAAGTCACGCAGCCCGTTTTTGGAGTGCATTTTTTGTCCGTTAAACACAATGGTCAGCCCGCAGTTGAGGAAAACATAGTTCCACAGCATTTCCTCCACATATTCGAAAATGTAATGATAGTTACCGAAAATTTCCTCATCCGGCATAAAAGTGATGATCGTTCCGTTTTTTTCTTCTGACGGGGCCAGCGGCGCGTCATTAACCAGTTCCCCCCTTACATATTCCACAACCTTGGTTTGCCCCTCACGAATGGATTGTGCTTTGAATCTGGCCGAAAGGGCATTGACCGCCTTGGAACCCACGCCATTGAGGCCCACGGCCTTTTTAAAAACTTTGGAGTCGTATTTTGCCCCGGTATTGATCTTGCTCATGCACTCCTTCACTTTTCCCAGCGGCATACCGCGGCCATAGTCCCTGACGGTAACTTCCTTGTCATTCACAACTACTTCGATAGTATTGCCGTGTCTCATGACGAACTCGTCTATTGAGTTGTCAATCACCTCTTTCAGTAATACATAAATTCCGTCATCGGCCGAACTCCCGTCGCCCAGCTTGCCGATGTACATACCCGGCCGCAACCGGATGTGTTCTTTCCAGTCCAGCGACCGTATGCTGTCTTCTGTATAATCAACCGACATTTATCCTCAATTTTTGGCAAAAATAGGAACTTATCCATCAGAAACAGCCCCGGATGGAATTAGTTGTTAAATGAGAATTGTTGAAAACCCTTGTAAACTCAAGCATTCAGGAAATTATTAAAATGGGATTGTTAATTTTTATCATTGATGAAGTTTTTTGATTATCATCGAATTTGGCGAATTAAACAAATTTTGATTTTTCGCAAGCGAAAAGAATTCGTTTCATTCAACTAAATTTTATTTTGTCCAAAAGACTCCTTGGGAGATGTGCTAAAAATAAAAACACGTTTAATTTTGGTGGAAGATTTAGAAAGAAGGTAATAAGGTTGGTTTTATCTTTTATGTTTCGGCTACTAAGGTTTAAAAGCCTATCCGTGCATACTGAAATCATTCCCGTTCAAATGAGGGCAACCAGGCGAACAAAGGATGGCCTGTCTGGGGGATAAGGTTATTTTAAAGTTACAAATACTTTCTTACCTCTGTTTATAATTTTACATCTCACTAAGTTGGTTTGTGTTAACCTACCCCCCCGACTTGTGGTCGCCATACAGGTGGAAGGGTGGAGGGACAGGTTATTCATAATCATTACTTTGTGTGTTTTACATTAATTATAAATGTCTCAGTTATCATTTTTAAAAACCTTATCGAAAAAAGCAAACCTTAGTAGCTCGCGTGATCCAACTACAATTCTACCTTATTACCTTATCTATCTAAAGGATAAAATGATAATCAACAAAAAAGCTGCCATGCCTAAAGGTGCGAAAAAATTTAACTCCGGTACATCAAAATAAAATTTAGCCACATTACGTATTATCAATACTTTTACAACTTCATATTCCGTTGATTGAATAAAACACTTTTTAAATGTCAGGCAGGATTCTCTTTTTTCTTTTTCTTCCTCTTATTCCTTTCTTTTCAAATGCGCAGGAAATTCAAAAAATAAACCGGGATAATCTGGATTCGCTCAAAGCTGTTTTTATGGTAAAGCAGAAAAAGGCAGCTCTCGAAAAACGCGCCCGTTTTGAAAAACAATTAATGGTGGCCGACAAAGACACCATTTATGACCTGGATTACAGTTCTATGTATTATGAAACCATTCCCGATCTCTTGGGATGTTATCATCTGAAATCCATCAATTTAAGCAGCAATCATCTTAAAAAAGCCAATTTCCGTTCATTGAACAGTGATAGCGTGGAAAAAATCAATTTATCAGAAAACAATATTAGAAGAATAATATTCGGCCATTGTGAACAAGTTAAATCAATCAGTATTAACCATAACGAACTGAAGAGATTTCCAAAGTCATTGCGCAAATGCCGGAGTCTTAAAAACCTGAATGTGAGCAATAACAATATAAAAAAGATACCCAGGTGGTTGGCAAAAATGGATAGTCTGAACGAGCTGGACATGAACTTTAACAGGATAAAACTGAACAAAAAAGCTGCTGTGAGAATGAAGAATATCAATGTGTTGCTGTTAGCTGGAAATAAACTACATGAATTGCCTGACAACATCGGTATAATGAGCGGAGTGCGAAAATTCAACTTTTCAAAAAATGCTTTGAGCAGTGTACCTCCATCTTTTAAAGACCTGGATAGTTTGACCAATATTATCTTTTACAAAAACAATTTTAGCGAGATACCGGATGAAATCGTTTATCTGAAGAATTTGGTGGAGCTGGACTTTTACTACAATCACATCCGCGAAATTCCCGAAGGCATTGGAAACTTGTCAAAACTCAAACAATTGTTCCTGTCGTACAATCAGATACAATCGCTCCCCGACACCCTTGCCGCGCTGAAAGAACTGAAATATATGTATGTTCACCATAATGCGCTGGTGACTGTGCCGCAGTGGCTTACCACACTCCCGAAACTTGAACGCCTTGATCTGAGTTACAATAAGATCATTTCCATACCCGATCTGTCAACAATGAAAAATCTGGTCGAGATAGATTTGCAACACAATGAGATCAAAAAGTTTCCATGGGAATTGCTGGAGAAGGAAAACCTGAAATTTCTTCTCTTTAAAGATAATCCGTTTGTTCTCACCAATGATGAAGAAAAGATACTGATACAATGGCAGAAAAGTCAGATTCCTTTCAGCCGGTATATTTCTTATTAGGAGTCAAATCCCGGTTTATTTCAATTTCTTTATCCCGCAACATATAAAAATGCAGGTAACATTAAACCGGAGTTAACGTTAAAAATACTTTTCATACAGGCCCGAAATTAATATAATTTTACAGCCACAATGATTTAAATTTAATGCCCGGTTTTACCCTTATATATCAGAAAGACGGCCTGGACAAAAACATAAAACAGCGCACTGAAAGGCTGGTGAATGCTTCTTTTAAGATCCATTACATCATACGTACGGATGATCTGATCGTACTGTTCAGGGATGGCAATCAATACCCTTACCAGGTGTTTCGGTCGGGAAGTGAAATCATTCTGATCGAAGGGAAAATCTATAATATAGACCCGGAACAAGACAGGACATTCATCAATAATGTGCAAAAGCTGGCCAAAACGGGCAACACCAGCCTGCTGGAATATTTCCATTCCCTTGACGGTGAGTTTGTGATCTACGTTATCAACCGCCTGAGCAGAAATTTTTTCATGATCAACGATTACCTGGGACGCCTACCGCTTTATGTATGGCATCAGAAACGTTTCATTCTCTCACGGGATATTTTCGTGATGGACAAGGTGACTACGGGGTTGCTTTTTGATGAGTCTTCCATTTACCAGTATGTAAGACTGGGTTTCACGTTGGGAAAACGTACCCTGTTCCATGATATTGACAGGATAGCGGGTTCATCGTTTCTAACCGTTGACGAGAAAGGCGTAAGTCTTCAGGAAGGTTCGTTTGACACCGGTATTTTCAGGGACACCTATACCGGGAAAGAGCCGGAAAAGGCATTGTATGAAATATTCAGGAAATCTGTGAAAGACCGGATGAAGCCCGATAATAAAGTGGTTGTTTCACTCAGCGGAGGCGCTGGTTCGCGCCTGGTTGCCGGAGAAATTGAAAAATCGGATTATCGCGCCGACTTTGCCACATACACCACGGAAACCCCGGTATTCGGGAAAGAAATGGAAGTGGTGAAAAAGATAGGTAAACACTATGAACATTCGCCGCATGTGACTGTATGTAAGTCGTGGTCGCCGGAGTTTTTTGATGAACTGGCCGGTGCCAAAGGGGGTGCGGGGGATTTCGGCAGAGCCTTTGAAATGCAGTTTCTCAAAGACCTTGCTTCACGGTTTCAGCAAATGATCACCGGCTACGGGATAACTTCCACGCTGGCATATCTGTTTCCGGATGTGCCGGTGAACAAAAAGAAATTTGCTGCTTTTGTGCTGAAAAAGCATAAAGTGTCAAAGATCAGGACGCTGGACCGGTTTTTCCTTTTCGATCTGAAAAAAGAGGAAAAAAACTTACGGGAACAACTGATGGAGTTGCCGGTGAAAAATACTATATTAAAATACAAATATTTCCTGCTTGCCGAACAGGCAAGAAACCTGTTGTTTGAAGAGGAAGACCGCGACCGGAGTTTTATCTGGAGCACCTCGCCGTTTTACAATCCGGAGTTTTACCGGCTGGCACATTCAGTACCTGAAAAACTGAAAAAGAAGTATGCCCTGATGGAAAAATTCACCCGGCTGGTTGATCCGCGCCTGGCAGAGATACCCCATGCCCAATGGGATATAGCCCTGTCGGAAAAACAAAGGGTGAGAAAAATGATTTTCATGGAAAAGATGCGTCATTATTTCAGCGGATTTAAAAAAGAAACCATGGATTACAACCGGCAGGAAGAAATGGCCACGCTGGTGGGTTCGCTGATGAACAAGGGTTACGGTGGTCAGCTTTCGATGTACGCCAACAAATATTATCTGAGCATGTCGCAGGAAGAAACCCTTTATCACCTGATCGCCCTGCTGAAAGTGTCGGAGATGTCGTGGAAGATTGTTTGATCTTTCGAGCAGTAAAATATATCTTTCCACGGTCTCCTTGTCAAGGCCTGTTAGCCGGCCCAACTCATGATAAGATACCGTGTTCCCAACCTGGAAAACCAAAGCCTGTACAAGCATTTCCAGTCTGTCGGGCTTTTGTATTTTTTCCCAGGTTAAAATGTCTTTATAAAGGTAACTGTCAGCCAGTTGTTTTAAAATGCTTTTTTCTTCACCTGGGTTGTTAATTACTTCCGGGTAATACCCGTAAACAAGCCGCTGTTCCATCAACCTTTTTTCAGTTTGTAAACCATGATGATCAATCATTTCTTTAAATGACAAGGGGAAAAGAAAATATTCCCTTTTCCGCCTTCGCTTCGCTTCGGACGGACAGGTAGGGGTGAGGGGTGCGAAGGGAAAAGACATAATTTATTTGACATGAGATTAGTGAATTAACCTAATTTCGAAACCGTTCATTAACATTGGAGAAACCATTTTGGATTTGGGATTTAGAAATTGTTTATAAATATTTTGATAACAAATAATGAAGATTGTTAATTGCTGAGAAAAAATCAGGCCTGCAAAAAACAAACCTGACTTCTTTCGAGCCTGTCTGGCTATGCAAAAACCTGCTAAGAATTAGTATAACTTACCTGATATCCCCCAACCGCACATTCCATATCTTCAGGGTATCCGTTCCAAATACCTTATCTTCCTTTTTTACCCAAAAGTCGGCGTTTCTTCTTATTGAATTAACAGTTTGTCCAGAGGTAGCAGAATCGGTAAAATTTTGTGAAAACCTGAGAACCCCGAAATAAGTTGTATTGTCAATTCTATGAAGCGGTTCAAAAATGCCTATGGAGTCAAATGTATAGGTTTGCTGCGGTAATTTGTTTTTCAGCCCTTTCCTGATAAGAAGATGAACCTTGAGTTCTTTTACCGGCCTCCCGTTCTTGTCAACACATCGTAAAGTTTCATTTTCAGATTGAAAAGTATTTTTTATCAGTTCACCGGCTTTTACCCTGAACGACATATCAAGTGAAGTATCTGTCATAATTTGGAGGTATTCAGCTAAGTCGGATAGTTTTTGTTTTGCGGTTGTTTCATAAGCAAACAGGGAAGTTTCCGTTAAATAGTCTGTTTCAAATTCATCGCGTATTTCGTTTCTGGTTTCATTTAAAGCCTCCTCCTCACGTTTAGTCACAGCTTCTTCATCTCCGCAGGAAGGTGCGTAAGCAGTAAACAGAGCAAGAATAATGATCGATATTTTCAAATATTTACTCATTTATTTTTTCTTGTTAATCCTGAATCTAAGGATTATTATTTTATCGTCTTTAAATTTTGTATCTAATATTTCAATAT
>CAZMOS010000031.1:0-25723 GCA_964567945.1 uncultured Lentimicrobiaceae bacterium
CCGTAGTCAGCCAAACGGATTGTTTATCACCAGCCGTAACCTGATGACAAATTTCAGGAAAATACTGATACGTGGAAAAGTTTTGGCATATATTCTCTCTTTCTATACGTATTCAATGGTTTGCATAGTCATGGCTGCAAATGTTTTATCAGGCAATAAGATATGCTTCCGGCGTCAGTTCGGTCTTTCAAAACGCTGCCATCAGCAATTCAAGGTCCTGCCAGGGCAGGTCGTACAATTCACTGATGAGCTTATTGGTCAGTATTCCATTATAAATATAGGCCCCTTTGCAGAAAGCGGCATCTTTTTTCAGCATTCTGTCAATGCCTCCAAGGTCGGAGATGCTCATCAAAAGCGGTGTCAGCAGGTTGCTTAAAGAATAAGAGGCGGTATGAGGTACACGCGAAGCAATATTGGGAACACAATAGTGTGTTACACCGTATTCTTTATAAACCGGGTTTCTGTGAGAAGTTACATGTGAGGTTTCAAAACATCCGCCCTGGTCAATGCTGACATCAACGATGACCGCACCCGGTTTCATCTGTTTCACCATATCTTCGGTAATGAGGCAGGGGGCCATATATCCGGATGTGTGTTTGGCTGCAATGACCACATCGGCTTCACGCAGGGCTTTGAGCAATAATTTGGGCTGGAGGGTTGCAGTGAAAACCCTGGTTTTCAACTTGTCTTCAATGGCACGCAGTTTATACATCGAATCGTCAAAGATCTTGACCAATGCACCGAGCCCCAGGGCAGTATGGGCGGCATATTCCGCCACGGTACCTGCTCCGATGATGATCACTTCGGTAGGTTTGATCCCCGGAAATCCTCCAAGCATTTCACCTCTTCCGTATTCCGCGTCACTCAAATATTCGGCGGCGATCAGAACGGAAGTGTTACCGATGATCTCACTCATGGATTTAAGCACCGGAAAAGCGCCCGTTTTATCCTGAATGTATTCGTAAGCGATAGCAGTCACCTTTTTTGACATTAGTTTTTGAAAGTATGATTTATCCCTGTCGGGAAGGAAAATGGAAGAGAACAGGGTTTTTTGTTTTTCCATTTTATCAATTTCTTCTTCTTCGAAAGGTGATATTTTAATGATGATATCGGATTTGAAAACTTCGTCGGAAGTTTCAACGATCTCCGCCCCGGCTTCGGCATATTTCTCATTGTTGAAATGGGCCGCCACTCCTGCATCGCGCTCCACAATGACCCTGTGTCCGCTTTCGGTAAGGATATTAACGGCGTCAGGAACCAACGGCACACGGTTTTCATCGGCTGACAATTCTTTCGGGATCCCAATTACCATTTTAAATTTCCGGGGAGCCACCTCAAGAAGCTCTTCCTGTGGTAACAACCGTTCTTTGCTTGAAAAACCCAAATAACTCTTTTCTCCATTCATAATTCAGAATTGGTTTTTGGCGAGTATAGATTCACAGTCGCTTGCTTTGCACAAATATAATATAAAAGAGAATTCAAGATTAATATCGGATCATTTGAAAAAATATATACTGAAAAAGTAATTAATATCTTTAAGATAAGCATCAAATTTTTCCGCAAACGATTTCGATTGCACACTTAACAAAAATTAACAGATAGTAACACCTAAATTGTTGATAACTTGTAATATGAATAATGTTAAAAAAAGCTTTTATACCTTACTTTTATGTACCTTTGCATTGAATCATATCCACATGAATAGACCGGAAAATAATCGTTGGGTTCTGATGTAGCAATGCGAACTTTCAATTCCGGGATTTTTTACAAAAAACAGGAGAAATTTTATGACACTTGAAGAGAAAAACAAGCTTGCGAATGAAAATTATACAGCAGAAAACATTCAGGTTCTCGAAGGGCTGGAAGCTGTAAGGAAACGCCCTGCCATGTATATCGGCGACGTGAATGTAAAAGGCCTTCACCACCTTGCTTACGAAGTAGTGGACAATTCGATTGATGAAGCCATGGTAGGTTATTGTAGTTACATCGAGGTGATCATTCATCAGGATAACAGCATCACCGTGTTGGATAACGGCCGGGGAATTCCAACGGGAATGCATGAAAAAGAAAACAGGTCCGCCCTCGAGGTGGTTATGACCGTGCTTCATGCAGGCGGAAAATTTGACAAGGGATCGTATAAAGTTTCCGGAGGATTACACGGTGTGGGCGTAAGTTGTGTAAATGCTTTGTCGAAAAAGCTGGAAGCCCGCATTTATCGTGACGGAAAAATATATTACCAGGAATACGAAAAAGGAAAACCGTTGGCTCCTGTGAAAGTGATCGGGGAAAGCGACAAAACGGGAACGGAAATTCACTTTATTCCGGATGATTCCATTTTCCTGATTACCGAATATGATTTTGATATTCTTGCAGCACGATTAAGGGAACTGGCATTTTTGAATAAAGGTGTCAGGTTGACCCTGAAAGACGAGCGGATCAAAAACGGTAACGGTAATGGAAATAACGACAATGGGCGTCCGGCGTTTGAGACGTTTTACTCGGATAACGGTTTGGTTGATTTTATTGCCTATCTGGATGAAAACCGCGAAAAACTGATCCCCGAGCCCATTCACATGGAAGGTGAAAAAAACGGCGTACCCATTGAAATAGCCATGCAATACAATACATCTTTTTCCGAGAATATTCATTCTTACGTCAACAATATCAATACCCACGAAGGAGGAACCCACCTTTCCGGGTTCAGGAGAGGCTTGACCCGCACACTGAAAAGTTATACCGAAAAAAGCGGCATGCTGGCCAAACTGAAATTTGATATCAACGGTGACGACTTCCGTGAAGGATTAACGGCTGTGATCTCGGTAAAAGTGGCTGAACCACAATTTGAGGGACAAACCAAAACCAAACTCGGCAATTCCGATGTAATGGGTGCGGTGGACCAGATGATTAGTTTTGCACTGAACAATTATCTTGAAGAACATCCCAAGGAAGCCAAAACCATTGTACAGAAGGTAATACTGGCTGCTACCGCCCGTCATGCCGCCCGCAAAGCCCGTGAGCTTGTGCAGCGGAAAAATGTCCTTTCGGGTTCGGGGCTACCCGGTAAGCTTTCCGACTGCTCGGAACGTGACCCGGAAAAGAGTGAAATTTACCTTGTCGAGGGTGATTCTGCCGGAGGTACCGCCAAACAGGGACGCGACAGAAAATTCCAGGCCATCCTGCCATTGCGGGGTAAGATACTGAACGTTGAAAAAGCGCTGCCGCATAAAATATTTGAAAGCGAAGAGATTAAAAATATTTATACCGCACTGGGTGTGACCGTGGGAACGGAGGAAGACAGTAAAGAATTGAACCTTGAAAAACTTCGCTATCATAAGATCATCATAATGACTGATGCCGATGTGGACGGAAGCCACATTGCAACTCTGATACTCACTTTCTTTTTCAGGCACATGAAAGCTTTGATCGAACGGGGACATGTTTACATTGCTACCCCACCGCTCTACCTGATCAAAAAAGGCAAAACCGAACGCTATTGCTGGACGGAAGAAGAAAGGGAAATAATTACAAAAGAATTATCTCCCGACGGTTCTGACAAAGGCGTACACATCCAGCGTTATAAAGGACTTGGTGAAATGAATGCCGAGCAATTGTGGTCCACCACCATGGACCCGGAGCACCGTACCCTTCGTCAGGTTACCATTGAAAACGGTTCGGAAGCAGACCACGTTTTCAGCATGCTCATGGGTGATGAAGTGGCACCGCGGCGAGAATTCATTGAAATGAATGCCAAGTACGCCAACATTGATGTTTAGAATTACAACTTTGGGTTAAAAAGCCACTCTCTTACCGGGTGGCTTTTTTCTTTTCTTTTTGAAACCGGGGTAATATTTTAAAGCGGGTTAAAAAAAGCCCGGCAGAAATGCCGGGCAAACCCACCATAAAATGGGTGGAAGATGGGACTCGAACCCACGACCCTTGGAACCACAATCCAATGCTCTAACCTGCTGAGCTACATCCACCGTTTTGGGTTTGCAAATATACAACGATTATTTTCCATGTCAACTTTGCAACGTACATTTTTCTGTTTTCTATATTCGCTATCGTTCCGTACGTTTTCATACATTTGGAACTTTGATGTTGTTCGGAAAAAAAACATATCAACCTTCCCGTTCACCCGGTAAACTTGCCTGGAAAAGGTTTAAAAAAGACAAACCGGGAATGACTTCGCTTGCAGTTATTTTATTTACTATTTTAACTGCAATACTGGGTTATCTTATAACCCCCGATTCCACACCCTTTGCAAACGATCAGCAACTTGATATCAGCACACAAAAGCCGGGATTTAGCGTAAGTATATTAAAAATCAGAAAAAATGAACAGGCCATTCATAATTCTTTTTTTATGAAAATGCTGAATGGCGCCAAAAGCAACTTCAGGGAAGTGCCGGTGAGTTCAATTTCTTTCAAAGCGGATTCGGTTATTGCTAAATTATATGATCCCGAAGGAGAGGGGATGACGACCGCATGGAATATTGCCGACGTGGTTTTCCCTTTGTCAAAACCCCCTGTGAGACAAGGAGATTCGCTCATCATCCATACAACAGGCGGGAAGGAGATCATTTCTTCAATAAACGATTTACAGACAACGGTAAAAAAGAGAAACCTGATCAGAAAGAGATTCTGGTTGGGTACGGATCAGTTTGGCCGCGACCTGCTGAGCAGGCTGATCATCGGTTCCCGTGTGAGCATTTCGGTGGGGTTTATTTCGGTAGGAATTTCGTTGATCGTAGGCATACTTCTGGGCTCAATTGCCGGCTATTTCAGGGGACGGGCCGATGATGTGATCATGTGGTTCATTAATGTCGTATGGTCCATTCCCACTTTACTGCTTGTGATTGCCATAACTTTTGCTTTAGGCAGGGGGTTCTGGCAGATATTTGTTGCCGTTGGCCTGACCATGTGGGTTGAAGTGGCCCGTGTCGTACGTGGTCAGATCATCAGCTTACGCGAAAAAGAGTTTGTGGAAGCGGGAAAAGCGTTGGGATTTTCCGGGTTCAGGATCATTACGCATCATATTTTACCCAATGTGATGGGGCCTGTGATCGTTATCTCCGCTGCAAATTTTGCTGCCGCTATACTGATTGAAGCGGGTCTGAGTTTTCTGGGTATCGGCGTGCAGCCCCCAATGCCTTCCTGGGGAAGTATGATCAGGGAATATTACAGCTTTATCATTCTGAACTCGGCTTATCTGGCTATTATACCGGGCGTTGCCATTGTTATACTCGTACTTGCATTCATGACACTCGGCAATACTTTACGTGACGTGCTGGACGTAAAAACCGTGGGAAACTAATCCCACGGTTTCAAGATAAATATCGTTTAATATTATTGTCCCTTTTCGGGGAAACTGCGCTTATTTTACCAGTCGCTGTTGAAGCAGGCGCCTTTGAGGAAGGTTCCGCAAATACCCTTCTGTAAATTGATCTTAAAGGAGAAATAGAAATCCATCCCGGTAAAATCAGATACGCCAAGCCATGACCCAAGTTTCTCTGTTCCAACCGTAAACGTAAATATTCTTAGTGCGACGCCTATTCTGGGTTGACGGTAATTGAAAATGGAAACCGGTACACTCACACCGAGAAAACGGTTTTCATAACGGGGTATAAAAGCAACCTGGGCAGGCTGGTATAACTGGTTAAGCTGGAACTTGACGGGTTGATTCCACATGGCCCCCAGGTAAAAGTTTTTGTTCAGGTGATAATCAAACTGCAAACTTATTACCGTCGGCAATGCAATTCTTATCCTGTCGGAAGCATAAGAAGCATTGGGATCGCCATAAAAAGCCCGGCTATAACTCTGAATGGTTCTCCTGATACCATCATAATGTGTTGTATCATAATCTTCCCAGTAAACACCTACATTATCAAAAACATGTTTTTCTGTGTTTTTACTAAAATTCATGAAACCGAGGTCCAGTACGGAAACGCCGATTTTATAGATATAATCGGAATAAGGTTTTTCACAAAGCTTTCTCCCGCTGCCAAAATTAAAAGTTGAGCTTTTCTTTGTATAAACAAAACCAAGATCGAGGCCGACGCCATAACCTTTGGTAAACGGTTTGGTAGTAAACGAATTGGTTTCATAGTCCAGGGGAAGAGCAATACCCAGTTCCGTATTTGCATTATTGAACTGAACAGTCTTCTCATCAATGACCGTAAAATCAAGGTCTTTAATGGACAAATATCCTCCTTCATGACCAAACAGGGCTTTAACTGTTGCGCCGAAAGTAAACCGGTTGTCATACCGCTCATAAAAATCATAAGCATAACTTAAACCCACTTCTGTCCAGGTCATGCTGGCAAACGAATAATTTTTTTCCTGGTAATTTTTCCCAAAATACCCTTCATAATCAGCACCTTCGTAGATAAGGACAGGTACTTCATAAGGGATATTGTTTCCTGCACTTACCGAGCGGAAGGCCGTACTCAGGGCAAATGCATGTTTTCCTGCCTGAACCATAATGGAGGGACCCAGCAGCCTCATATCAATATAGCCATACTTGTCATTTGTGTTGTTGAAATAAGTATAATTCCGGTTATATTTATAATCTCCGTTGTTCAGATTTATTGAATCACGTGAAAAAACCTGACGCAGGATTTTCTCTCCGGCAGGAAAAAAGACCATGTCGTTTTCAAGAAAACTACTTCCTCCCACTACGTTGATATCAACAAAAACTTTTGATCCGGTCATTAATGCCGGATTAACAATGGTGCTGGAAACACCGCTGTATGTGGAAAAAGTCATTCCCGTCATGCTCTGGCCATAAGTTATTACGCTGATCGCTAACAAACTGAAAAGCGATAAAGCCCTGTATGTAAATTTTTTGTTCATAGTTGGTAACTGTTATGGTTTACAAAACATTTATACAGTAAAATGAAAAAAGTGTTACACTTTATGAGTAAAATTTATTGAAGGTTTGGAATGAAAGCGGAATGTAGTTGGTAAAACGCGAAGCCCCGGAGGTGTATTTCCCAAAATAATGAAACATAAAAACAGCTTCAAATAACAGGATGTCAGGCTTTTAAAGAAGTTGAAGTAATGGCGGTCCCCGATTGGGCAACGGTAAAATAAAAGCAGTAAAAAAAATTACCGGCCAACGTTGTAACATGCACCTTTGAGGGAGGTCAGGCAAAGTCCTTTCTGCAAACTGATTTTAAAGGAAAAATAAAAGTCCATCCCTGTAAAATCGGATATGCCCAGCCATGAGCCGAGTTTCTCGGTTCCGATTGTAAAAGAATATATCCTCAAAGCCACGCCGATGCGGGGTTCCCGGTAATTGAATATTGAAAAAGGAACGCTTACACCGACAAACCGGTTTTCGTAACGGGGAACAATGGCTATCTGCGAAGGCTGGTACAACTGGTTAAGCTGAAACTTAACGGGTTGATTCCACAAAGCAGCCAGATAAAAGTTTTTATGCAAATGATAATCGAACTGAAGGCTCAAAACAGTGGGCAGGGCAATCCGTATCCTGCTCGAATTATAAGAACTTCCGGGGTCTCCGTAAAAAGCATTGCTATAACTTTGAAAGATATTATTGATACCTTCATAACGAACCGTATCATAATGTTCCCAGTAAACACCCACATTGTCAAAAACGTGTTTCTCGGCATTTTTATTGAAAGTAATCGCTCCAAGGTCCAATAGCGAGATGCCGATCCTGTAAACATAATCGGAATATGGTTTTGCACAAATTCTTCTTTCGCCGCTTTGATTTATCGTTGAAACTTTTTTTGTATAAACAAAACCTATATCGAGGCCGGCACCATAACCCCTGATGAATGGCTTTATATCAAACGCATTGGTTTCATAATCTATCGGCAGCGCTATTCCAACTTCCGTATCTGCATTATTGAACTGGACCGTATGTTTATCAATGATTATATAATCAAGGTTTTTTACAGCCAGATAACCTCCCTCATAGCCGAACAGACCTTTGACCGTGGCTCCGAAAGTGAACCTGTTACCGTAACGCTCATAAAAATTAACAGCATAGCTCATGTTTATTTCCGACCACGTCATACTCACAAACGAATAGTTTTTGTCGTAAAGATTTTTCCCGAAATAATTTTCGTCTTCTATTCCTTCATACATTATGATGGGTACCTGATAAGGTATATTGTTGCCGGCATGGACTGACCGGAGAGTTGTACTCAAGGCAAACGCATGTTTGCCTGCCTGTAGCATCACTGAAGGCCCCATTAGTCTTACATCCGTATAAACATATTTGTCATTTGTGGTGTTAAAATAATTGTAATTTCGATTGTACTTGAAATCTCCGTCGTTTAGGTTAATGGTATCGAATTTTAATAGCTCACTGAGGATTTTTTCTCCTGCCGGAAAAAAGATCATGTCGTTTTCAAGGAAAGTACTTTCACCAACCACATTAATATCCAGAAAAACCTTAGACCCGGTCATGAATGCCGGATTGATCATAACACCGGAAACACCACTGTAGGTTGAAAAAACCAGGCCCAACATGTTTTGGCTTTTAGCTGCTAAACTTATAGTTAAGTAAAGAAAAAACAAAGTTGCCCTATAACAATAAGAAAAATTCATAAAGAGTAACTATGTGTATTTAGTAGCTATATATTACGTAAAAACTGATGTTTGAGTTTAACTCATACGGAAGTAAAAGTAAAAAAATACAGGAAAAACAAAAGATGATCATTTTCTTTTTCTGAATCTGGCCTTATCTTTATCGCTGTAGCCATATTCATAATTCAGGCATTTCACGGGTATAACTTTCCGGCAGGAACCTTTGGAAAGGTTAAGCTTTATGGAAAAATAGATATCCAGCCCGTTGAGGTCGGCAAGCCCGAGGTAAGTTCCCATACGTTCCGTGCCGACGGTCAGGAAAGCAAACCTTGCAGCAAATCCAACACGTGGATATCTGTATTCATACAACTGGATAGGAACACTGAATTCAAGGTATTTTGTTTCATAACGGGGAACCAGGGATATCTGGGCCGGTCTCCGTAAACTATGGCGATTGAGGCGGACAGGCTGAACCCAGACCAAACCGAAATAAACATTTTGCCATCTTTCAAGGTTATAATCAAATTGCAGGCTGACCGCAGTGGGCAAGCCGATCTTGAAACTGTTTCCGGCGTACGAGGCGTTCGGGTCGCCATAAAAAACATTGCTTATTTCCCTGACGACTTCATTAACCGAACTGTAGCTGATGGTGTCGTAATTCACCCAATATGCCGAAACATCATCAAAACTATGCAATTGGGCATTATTGGAATATTTGACCCTCCCGATATCGAGTATGGATAATCCGATACGGTAAATATAATCTTTGAACTCCTGCCCGCAGGGTTTCTCCCACCTGTTGTCATCCACAAACCTGCGTTTTGTATAAACCACACCGACGTCAAATCCAACACCGCTTCCTTTAAATACAGGATTGTGCAACGGAAAATCATTGGTTGAGTAATCAACAGGGACAGCAAAACCCATTTCGCCGTTCAGGTTCAGAATGTTCAAAACCGAGTCGTTTGGAATTATATAGTTTGCATTGTTGATCTGGCCGTAAACGCCCATATATCCCCACAATTTCCGGGCTGTCACGCCTACGGTTACCTGGTTGTCAAGAAAATGATAGACATCGTAAGCATAGCTTAACCCAACATCAAACCATGCCTGCGTTTCGGCATCAATATGGTAATCATCAAAAGCTACATTATTGATAGGTGCATAATCCATTCCTTCATATCCAAATACAGGCATTTCCCATGGAATGTTATTTGCAGAAGTGAAAAACCTGAATCCTGTGGTGATTGCAAGGGAGTGTCTGCCATATTGAAACATGACGGAAGGGCCAAGAAACCGGGTGTTTTGTACTGCATATTTCGGGTTGCGGTTAGTATAGATCAGAAAGCTGCTTTTTTTCTCGCCGTAAACAGGGAATTGGGTATCCTTTTTTAACATGTCCCAGATGGTCAGGTCTGAAGCGGGGATGTAAGCGGCGGTATTGAACGCAAATATATCGCCTGCAATAAAATTTATTTCAAGATAATTTTTTGAATTGGTCATAACGGCGGGGTTGAGCAGCGAACCCGTCAACCCGTTATAGTTCCCCAGCGTAACCCCGAACATCTCCTGGCCGGCAACTTGATGACCCCATAAAATAAAAAAACTGATGGTTAACCAGCTTAAAAAATGTTTAATAGGGTTTTTAAAAATCATTCCGGTATTTTTCTTACCTTCTTTTTGAAAATTAGCTGCCAAAATTAAGATTTTACTTAAACAGTCAAACTTTATCTGCAATTATTTAAATCATAACATTATTATTCGATAAAAATTACTTAAAGTTTTCTTAAAAGCGATTTTTATTTTTTGTTAACCGAACAGACATCAAAATCAATAGGGGTGAATAAAAAGAATACAGGAACAAAAAAATACTATATTTGCCACTCGTTATTAAAAAGTTACATTCCTGATTTTCAGGACATATTATTGCGGATGTGGCGGAATTGGTAGACGCGCCAGACTTAGGATCTGGTGCCGCAAGGCGTGGGGGTTCGAGTCCCTTCATCCGCACGAAGTAAGGAGGAAGGGGCGAGAAGCCTGTCCGGCGAAACGGTCAGATGACGGAAAAGACGGAAGTCCCTTCATCCGCACGAAGTAAGGAACAGTGTAAATTTGCTTTTACGGTTACAAATGAATACAAACTGCAGTCAGGCGTACATTATCAATTGAAACAGAGCCGGACCCCGGTTTTTAAATGACCTGAATGTTTGATATCAAATAATTAATAAATACCAAGTAATTTTAAATGAATATTTCTCAGGAAAAAACAGATGATCTCACAGCCATAATCCACATAAATCTTGGCCAGGAAGATTACATCGAATCGGTAAACAAGCAACTGGCCGATTACAGGAAAAAAACCAATATGCCGGGTTTCAGGCCCGGAAAAGTGCCACTCGGCATAATAAGGAAAAAGTATGGAAAAAATATTATTGCCGAGCAAGTAAACCAAAAAGTTTCAGACGGGTTGAACAATTATATCGTCGAAAACAAAATCAATGTCCTGGGTTATCCTTTGCCGAATAAAGAAAAGAATACCACCATTGATTTTGACACCCAGACAAGTTTTGATTTTTATTTCGATATCGGGATTGCACCTGACTTTGAATTTGCCTTATCCGAAAAAATGGAAGTAACTTATTATAAGGTCAGGGTTGATGAAAAGGATGTTGATAAGGCCATTGAAGATTTGAAAGTGAGGTACGGTAGTGAAGAATACCCCGAAAAAGCGGAAGAATCCGACGGGCTGCAAGGCAGGTTTACCGAGCTTGATGCGGAGGGAAATCCCCTTGAAGGAGGCATTGAGAATACAACTTACTTCAGGATAGACGACATCAGGCTAAAAACCATTAAAAGTAAATTTATTGGAAAAGGAGCCGGCGAAACGGTGGATTTCAATCCGATGAAAGCCTTTAAAGACGAATCAAAAGTTAAATTCCTTTTAAACCTGAAAGATGGACAGGATGATAAACTAACGGCTGATTACAGGTTTTCGATTGACAAAGTTGTTCGTTCAAAAGATGCCGAATTAAACGAATATTTTTTCAAAAAGGTTTATCCCGACGATGAGATCAAAACCGAAGAAGATTTCAGGAAAAAGCTAGCTGAAGACCTGGAGAGACACTACGCATCCGATTCTGAAAATCAATTCGTAAACGATGCCATTGACGAGTTCATTAAAATTACCGGTCTGCCTTTACCCGATGAATTTATGAAACGCTGGCTTGTGGAAAGCAACGAGGGGAAGATCACGGCCGAACAGGTTGAACAACAATATGAAAGTTATAGTAAATCCATCCGGTGGTCGCTTATCGAAAGTAAATTAACAGAGATTTATGGTGACCAGGCGAGGGTAACGGAAGAAGAAATCCGCAACGAAGTAAGAAAATACTTTATTCCGCCTGGTATGGAGTATGAGTACAATCAGCAGGTGGAGGATGTTGTAAATAACATGCTTTCTAATCCTCAGGAAAAACAGCGTATTTTCGCGTCATTGCAAAATAAAAAATTATCCGCTTTGTTTAAAGACAAGCTATCGGTAAAAGAAGAAGAAGTATCTCCCGATAAATTTATTGAAATCGTTTCAAATTCTAAAAATTAAAAAGATGAACAGTAGTAAAGAATTCAGAAAATATGCCACAGGCCACCTGGGAATAAGCAGTCTGTCCCTTGACAAATACAATTCGGCTTACGGCAACTACATTTCCCCGACCATTATTGAAGAACGGCAGTTAAATGTTGCCCAGATGGACGTTTTCTCCCGTCTGATGATGGACAGGATCATTTTCCTGGGTGTTCCCATTGATGATTATGTAGCCAACATTATCCAGGCGCAGTTGTTGTTTCTTGAATCGAGCGATCCAGGCAGGGATATCCAGATTTACCTGAACACTCCGGGGGGGTCTGTATATGCCGGGTTGGGAATTTACGACACCATGCAATACATCAAACCCGATATAGCTACGATTTGTACTGGCATTTCCGCTTCGATGGGTGCTATTTTGCTGTGTGCGGGCACACCGGGTAAACGGACAGCCTTGAAACATTCGCGCATACTCATTCACCAGCCTATGGGTGGTGCCCAGGGACAGGCTTCCGACATTGAAATTACGGCACGTGAGATTATAAAGTTGAAAAAAGAACTTTATGAGATCATTGCCCAACACACCAGCCAGTCCTATAAAAAAATATATAATGATTCCGACCGCGATTTCTGGATGACCGCAGAAGAAGCAAAGGATTACGGAATGATTGATGAGATTTTGCTAAAACACGAATAAAACCTGATTTTTTAAAAACCAACTCGTATTAATCATGGCCGGTAAAAAAGAAGAACATTGTTCGTTTTGCGGAAGACCCAAGTCTGAAACTATACTCCTTGTTTCAGGCCTTGAAGCACAGATATGTAATCATTGTATTGAACAGGCAAAAGTGATACTTGACGAGGAAACCACCGGCCAGTTTCAGGCGCCCGATTACCAGAATTCAATCCTGAAACCTGCCGAGATCAAAAAATTTCTCGACATGTATGTTATCGGGCAGGATGAAGCTAAAAAAGTGTTGGCCGTCGCGGTTTACAATCACTACAAACGCATCAGCCAGAAGCAGCAGGATGACAATGAAGTGGAGATCGAAAAGTCAAACATCGTGCTGGTTGGCGAAACCGGTACGGGAAAGACATTGCTTGCCAGGACAATTGCCCGCATGTTGCACGTTCCGTTTGCCATTGCTGATGCAACTGTGCTCACAGAAGCGGGTTATGTGGGGGAAGATGTGGAAAGTATCCTGACCCGCTTGTTACAGGCTGCCGATTACAATGTGGCTGCGGCTGAGAAAGGAATTATTTTTATTGACGAACTGGATAAGATCGCCCGTAAAAGTGATAACCCGTCCATCACCCGTGATGTATCAGGAGAAGGCGTTCAACAGGCCTTGTTAAAGCTACTTGAAGGAAGCGAAGTCAATGTTCCTCCGCAGGGTGGCCGCAAACATCCTGAGCAAAAGATGATCACGGTTAACACAAAAAATATTCTTTTCATTGCCGGCGGAGCATTCCAGGGGATCGAACGCCATATTGCCGCCCGGCTGCGTACCAATGTGGTGGGATATTCATTTGCGGGTGTCAATGATGACCGCGTAGATAAAGATAACCTTTTGCAGTATATCGCCCCTGCCGACCTGAAGAAATTCGGGCTGATACCCGAAATCGTGGGAAGATTGCCTGTGCTTACTTATCTCCGTCCGTTATCGAGAGAAGCCTTAAAACGGATTTTGATTGAGCCCAAGAATGCTTTGACCAAACAATTTATCAAGCTTTTTGAAATGGATGGCATTGAATTGAGTTTTACAGATGAAGCGCTTGATTTCATCGTGGATAAATCCATCGAATTCAAGCTGGGTGCCAGGGGATTAAGGTCAATTATCGAAGCCATTATGATTGATGCCATGTTTGAGTTGCCTTCGAAAAAGAAAGCCAAAAAACTTTCGGTTACCTTAGCTTATGCATCTGGCAGGTTTGAAAAAGCGAACATCAGCAAACTAAAAGCTGCAGTTTAGCATTATTTTTGTTCAGATGAATGGAATCTATGATCTGGACATGAAGAAAGCGCTGCTCATATTTCTTTTCTTTTCTTTTTTTGCCTCTGCTGCTTTGGCGCAGGATGTTGATTACGTTGTTGTTCAGGCAGAGATCATTGACGGTGATACGATCCCCGTCGTCAAATTGAACGAGGTTGAGATATATTCATTTTCCCTTGCTATTCCCAAAAGCAGAAAACAAAAGCGCCGTTTGAGCAAGATGATCAGGAATGTAAAAATCGTCTATCCTTATGCAAAGCTTGCAGGGATTGAATTACGAAGATATGAATACAAACTGGAGCGGGCTAAAACCGATAAAGAACGCCGCCTGATCGTTAAACAGGCAGAAAAAGAAATCAGTGAGAAATACGGTGATGACCTGAAAAAACTCACTTTCACACAAGGCTTGATACTGATCAAGCTGATTGACCGGGAAACGGGCAACACGTCTTATGATCTCGTAAAAGAACTAAGAGGAAACTTCAGGGCGTTCTTTTATCAGACCTTTGCACGAATATGGGGTTACAATTTAAAAGAGAAATATGACCCGGAAGGCGAAGACAGGCAGATTGAAATTATTGTAAGGATGATTGAGAGAGGGCAGATTTGAGGAATTGATGGCTTAATTGTTCGATTGTTTCATGGTTCGACTGTTCGATTGCTTCCCGCGCACGCGGGATTCAACTTGTTCGATTAATCCGGCCATAAATAACCGGGTAACTGATTTGATCCATAGTTTTTGTTATCATACATCCAATCATCCTTCCACTATCCAGCATCCAGCTCCTACTTCCCCCGTCCCTGGACAACAATCAGGACAGTGTATATCAGGATTTTGAAATCCATGGCCAGTGACATGTTTTCGATGTAAAGGATATCGTACTTGAGCCGTTCGATCATTTCATCAACGGTAGAAGCATAACCGAATTTTACCTGTCCCCATGAAGTGATCCCCGGCTTTACTTTAAGTAAAAGACGGTAATGGGGCGCCCGTTTCACAATCTGGTCAATATAATATTGCCGCTCGGGTCGTGGCCCGACCAGCGACATGTGGCCCAGCAAAACGGTAAAGAACTGGGGTATTTCGTCTAACCTGACTTTGCGGATAAAAGAGCCAAAAGGTGTGATGCGCGGGTCGTTTTCCGAAGAAAGCTGGGGTCCGTTTTTTTCGGCATCGGCATACATCGAACGGAATTTGTACATGGTGAATATCTTCCCGCTTTTTCCAACCCGTTCCTGACCATAAAGTATCGGGCCGGGTGACGAAAGTTTAACACCGGCAGCCGTAAAAATATAAAAGGGGATCAGAAATATCATGGCAGAAACGGAGGCTACAACGTCTATCAGGCGCTTGAGAGACTGTTGCCAAAGAGGCATCAGGTCGGGAGAAATCTCAATGAGAGGCGTGTGGAAAATACCCGAAACTTTTACGGAACCGAAAATAATGTCCTGCATCAGTGGAATGACCTTGATAATAACGTTCGTTGTCTCCAGTTCCGTGATTATCCTTTCGATGGTATCAAATTCCGACCTTTCAATGGCTATGATGACCTCTTCAATTTTATATTCGATGATTAACCGGTTCAGGTCTTCATACCTTCCCAGGTGGGGCATGTATTTGGCTACTTTAAAATCCTTGTGATCATTGACATTAACAAAGCCGATAAACTTGTTCCCAGAGGATATTTCCTCATTGATAATGTCGTTATAAACTTTGACGGCATTCCCGTTACTGCCCACGATCAATGTATTGAACCCGATCTTTCCGCTATGTATTCTTCTGACGGTCAACGTGGTGAGCGTCAACCTGAAAGTATAGGTGATGATAAACTGCAACAGGAAAAGCGCAAGGAAAGACTGATAATAGGATTTGTAGGTAACGATAAAATCGTCCAGGATCAACAGGAAAAAAATGATGGTTACACCGATCAGGGTAATGATCAGGGTTTGTCCCAGCTCTTTTAACCGTGATTTACGGTAGATCCGCCGGTATGAGCCGATCATCAGATAGAGTACAAGCCAGAAAAGCGGAACGATCATTACTCCCTGCCAAAACCGTTCATTGCTAAAAACTATATCGAAGTGAGAAAAAATGTACGGGTCTTCCGTGTATTTCCTGAAAATATAAAACAGTACCCAGGCAATAAGCGCTGATAACCAGTCGAGGATAACGTATTTGGTAACTTGTAGTCGTCTGTTCATGTTTCTTTTTCCCAACCTTAAAGGGTACGATAAATCATTTTAATGTTATCAAGATAAATGGTCGCCGTTGGCTGATCCAGTTCCAGACCTGCTTCCAGCAACACCTTAAATCCTGTTGCCTTTGAGTGCAGTGAGAGGTTTGGCCCGAGATTGATATATATTTTGTTCCATTCGGGTGAGTGAGCCAGGATCACAAGCGGCAGTTTGATTATCTGACCTTCTTCCTGGATCAATAGCCCCACATTAAAAAGATTGTCTGTCTTAAAATTCAGCTCAAGAACTGTTGGCGTGCCTTCTTTTGGCATGGGGTAGAGATCATAGGAAACGGCACTGTATATCGGTTTTTCTTCTGTAAGATTAATGACACCTGAATATTGTGATGTAGGCGTAATGAATGCCCCGTCCTGTGTTCGTTTGATCACCGTATCGCTTATACTGGTCTCGTCAATTTTCAAACCTTCTTGTTCAAAATCCTCCATCCAGGCAAAAGTCAGTCCGGGGTAATATGTTGTTGTCAGAACAGGCGGAACCCGGATGCTGTCTTCATAAAATTCAAAATCAGGATAATCAATTGGCAAATAAAAAGGATATGGAACACGGGTACTCGAAATACCGTTCAGCATGATGCCTGCCCTCAACTGGAGTTTATGTTTGCCTTTGGCCAAAACGGGAAACAGAGCCGGTAATTCAAAAACTCCCACAAGGTTATCGTCAAGATAGGCCCATACGTCGGTTATTTTGCTGGAACTTGTCCCCTCATCAGAATAATAGGTCTCCACATTGATGGAGTCTATTTTTAAATAAGCAGGTACGGTTTGGTCACCTTCGAATTTATAACAGCTATTTAAGGAAAATGTAAATAAACCCAAAATAAAAAGTATTCCAAATTTGTTTAAGGTATTCCCCCTCGTCAATTTCCTCACAATTATTAATAATTTCTTAACGATAGAAAAACAATGATATTGTAAATGTTAATATCTTCTTACAGATTATTTGATGATGTGCTGATTTTATCAATAATCATACCAGCAATTTTCAGTGACTGAAAACCGTCATCAATGCTTACCAGGGGAACTGTATTATTTACTATTGAATGGTAAAAACTGTCCAGTTCATCCCGTATGGCATTGGTTTGGTGTATTTCCGGCTTTTCAAAAAAGATTCGCTTCTTCTTTTTGTCTTTGCCCAGATCAATGATCAAAGCAAACTTATCGTCTGTTTCGTTTTCCATCTCTTCCATTCTTACAATTTCGGATGTTTTTTCAAGGTAATCCACCGTTATGTATGCATCTTTTTGAAAGAACCTTGTTTTGCGCATATTTTTCAGCGAAATGCGACTTGCCGTAAGATTGGCAACAGCCCCGTTTACAAATTCAAGCCGCGCATTGGCAATATCGGGTGTGTCGCTTACCACATTTACTCCGCTTGCATGTATTTTTAGCACGTTTGATTTCACTACACTCAGTATGATATCAATATCATGAATCATAAGATCCAGGACAACGGGCACATCCGTACCACGCGGATTGAACTCTGCCAGGCGGTGTGCTTCAATAAACATGGGATAATTTAATTTATCCCGGACGGCTATAAAAGCAGGGTTGAACCGTTCTACATGGCCTACCTGTACTTTTACACTTGCTTCGGCTGACAATTCAATCAACTGCAATGCTTCATCAGGAGTTGAAACCACCGGTTTTTCAATAAATACATGTTTCCCTTTTTTAATCGCTTCGGCAGCACATTCGAAATGTGAAACAGTGGGGGTGACGATATCAACCACATCCACAGCATCAATCAGTGTCGAAACGCTATCATATCTTTTTATTCCCATGTTGCGGACAGCTTCATCCGATTTTTCATGGTCGGGGTCAAAAAATCCGGTTAATTCGTAATTATCAATCATCCGGATACATTGAACATGGATCTTACCCAGATGCCCCACTCCCAGAACGCCGATTTTTAGCATAGTTAAAAATTTTGCGCAAAAGTAATTGATTAAACAATCTGATACCAGAATATTAAAAGAAGAATAAATTTATTTTATTGCCAGATAAAGAAAGGTCTTGTATAATTTATAATTTCGCTTCCCGTAATGATGAATGACACATATCGGCATAAGGGATTACGGTTGCGGCTTGTAGAATCCATTAAAAGAAAAGGGATTCATGATGAACGCGTTTTAAAGGCCATGTCATCTGTTCCCCGTCATTTATTTCTCGATTCTTCTTTTCTTGAGTTTGCTTATGAGGACAAACCTTTTCCGATCGGTTCCGGTCAAACCATCTCCCAGCCTTATACTGTGGCTTTTCAGACTCAATTATTGTCGGTGAACCCTGGAGATAAAGTGCTGGAGATTGGGACAGGATCAGGTTACCAGGCATGTATTCTTGCAGAAATGGGCGCTAAGGTTTATACGATTGAACGACAGAAAAAGCTTTACCAGAAAACCAAATCTTTCCTCCCGACCATAGGTTACGGATCAGTAAAATGTTTTTATGGCGATGGCACCAAAGGATTGCCTGCTTTTGCCCCTTATGATAAAATCCTCATTACGGCAGCAGCGACAGAATTGCCCAAAGCTTTGATTGACCAGTTAAAATCCGGTGGAATGCTTGTCGTTCCTCTTGGTGGCCGTGATGTGCAGACAATGGTTCGAATTACAAAAAGAAAAGACGGTACCCTGGAAGAAGAGCATTTCGGGGCTTTCAGGTTTGTTCCTTTGTTAAAGAATAAAGCGGACGATTGATTTATGAGAACCCCGAACCCCCCGGTTGGTGACCTCACCAACCGGCGCTATGGTCAACAAAATGTTGTTGGGACACCAAAAGCCAAAGAATAAAATCTATGGCTTTGATTCAAACGTCCCTTCGGGACGCCCCCGCCTCCCGAAGGGAAGGCCGAAACCCAAGCCCACCAATTCATTGGCGGGCGTCCTGTACCGGCGGCTGAAGCCGCCGGGCCCTGACCCGCCGGGTAGTTCAGCCCCGTCCGGACTGAATTCATTCTGACGTGCAGATGATAAGACGGGCTGATTCCCGGCGGGTCGAAATAAAAAGCCCCTCTTTTTTTCGACCTGGCGGGTGCAAGGCCGCCCGCCAGGTCAGGGCAACGCTTCTCCCGACGGGTGAATTCTCCGTACCGGCGGCTTTAGCCGCCGATTCCCGGTAATCCCCCCCGGTTGATGTCCCCGCCTTCCGGGTTTTATCACTGGTGCGGATACCGACAAGGAGGGGATATTTTGAAATTTGTTATTTATCTTTTCTGACTTATTCAGTTTGCGATTTATTTAGAAGGTCAATTAGGTTGATTATGTCAATTTGAAATCAGAAATTCCCCCCATCATCCCCTTCATCCTGTCCCGGCACAAACTGGTAAGCTCCCAGGTCGTAATGTTCAGTACGCGGATTTCCCAGAATGTCGTAAGGTACTGTCGCCGCAATGGCCGGATCACCGTAATCAATGGCAGGGGAAAGGGTATCAATCCGGTAATCGTTCACCTGATAATCCAGAAACTTCGGGTCTTTGTTTTTTAAAATGTTGTTGTAATTGTCCGGATTGCTGACGGGGTAAACTGTTTTCAGCAGGCAGTGGGTCAGAAAATAAACCGAATCGGCTCCGTTCACCATGTCGGTTTCAAATTCATTTTGATTGAACCCATAAATAATACTGTTGCCCAACGAGAAATTCAGTGGAAAAGGAACCGGCTGGTCATTGGTGTCGGGCAGATAGTTGTTGATGAAAACGGCAGGTGTATTGCGAACGGAATAGGACCAGTAGTTGGCGATGGTGGATTGTTTGAAATCATAATTCCCGCCACCTGTAAAAGCGAGGCAATATCCCCCGCAATTGGCCACAACGGTATTGGCACCGTCAATATTAAAAAACCGCGAAAAGATACCAATGCCGGTCATGTTTTCGATGATCACGTTTTTTAGCAGGATTTTATTTTCGGTAGTACGGAGGAACGACTCGGCCTGTATGCCGATAAAGCCGTTTTTGATGATGGCATTGTAAATCTCGTGGTCCTCGCCCTGCCGGCCTTCCATCAGCCATATCCTGTCCCATTGTCCGGGCAGGTCATCGTAAAACGATTCCAGGCGGTCGCCCTGGAAAGTAACCGGATTTTCGGGTGAGCCATAAACTTTCAGCACGCCGTCGGCATAAGCCCAAAGTCCGGAATTATTATGAAAATATACACGGGTACCTTCGTCAATGATCAGTTTGCCATACGAATCAATCACGGCATAACCATAAACAACATAGGGCTTTTCATTGGTCCAGTGCACAGTTTCCAGACTGTCGGCAACGATCTGGAAAGGAGGGAATCCTTCAATAAACTTGTCGGCCAGGATGTAATTGGCATTTTGTCCCCAGGCCACCAGCTTGACTTTCTGCTCATTGCCGTTGGTCAGGAAAAGAATGCTGTCTTCAACCACATACGGATTATTGAAATCCGTAGGATCAATGGTCACGCGGGCAAAAATGTACAGGCTGTCGCCACCGTTTAATTCGATATCCGAAAAGCCAGAGCCTGAAAGGCCATTCACATTGATACGGTAAGGAGATTTATCACCACCGGCAAGCAAGATGTTTGTAATGTTGACAGCACTGCCTGAAGTATTGTAAACCATCAATCGTTGCGTAGCCGATCCCAGTGAAGTAAAAACCGTATCGAAAATGACCGTATCATTTGAAAAAGAAAGCTTAAGAGACGGGTTGTTGTCAATTACCCTATCTTTGCGGCATGAAAATGTAATTGCCGTTATGGTAATAATTATCCACAATAAAGGGTACGATATTTGCTTTTTCAAACGCATTAACTTTGGGTTATTGACCGGCAAAAATACAATCAAATAACAATTACGGCACAATTGCGTTTTTATTGTTGAAAAATATTGAATTTCAAACACAAAATAATGAATAAAACAGCCCGGCTATTTTTACTGCTTTTTCTTTTGGCACTGGTTACAAGCATCCAGGCCCAGTATCAAAATACCAGCGGTCAGAAACGCGAAGGAGAGGGGCAGAAAAAGGAATTGAAAAAGAAAAAAAGACAAAAAGATTATTACCCCTGGCTCCTCGGAGGTATGCTTGGTGCAGGCTTTTCATCTTACAGTTCTTATGTTCAGATATCTCCGATAATAGGTTACAGAATCACCCCGGCTTTTCATGTGGGAACAAGGCTGACATATATTTTTAACAGTTACGAGGTATCACCCAGCCGAAGGGAAAGTTACCATGATTATGGGGCCAGTATTTTTACGCGCTACATTTTTTTCAAAGGCCTGTTTGCACAGGTTGAATATGAGGCATTGAGCTACGAATACTATGATCAAAATATTAATAATAAAAATCGCATGTGGATTAACAGTTTATTTATAGGCGCGGGTTATTTCATGAATATGGGGGGGCGCGGATTTGCGTCCTTTGCCATTTTGTTTAATGTACTGGAAGACAAATATACTCCCTATACCAACCCGATTATCAGGATAGGGTTTGGCTTTGGGTTTTAATTTCAAGCATTTTGTTGACGCAGATACCATCATAACGAATCCGCGAAATCAGCGTCAAAAAATTCAGAAGCAAGCAAACGACGGTTAAGTTTGATATTCATTTATTCACAATCCCGAAAGGAACTTGCAGCGAAACGGTTATATTTCTTCCCATGTCATAAATTTCCACATCTTTCAAGGTTGACAAGTAGTTGAAGTAAGCCACATTGAGTAAATTATTGGCTGTAATGCTGAAATTAATTGTCTGCCGTTTCATTTGAATGTCAAATCCGGCGCCCATCATCAGCAGATAATAAGGGTTGCTTTTGGTTTCAAAAACCGAGGGATGATTCTGGGCAAAAACGAAATACATACCGCCTTCCACATACAGGTTCATCAATACTTTCCATTTCTTTGCAATGAATTTAAGTTCCAGGTTAAGATCCTGCGGCGGGATCAGCGGCAGGTAATCCCCCTTTTTATATTGTCCTTCAACCAGCGAATAAGTGGCTTTAATATGCAGCCAGTCCACAGGATGCGGATGAACATGCAGAGAAACCTCGCCGCCATACAGCCGGGCATCGCTCTGTATGTAACGATAAATTTTGTATCCCTCATCCGTTGTATCCGTCGTAGGTGTTAAATGAATGTATCCGAAGACATTGTTATAAAAAACCGACACATCAAGGGATGTGTGTTTGGTATGCAAATGATATCCCAGGTCGCCTTCCAGGTTTTGCTGTGTTTTCAGATCACGGTTTCCGATCTCGAAACGGGTACCGTGGATTCCATATTGCGTAAGCTCGGCAAGATTGGGGCTGCGGAATGCCGAAGCCAGGTTCAGCCGGATGAGGTTTTTTTCGTTGATGTTCCATGTGGTTCCTACCGAAGTGCTCAAATCGTTGAAAGCATTGTCATATTGAATGAAAATCTCGTCCCCTTCCTGTTCGCCTCCATTGTGATTGTGGCTTCCGGCTTCCTGTAAGGGAACATGGATTTTTATGTGAGTGTACCTCAAACCGGCTTCCATCTTGAAATTTCCCAGTAGGTATTGTGCCAGCACATAGCCCGAAATGTCGTTGCTTGTAGCATCCGGCAGTATATGGTTGGGTGCATTGCCATTGGTGTTTTTCTGCCATAAGCCCTGGATTCCAAAAATGATCTTTCCGTTTTTACCCAGGTCGCTTCCGGCTTTTATCCGGTAGTTAAAAGATTTAAGTGTCATATCCACTTTTGTGAATGGCGGATCGGATTCGGAACCTTTTAATTGCCTGTTGTTTTGTTCGTAAGAAAGATTAACATCAAGTTTGAAGTTTCCGAGGAAAAATTTGTTTTGTGAAATGATCAGGTGGTCAGCCAAATTCTGATACAATACTTCATTTTTTCTTCCGTTTTCAGTAACCAGTTGAAATGCCGGTGGAACAGCCAGGCCAAAACGGCTTTTATCGTAAGAATAAAAAACCCTGAAAACACCTGTCTTTTTGATAAATCCCGCATTGGCTTTCATGTTGTACCTGTTAAAGCGGGAGTTGGGGGCAAATTCATTGTTGCCCTGAATAAAATCTTTGTTCGAATTGATTCCTCCGCGTATTCCCCAGACAAAACCTTTTTGGCTTCCTTCTATACCAATATTTGTCAGGATTCCCACGGTGTTGGAGAAATACCTGATATCAACATCGCCTTTTACCGTTCCTTCGGTAGCAGGATGTTCGGGGATCAAATTGATTACACCTCCCACGGCACCAGAACCATAGATCAGTGAGGAAGGACCTTTTATGATCTCAACCCTTTTCAGCCCGTTTTCGTCTATCAGGTAAGGATGGTCCTGCGAAAACTGATAATTCTCCATAGGAACACCATTGTTCAAAACAAGGATGTTGCTCAATGAAAGCCCCCTGATCACCGGAGTAACTACACCCGGCCCTTTTGAGATCATCGAAACGCCCGGAACTTTTGAAATTGATTGAACCAGCGAGGGATTACCGGAAGCGGCGATCTGCTCAATGCCGATGGTACTGATCTTAATGGTGTTCTCATGTTGGGTAGTTGTGAAGTTCCCGGAAATCACCACTTCATCACCCTGGATGACTGTTGTTTTCATCTCAATGTTCAGGGTAATATCCTTACCGTAGAGCTGTACCTCCCGGTTAACCGTTTTAAAACCTACAAAAGAATACTGAATGATAAAACGGCCATTGGGCAGGTTGGATAAAGAATAATTACCCGTACTATCCGAAACCGTTCCCCTTGACAGCTCCGGTATATACACATTAACGCCTGTTAAGGGTTCTCCGTTTAATTCATCGGTTATCCTGCCGGTTATTGCATGTTGGGCCGAAACCGTCAGAGCCGATAAGACCAAAATGACCGATAAAATAAATTTCCGGATCATTGGAATGTGTTGCTCCTGTATAGTTGTTGTTGGAAAGGCATCTGTCTTTTATTCTTCCTTCACAGGAATATTTTTCAAAACATCCAGTGTAAGCTCCCAGAACTTTTTCACACTTTCGATTTCAATACCTTCATCGGGTGAGTGCGCTCCTTTGATGGTCGGTCCGAAGGACACCATGTCCATGCCCGGGTATTTGTCGCCGATCAGGCCGCATTCCAGCCCGGCATGGATGGCCAGCACTTCCGGTTGGGTATTAAACAATTTTTTGTAAGCGTTTTCGGTTATCTCTACGATCTTCGAGTCGGGGTTGGGTTTCCATCCCGGATAACCGTCGCTTTGTTCCACTTTGGCGCCTGCCAGGTTAAAGACACTGGCAACCATATTGCAAATGTCGGTTTTGGCCGATTCCACCGAGCTGCGCTGGCTGGTGGTGATCAGAATCTCGCTTTCTTCAAATTTCACCGATGCCAGATTGGTGGATGTTTCCACAAAATCTTCGATATCCTGCGACATGGTAATCACCCCGTGAGGACAGGCATAAACAGTATTTAACAGTTTGAATGTCGAGTCATCGTCAACAGCATAACCGGGTATTGTCGTTTTTTCGACGCTGACATTTAAATCCGGTTCGGTTACATGATATTCATCCCTCACGGTTTCTTCAAATCTCTCAACTCTTCTTTTGAGTTCTTCGTTGTGTTTTACCGGGATCATTACGACTGCAAAAGCTTCGCGTGCTATGGCATTACGAAGGTTACCCCCGTTGAACTCATTCAGTTTCATTTCCATCTCTTCCAGGTTGGTCCATAAAAACCGGTTCAGAATTTTGTTTGCGTTGCCCCGGCCTTTACTGATATCATCGCCCGAATGTCCTCCTTTCAAGCCAAAAACGCTGATCTTGTGAGCAGTATAGCCGTCAGGTATATTGGTTTTTTTGTAAGGCAATCGTCCGACTGTATCCTGTCCTCCGGCACAACCGATAAACAACTGGCCTTCGTCTTCCGAGTCGAGGTTTAACAAAATCTCGCTTTGCAGAAAGTCCGGCTTTAATCCGAAAGCGCCTGTCAGTCCTGTTTCTTCGTCCACTGTGAACAGACATTCAATAGGGCCGTGTACAATGTCTTTTGATACCAGGATGGCAAGCTGGGTAGCAATCCCGATGCCGTCGTCGGCGCCAAGCGTGGTGCCGTTGGCATATACCCATCCGTCTCTGATTATTGCCTCAACAGTATCTTTTTCAAAATCAAAATCTTTATCGCTGTTTTTTTCACAGACCATGTCCACATGGCTTTGCAGCACAACCGATTTCCGGTTTTCCATTCCCGGCGTGGCCGGCTTGCGGATCAGAACGTTACCCACTTCGTCCTGTAAGGTTTCCAGGTTGTGTTTTTTTCCGAAATCCAGAAGGAAAGCTATGATCTTTTCTTCTTTTTTTGAAGGGCGGGGGATTTCAAGTATTTCTTTGAACGAGATCCAATCAGTTGGCGTGGAGCACGTGA
>CAZMOS010000032.1:0-25582 GCA_964567945.1 uncultured Lentimicrobiaceae bacterium
ATTCCCAGGCTTCTCCCGTACCATCAACATCAATTACACCATAGGCATCAATAAGCGTTCCGGTAGAGTGATCTCCACCGTAATATAAAAAGTACCCGTCATTACCATTTCCTGAAGTACCACCATAATCATAGTCGGCCATAAATCCATAACTTGTGTAGAAATAATCCGCAGTGCTTCCATTATAATTTGCAGCAACGTAAGTACCACCTGACGTAATAGAACCGGTTAGTTTTTTATCTTCCCATGTTCCCCCATTTGTTTGGCGGCATAAATACCAGTCTTCTGCATCAAAATCAATTGTTGATGCACCGGGATTGTAAAGCTCTATGAATCTTGCCTGATAAACGTCTTTTGGGTCAACGACTTCCGAAATGATCAAATCAGTGTTTGCCGCATCTGTTGTTTCAGTTGCTTGTGCAGGACTATCTGTTTTGTAATTTACAGAACCGTTATCTCCGTTGTAAGGATAAATCTGGAAATAATAGGTTGTATTCGGGGCCAAACCGGTAAATTGTGTTGCTCCGATATCTGATGCCACGTTGAGCACAAGACCGCCATCGGTTTCCGGTGCTCCGTCAACAGGGTCAGTAATATCAGTATATCCAACGCTGCTTCCTTTTATAATGTAAGAATCTGCTGCCGGTGAAGCGTCTGTCCAGCTTAGATCAATTTCCGTGGCGCTGATTGTTGTCGCTGTAAAAGCAGTTGGGTCTGCGGTCGGTTCATCAGCCAGCGTTGTGGTGTCGTCAGAAACACCACTTGAGTAATTTGAGGAACCATCTACTGACCATGCCATGTAATAATATTGTGTATTGGCAGTTAGCCCGGTATGACTTGTTGATGTCCCTGAACCATTATATAAAACGGTTCCGCCGCCAGTTATGGGATCCCCAACACTATATGACCCCGAGGGAGTTCCAAACGTACCATCTGACGACCAGGCCACCATTACATTATCTCCATTGGCATTTTGGGTCCAACTCAAATCAATTTGATCTGTTCCTGCAGTTACGGTTGTAAAGTTTGTGGGATTGTCAACGCCACCCGAAACCGTTTCACCAAAATTAAAATTATCAAAATCTCCTTTCGAAGTGGAACTGCTGCTGGTTGAGTGTGCCCAAATCGGACCGCTATATTTCATAATTACATCATCGAAAAAAGTATTATCTGCTGAAGAGGATGTTGCTGAATTAGCATCAATATCTATTGGTACAGAGATTGCCGGACCTAATTCCCAATAAAATGTCCAGTTTCCGCTGGCATCGACCTCGATCCTTACATTGACTCCATCACTTCCAGAGTTATCCCAATCCAAACCCGTTTGTACAACATTAGTCAGCGGATCATTGCCCGAAATACCATCCGTAAAATAGCCAAGAACTAATTCGTCATTTGTCGCAGTCCATAAAACTGCCCAACCGTCAACTGTACTTGAAGAAAAATCATTTTCATTTCCAGCCAATACCCAACCCAAACTATAGTTGCTACTACCCCAACCTGAAGGATTTCTGTAAAGGTGAAAATGAAAGCTCCAACCATAAGTACCATTTCCAAGATCAAAACCGGAAACTTCATTAGTAAGATCAATGGATGCATTTGTGGGCTCAAGCCCTGAAACACCACCTGTAATTGCAAGCAGTACATTCGAGGCAATTTGAAGTTGTTCAGGATGACCACTTTCTTCATTTTCTGTCCAGGTCGAATTACCAGAGGAAGTTGTTCCCATGGAATAATTATCAGATCTGTTAAAATCATCAACAGTGGAATAATTAACCTGCGAAAAGGCACAATAGTTGGCCATCAGCAAAATCAAAAACATAATTTTTTTCATAGCATGATTATTTAGTTAACGATAAATTTGATTGTCATTCATTAAGCATGAATTACAAGAGATTTCAAAAATAAGGAATGAAAAGAAAAGAACTTTTCACAAATATTAAATTATTATTAACATTTTGGGTAATCTATTAACAAAATAAGGGTGTTTACCCTGATCATGTTAAAGATTGGCTTTTCTGGCGATCAATTCGATGGACGAAATGCCCGGAAGTTCAAATTTGGAATATTTGTTTTCCATACGCACCTTGCAAATACCGGCTTCATAAATGGGCATTTCCTTGCGGATTGGCAGCTCGGTTTTCCAAAGTCCGTTGCTTTGATTTCCAATCCAGTTTCCGGCTTTATCTTTCAGGTCGAAATCATAATCACGTGAGCGGGTAGTCCCGTCCGGTGTGTAAAAGGTGATATTCACCCATAATTTGTCAAGGGGATAATCTTTATTGTGGGAAACAGACAGGTAAAAATCCAACAGGTCATTTTTCTCAACAGGAACATCAAACCAGAAAACGTCAAACCTTTTCCATACCTGGTTTTTCAATTTATATTCTTTATGAAAATAGTCGGATTCACTGCTGCATGAACCCAGTACAATGGTTGCAATGATCAGAGGGATGACAAATTTTCTCATACCTGAATTTTCATTTTTGCAAAATTAATAAATACTCCCTGCTTCAAGCGTCCCGCTTGAAGGTCTTTCCTATCCCCGCTTTAAACGTCCCTAAAATGCCTTAAAATGCTTTAAGCGGGACGCTTGAAGCAGGATAGGGACATAGGATAGTTGGCTGGGAGGGGGATAAAGGGGGGGACATCCACCGCTGACTGTTAAATTTAAATCCGTTGCAATCGCCGCACCATTGCGTCGCTGCGTGAAATATAACCCCTGCATCTTTAATAGTTTTCTTACTTTTGTTTTATGTCGAAAAAGCAAACAAAGCAAAAATACTATGTGGTCTGGAGGGGATTCAAACCCGGGATTTACGAAAGCTGGAAAGATTGTAAAAAACAGGTAACGGGTTTTGACGGCGCTAAATACAAGTCTTTCAATTCGCGTGAAGAAGCGGAACAGGCCTCGGACGAATCTTATGAAACCGTGGTAGAGCGCAAAGGCAAAAAAGACCTGCTTAAACTGACATCTGATGAAAAACCGGTATTAAACAGCCTGTCTGTTGATGCGGCCTGCAAGGGTAATCCGGGGATTCTTGAATACCAGGGTGTCTTTACAGATACCGGAACCCCTTTGTTCAGACGCGGCCCTTATGAAATGGGCACAGTAAATATTGGAGAGTTCCTGGCAATCGTCCTGGGTTTGGCGTGGCTGAAAAAACACAAGCTGGATTATCCTGTTTATTCCGATTCAAGGACCGCCATTGCATGGGTGCGTAATAAACGGGTGAACACAAAGCTGAAGCGGACTAAAAAAAACGCCCGGTTGTTTGCCGATGTGGATAAGGCATTGGAATGGTTGAAAACAAATGATTACAAAAATCCGGTTTTAAAATGGAATACCCGGCTCTGGGGTGAGATACCGGCGGATTTCGGGAGGAAGTGATATTTTGTTTCACGCAGAGGCGCAGAGACGAAGAGGATTAGAGGCGTCGTTGTTGGCTTTCTGGTCAAGGTGACGAAAGAATCTCGGGACCATGACACACGGATTTAATTCTCACTATTTGTTGCTCAGGACTCCCGCGTCAGCCCTTGCACGTGCCTGCCTGATTTCCTCGGAGCTAAACGTAATAAGAAGCGGCGTGTTTCAGTTGGTTGTGTTTTCCCTATGAAACCTACCCTAACAACTATCGTTTAGTTCTGAGGAGCTGGCGACGGGCTGTGTGGTGGCGCGATGAAAGAATCCTGAAGCTATGAAATACCGAACTATATTTTTCTCATTGGTTGATTAGGACTCTCACGTCAGCCAGCGCCTGTACCTGCCCGGTTTCATCATAGCTAAACGTAGTAAGGGGGTGTCGGTTTCAGTTGGTTGGTGAATAATGAAATATTAAACAATGAATATCAAATGTTAGGTGTTACGCACCCCGCATTATGCAACCCGCAATACTCTTCCCGTCTAACCCTAAAACAACTCCAGTGCATTCTCCCGGTCTTTTGCAAGCTGTGCTTTTAGAGCTTCCCTGTTTTTAAATTTTTTCTCATCCCGCATGCGGTCAACAAAACAGATGGTGATCTCTTCGCCGTAAATCTGTTTGTCGAAATGAAAAATATGTACCTCGATGGTGAGGTCACCTTTGTCAATGGTCGGACGATAGCCGATGTTGCTCATGCCTTTGTAAAGCTGTCCCATATATACCACGCGGCAGGCATAAACACCTACGGCAGCGATCAGTTTGTATTCATCCGCCACCTCGATATTGGCCGTTGGGAAACCCAGGTCGTGCCCGATGGATTTTCCCGTTACCACTTTTCCGGTAATGGAATATTCATACCCTAAAAAAGAATTGGCTTCACGGATCTTACCCGCTTTAAGGAGATCCCTTATGCGTGTTGAGCTGACTTTTACATCATTCACATAAACTGCATCCACCTTTTCCACTTCAAATCCCAGTTCTTTACCTATTTTCAACAACAGGTCATAACTACCCTCCCTGTCTTTACCGAAATGATGGTCATATCCGGTGATAATCTTTATCGGTCGAATTTTTTCATGGACAAAATCCCTGATGAATTCTTCAGACGACAACCGGGCAAACTCTTTGGTGAAATTGATGATCACCAGGTAATCAATTCCTGCTTCTTCAATGCGGTTGATCTTTTTTTCCTGGGTATTGATGAATTTCAGGTTTTTGCTGTCCAGCCCCAGAACAATCCTCGGATGGGGATAAAATGTGACGACCACGGTTTTCCCGTTAATTTTAGCGGCCTCTTCTTTCATTTTTTTGAAAATGGCCTGGTGACCCAGATGAACGCCGTCGAAAGTACCGATGGTGATGACCGCATTGTCAACGGGTTCAAAATCTTTTATGCAGTTGTATATTTTCAATTTCTCAGGTTTGTATTACCCCGGTCATTTATGACCGGGTAACTGATTGACAATTCATTTTATTACCCCTAACACTTAACTCCTAACTTCTAACCCATTTTCAACAAATACTCCGCAATCTGCACCGCATTGGTAGCGGCGCCTTTCCGTAAGTTGTCGGATACGATCCACAGGTTTAGCGAATTGGGTTGTGAAAAATCACGGCGGATACGCCCAACAAATACCTCATTCTTTCCGGCAGCCAATACGGGCATAGGGTATAGGTTTCCTTCGGGCATATCAAGAATCACCACACCCGGCATAAAGCCAAGCAGTCGTTTCAGGTCATAAAAGTCAAAATCATTTTCAAATTCGATGTTCACCGCTTCCGAATGGCCCACAATAACAGGCACCCTCACCGCAGTTGCTGTTACCCTGATGTCAGCATTCAGTATTTTACGGGTTTCGTTAACCAGTTTGATCTCTTCGGTTGTGTAGCCGTCATCCGTAAAATCGCCCGCATGAGGAATGACATTCAAATCAATCTGATAAGGATATGTTTTGTCACCTGCCTTGTTTTCACGTTCGTTTTTCAATTGGCTTACCCCTTTGGCCCCGCTTCCGCTGACGGCCTGGTAGGTGGAAACCACAACCCGTTTGATCCCGTATCTCCGGTGTAAAGGTGCAAGAACCATAACCAGTTGAATAGTTGAACAATTGGGATTGGCAATAATTTTATTCTCCTTTTTAAGTATGTCTCCATTGATTTCGGGAACGATAAGGGGAATATCTTCATTCATCCGCCACGCCGAAGAATTGTCAATGACTGTGGTCCCTGTGGCTGCAAACTTTGGTGCAAGATCCAGTGAAGTGGCGGCACCTGCTGAAAAGATAGCTACATCCGGCTTTTGCTTTATGGCTTTTTCCGAAGCAATGACTTCGTAATCTTTTCCTGAAAAAGACACTTTTTTCCCCGCCGATCTCTCAGAAGCTACCGGAAAGAACTCGTCAACCGGAAATTTCCGTTCTTCCAGGATTTTTATGATCTCCCTGCCAACCAATCCTGTGGCACCTACGACTGCAACCTTCATTTTTATTATTTTTACAAGTCTTTATTCAGGTCGCCGCAAAATTATAAAAAATGAAACAGCTATTTCTTTTAATATTGCTCCTTCCGCTATTTGTTTCAGCACAGGTTTCTGATGATTTTGAAGACGGCGATTTTACAAAAAACCCTTCCTGGACGGGAACCCGGGATAAATTCAAAATAAATGACAAATTTCAGTTACAATTGAAAGATACAACAGCGGGTGCAGCTTATCTTTCAACCACTAATACGTTAACTGTTAATACTGAATGGCGGTTTTGGGTTAAATTGTCATTCAGCCCTTCTGCAAACAATAAGGCCCGTTTTTATCTTATCAGTAATAAGGAAGATATTACGGGAGTTGTTGAAGGTTATTTCATTCAACTGGGAGAAGCAGGCAGCAATGATGCCATTGAATTATTCAGGCAGCAGGGCGAAAGCCTGACCCCGGTTTGCCGCGGACAGGACGGATTTATCTCTTCCTCGTTTGCCATTAGAATAAAAGTAACACATGATGATTTGGGAACCTGGAAAATTTTTGCCGATCCTTCAGGCGGGGAGAATTTTCAGTTTCAGTGCCAGGGGAACGACACCACTTTTACCCAAACATCTTATATCGGCATTTACTGCAAATACACCAAAAGCAACAGCACTAAAATGTATTTTGACGATGTGTATGCAGGGCCCCAAATTATTGATACCATTCCGCCGGAGTTGATTTCCGTATCTGCCGCTACGGACACTACAGTACAGCTTTATTTTAGTGAAGGTTTGGATAATGAGAGCTCGGAGAATGTGAATAATTATGAAGTTTCCGGAAATATTGGCAAGCCTGTATCGGCAGTTCTGGATGCTGAAAATTCAACGATAGTACACCTGGTGTTTGAAAAACAGTTTGAACCCGGTAAAACATATATGCTTTCGGTGAGCGGAGTTCAGGACCTTTCGGGGAATACAATCCTCCCTGTTCAAAGGAATTTCTCCTATTTCCTGCCACAGCCATTTGATGTGGTTATCAATGAGATATTGGCCGATCCGACCCCGCCCGTCGGATTACCCGGTTACGAATATGTTGAATTGATGAACCGGACAAACAGCGCCGTGAACCTTGAAGGATGGAAGCTTATTGTCGGAACTTCTGAAAAATCTTTCGGCCCGGTTGTGCTGGAGAACGGCGGCTATCTCATTCTGGCAAAAGAGGAGGCCGAAAATGAATTTCTTCCTTACGGAAACTTTTACGGATTCAGCAGTTTTTCGCTGACCAACTCCGGGCAGGTTTTGACGCTGGTGGACAAAACAGGTGCAGTGATCTCACAGGTGGCTTATACCGATAAATGGTATAAAAATCCCGACAAAGAAGAAGGCGGGTGGTCTTTGGAACAGATAAATCCTGAAAATGTTTGTTCAGAGAGCGAAAACTGGAAAGCTTCCGAAGACCCGAAAGGTGGTACACCCGGAGCGATAAACTCGGTTTTCAGTGACCTCGTTCTGCTTCCCGGAGTTGACCGGCTGGAAGTTTTGGCCAATGATATCTTAAGGGTTTATTTTAACCAGGCTATGGATGCGGAAAGCATGACGGTGAAAACAAATTATGAAGTCGACCAGGGAACGGGAAATCCGACGGAGGTTTTCGTTTCTGATGATGAACCCAATCTGGCGGAATTGTATTTTAACCAATCATTTCAAAAAGGGACAGTGTATCATCTCACGGTAAAAACAGGTCTGTCGAACTGCATGGGGCTTCACCCCGCAGCGGATACGGTGCTTGCCTTCGGGCTGGCGGAAAGGCCGGCGGAAAATGACGTGGTGATCAACGAAATATTGTTCAATCCCTGGACTGGAGGTGAGGACTTTGTGGAAATTTACAACCGTTCGACGAAGGTGATTGACCTGAACCTGATGCAACTGGGCACTGTAAAAATCAGCCCGCCTAATCCTCCGGATACTTTGTTTTATAACATCAGCGACAGGCAACGGATGTTTGTCCCCGGTGAATACCTGGTTTTGACATCGTCTCCCGAGACTGTTAAGGAACAATATTATACCGGGAATCCTGACGGCTTTCTCCGGGTTGACCCTTTTCCGGCTTACAATAATGAGCAGGGAGTTTGTATTTTGTCTTCCTTGAAGGGAGACTTAATTGACGCGTTCAATTATTCGGAAAACATGCATTATCCGCTCCTTCAATATGTTGATGGAGTTTCGTTGGAAAGGACGAATTTTGACAGTCCCACACAGGATCCTTCCAACTGGCATTCGGCAGCGGAAAGTGTCGGCTTTGCCACGCCTGCATACCGGAACTCACAATTTGTTCCTACGGGGGAAACCACTGATGAGATCATCATCGAACCGGAGATATTCTCTCCCGACAATGACGGCTACAATGATGTTTTGAGTATCAAATACAGGTTTGACCAACCGGGCTATATGATGAGCGTAACTATTTTTAACAGGGCCGGACAGCAGGTCAGACAACTGGTTAACAACGAATACCTGGGAACGGAAGGTGTGGTTAACTGGAATGGTATTAATGACAACAATTCCAAAGCGCCGATGGGTATTTATATTTTATACATCCGCGTGTTCGATACCCGGGGAAACGTGAAAGAATATAAGAAAACGGGAGTTCTGGCTGCTAAATTGAAATGATAAAATCAAAAATATCTGTTGTGATTGATGTCTTACCGCACTCACTCCTTTGTCGCCTGAAAGGGATTTATACACACATTCACTCGACAGAATGTCTCTGTGGGGCCGGCCTTCAGGGTAAGGGATTAAAAAATTTCCGGCAATCCACAGAACACAATGTTTATCTTTGGCAACCATGTTTGAAATGATAGAAATAGCTGATTACCTAAAAATTTATCAAACTGTGCCGCTGGTGGATGTACGCACACCGGCAGAGTTTGAAAGAGGCCGGATTCCCTGCGCGGTGAATATTCCCCTATTCTCAAATGAAGAGCGTGCGGCTGTGGGAACAGTTTATAATCTGCAATCCCGGGAAAAAGCCATTGAACTGGGATACAAATATGTGGAACCAAAACTAGGGGATTTTTTCCGGCAAGCATTAAAAATAGCGCAAAAAAAAACAATTGTCATTCATTGCTGGCGCGGTGGTATGCGTTCCCGGTCGTTCGCCCGGCATCTGGCAGAAAATGGATTTAAAAAAGTGTATGTCATCAAAGACGGATACAAAGCTTTCCGGAATTATGTGCAAACCAACTTCAAACAACCTGTTAATCTACATGTACTGGGAGGCTATACCGGCAGTGGAAAAACTTATATTTTAGAGCAAATGGAAAGATCAGGCCAGCAGGTCATTGACCTGGAAGGACTGGCCATGCACAAGGGTTCTGCTTTTGGAGGATTGGGAACGGTAATACAACCGACGACCGAGCAATTTGAGAATAGCTTATTTTGGAAGTTAAAAGATTTGAACCGGGGAAAGCCGGTATGGGTGGAAGATGAAAGCCAGAACATAGGAAGGGTAAATATTCCGGCTGCTTTTTATCATCAGATGAAAGATGCTCCGGTTTACTTTCTGGATATCCCGAAAACGGAAAGGGCAAGATTTCTTGTGGATGAATATGCAGGATTTGATAAACGGGAACTGGCCGGTTCCATACTGCGAATCCAAAAACGGCTGGGTGGGCTGAATACGCAAAAAGCCCTGAAGCATCTGGAGAACAATGACTTTTTTGAAGTGGCCATGATCACCCTCGGCTATTATGATAAGTTTTATCTGAAAGGTCTTGCCAGTCGGAAAAAGGAACGGGTTTATCACCTGGTGTTAAAGAAAATTGACCACGTGAAAAATGCCGCTGAACTTTTAGGATTATTTGAAGCAAAGCAACATGAACAAAATAAAGCTCACGCAGTATAGCCATGGGGCAGGGTGCGGATGCAAAATTTCACCAAAATTACTGGAAACTATCCTGCATACTGAAATAAAGCCGGTGCATGACCTGAACCTGCTTGTGGGGAATGAAAATCAGGATGATGCCGCTGTTTATGATCTGGGAAACGGAACGGCTATTATCAGCACCACCGATTTTTTTATGCCCATCGTTGACGATCCCTTTACTTTCGGAAGAATTGCCGCTGTCAATGCCATCAGCGATGTGTATGCCATGGGGGGCAAACCCCTGATGGCGGTAGCCATACTGGGCTGGCCGATTGACAAACTATCTTCCGGTATTGCCCGGCAAGTGCTCGATGGCGGAAGACAGGTTTGCAAGGATGCGGGTATAACTCTGGCCGGCGGACATAGCATTGACAATCCCGAACCTCTGTTCGGGCTTGCTGTTACGGGAATTGTGGAAATTGAGAAAATGAAGAAAAACAATACGGCGACGGCCGGTTGCCATTTGTTTCTGACAAAACCCCTGGGTGTCGGGATATTGACCACTGCCGAAAAGAAAGGGATACTGGACAAAGAACATGCCGGAGTTGCTTCAAAATATATGTGTATCCCGAACATGGTGGGTATTCAACTGGCAGACATTGAAGGAGTAAAAGCCATGACGGATGTTACCGGCTTCGGGCTGCTGGGCCATCTTTCGGAAATATGCAGGGGGAGTAACCTTTCTGCTGTGATAGAATATGATGAGGTTCCCAAACTGAACATGCTGGACGAATACGTGAAGCAGAAAAGCATGCCCGGCGGTACCCGAACAAACTGGGATAGTTATGGAAAGGATATCATACTCGAAAAACCGGAATACCGGTATATCTTGTGTGATCCCCAGACGAGCGGAGGCCTGCTCATTGCCGTGGATGAAGATGCTGTTGACGAAATAGCCGAATTATTGAAGAAAAATGGTCTTGAATATACAGTATTCGGTTATTTAACAGAACGGCAGGAACCATTGATCAGGGTAAGGTGAACGAGGTTTAAGCGTGGATGCTTAAACCGGCATTTTACGGATATCCCTGCTTCAATCGTTCTTGCTTAAAGCATTGTGAAACAATAGTATGAGGAACAATCTTCACAGTTTAAATATTTTTTCTGTAAAATATTACTTTTACAACCCGATACAGAACAAATTATGATTCCCTCCACAGCCCTGATCCTTTTTTATTTGTTCACTCCGCTTCTGATCCTTTATTCCTGCCGTAAGTACAATTTTTTAAGTAAACTGGGCAGTATTATGATTGCCTATTTTGTCGGCCTTGTCCTTGGTAGTACGGGGTTGCTACCCGAGAACAGTAAACAGATTCAGGATATTATGACAACCGTCAGTATCCCGATAGCAATACCACTCCTGCTGTTTTCGATGGATATCCGGTCGTGGACACGGATGGCAGGAAAGACGGTCATTTCAATGATTGTTGCCATTGGCAGTGTAGTGATTATGGTCATTACAGGTTTTATGATCTTTAGAAGCGAAGCTTTACCTGACCTTTGGAAAATCGGCGGACTGCTTATCGGGGTTTATACCGGTGGCACGCCTAATCTGGCGGCGCTAAAGTTGATGCTGAATGTTCCGAACGACACGTATATTCTGGTTAACGCTTATGACATGGCCATTTCAGCGGTTTATTTCTTTTTTCTGATCACCATAGGTCAACGGGTGTTCAACTGGGTGTTGCCCCGTTTCAGGTTTACAGGTCAGGAAAAAAATATTGCTGCATTGCAGGGTGAATGCGAGGAACTTTTTTGGGGATTGCACAAACGGGAATACCGCATTTCTTTATTGAAGGCATTGGGTATTTCGGTCCTGATTTTTGCTGTTGCTGCTTTCACAACGTTTTTTGTTCCTGAAAATTCACAGATGATCGTGGTGATACTTCTTATCACAACCGGAGGTATCGGATTTTCATTTGTGCCGGCCATAAACAAATTGCCCAAAACTTTTGATCTGGGGATGTATTTTATCCTCATTTTCAGTATCGTAGTGGCTTCCATGGTAAACTTTACCGAATTGATCCATTCCGATATCAGTCTGTTATATTATGTTGGGTGGGTTATTTTCGGTTCTTTGTTATTGCAGGTGATCATTTCTTCATTTTTCAGGATAGACACCGATACGGTAATTATCAGTTCAACGGCGCTTATTTGCAGTCCGCCATTTGTTCCGGCGGTTGCGGGGGCCCTGAAAAATAAAGAAGTGGTTGTGTCGGGAATCACTGTGGGGATTGTCGGTTATGCCATAGGCAATTACCTCGGGGTGGTCGTGGCGGAATTTCTACATAATTTATAATGATCTGCTTCACGCGTCGTTTGAAGCAGGAGGTGTTTTATCGGTTTCAAGCGTGGACGCTTGAAACAGGTTGAACCAGTGACGAACAGGGGTGGATTAAAACAAAAAGTTCAATCCCACATACAACCCCGAATTCCCATCCTGTTTGTCCAGTGCCATACCGTAGTCAATGGCAATGATGAAGTTCTGGTTCATGGCAATATGGAGGCCGCCGCCAGCGCTGTTATGGAAATTCTCGGCGCCGAAATCAAAATAATCCGATTCTTTTTCACCCGGCGGATAGACAATGCCGGCACTTTCAACTTTATCTTTGACATCAATATATTTTATCACCCTTCCCGTATCGAAAAATCCGCTAAGCGCCAAATACCAGTTTTGTTTAATCCAGTGGAACTTAACGAATTTCCACCGGAGTTCGAAATTTCCAAGTACCCATCCGTCACCAACGAGACGATTTCTTTTTATACCCCGGATGGTTTTTGCTCCGCCAAGCCCTTCATTATATGCACCTACCATTCTTGAATAATACATCAGTTGCTGAACATAGGTGGGAGCATAGCCGGCAATTGTGGATTGGAATGCCAGGCGGTAGGCAAAGGTAAGCCGGTCTTTGACCAATGTAAAGTATTGCCGGTAGGTAATGGCCAGCTTCAGGAATCCCTGGTCCATCGAAGAAGTTAACTTCGGGGCGGCAATCAGGATCATTTCGGCCCAAAGCCCACGGCCAGGATTGGGCTCGTTGTCGCGTGTGTCAAAAACAACACCGCCTTTCAATGCGGTAAAATAACCGCCGTTTTTTTCCGATTCGGGAATAATACCCCATTTAACATACTGGTCATACAAAGTGGCCGTATCGGGTAATAGTTTATCTCCCGACTTTCCTTTATTCAACCGGTCAATATCCACGGTGGTTTGATAGATATTATAAAAGTCAGCTCCTGCAAGCCACAATATTTTTTTATTATCGGTGATTTTTCCCTGGAAATCCAGTTTTACCCTGAAAAACTGGCGTTTTAACCGGTATAACATTTTAGTTTTATAATCCGGGCTTTCGGTGTCAATCCAATCGCTCCTGTAATATGCTTCATAGCCGTTGTACCCGAATAAATAAAATGCCTGGTCGGGCATAAAACTGATGTCCAGTGAAGTACGGAGTCCCCTGATCAGCCTGTCGGAATCATAATAAAATCTGAAAATGCCGCTGCCTTTGGTAAACCATGAGGCTTCCAGATAAAATGAGTGGTCATACATGGGATAACGGCTGCCATCGCCATAGTTGTAAAAGTTAACCAGGGCGCCAAATTGGAAACCCAGGTCGGAATCGAAAGACAATACGGGTAATCCGCCGAAGTTCCACCCCTTTTTGATTTTATCTTTTTTGTTTTTTTTGGCCTTTTCTTTTTCCAGCGCATTTAAGGCCTGCTGTTCATCCTCTTCCTGGGCAAAAAAACTTAATGAAATCCCCATGGAAAGGATAAATAAGAGAAAAAATTTCAGGTAAAAATCCTTCATAAATTACTGATAATGATGATTTAAAATTCCGGTTTTTATTTGATAATGAATTTACCGCTGTTATATAACTGATGGCCGGCAAACACCCTGTAAGAATAGTTTCCCGCAGGTAATCCGTTAAGATTAACCTGTAATCGTTTCTGGTCAAAGTCAACCTGTTTGATAAGCTGTCCTGATATATTGAAAATATTTAGTTTTCTTTCCTTTTCGGGTTTGGTCGTTTCAAATACAATGCGATCGGTTGCCGGATTCGGGAAAACGTTCAGGACAATATTTTTCACATTCAGATCAAAAATCCCCGTACTTGTTTTAACCGTAAGGCTGTCAACCAATAATTGGGAACCCACCGGCATAAGTTCAATGTTAAAGGTTGAGGTTGACATTAACAAAACATTAAATGTATCAGGCTGATTGTTGTTAAAATAGACCATGTTTACCGTAAAAGGTGACCATCCGTCAGAATCTTTTAAAAACGTTGTGCCAAAACCTATTGTATCTGTTTCTTCCCCTTCCGGATGGCGAAAAGTATAAATGAACGCAATTGCCGAATCGTTGTCAACGCCCTGATATTTATACATCCCGGAAAGGCTGCCGATTCTTTCAGGCATATATAAACCCCCGCTAAAGCTATATTCCAGAGTCTCGGGATTTACATTAAACTCGGCATAAGTAACCAGTCCCGGAGCCGTATAGATCAAATTCCCGACTTCTATCGTGCGGGTAGTAAGTTTTGCCGAATAATTGCCGCTGTATGCATCATTACTTTTCTCGACAACAACCACCTGCGCCAATGAAGTAAGCGGATTAGGTGTATTCCACGAATCCGGTTCCTCAAATGGCGGAAACGGGTTCGATGTCCACTCTTCAAAGCTGTAATTGGGCAGGGTTTGTGAGATATTGGTCAACGTCAGGGAAAGTAAAATGACCAAAAATGTAATTTTTTTCATTTTTTTAACGTTTTAATTTCAACTAATGTACAATTTTTTTCTCCGATGCGAATTTAAGATTTAAATTCGTTTCCTGAAAGATTCATTTCTGATACTATATTGAAACCACTTCAAAATAAAGACACGATAAAATATTTTTTTTCGTTAATCACGTTGATATTGCTGAATTTCGGGAGTTTATTTGCCCAGCAGGCAAACGATAGTTTATTAATACTTAAAGGTACGGTGTTAACCAGCGACAGCCTGCTTCCCATACCCAATGCACACATTATAAGTAAATTTAACCATTGGGGAACTATTTCCAACGACAAAGGTCGTTTTGAAATGTATGTCAGTCCTTATGATTCTGTTCTTTTCACAACAATCGGATTCAAGCCAATGATTGTTTTTATCAACGATTCCGTCCAGAGAGAGCTCGATCATTTCAGAGTATTCATGCCCAAAGATACGGTGATGATCAATGAGATCATCATCCATGCATTTTATGATTACCGGACTTTCAAGCAGATGATAATCGAAATGGAACCTCTGAACCTGGACCAGTTTTATCCCAACTGGAAAGGAACGGAATTGCTCTATAAACAGCCTACTCCCATGGGATTTAAAGGGCCTGTTCAGGCTTTATACGACTGGCTGAACCGTAGCGCCAGATTGCAGCGCAAACTGATAAGGAACCGCAAGGAATATAATAAACTGATGAGACAAATGGGCAGGCCACAGGATACCATACCGGCTATTCCTGAGTATATGCAAGAGTCGCAACACTGACATTCACACCCTCAATTTCCAGCAAAACGGAGGCACTTGCCTCAAGTGTTGCTCCCGTTGTCAGCACATCGTCAATCAGCAAAACATGTTTGTTCAGGAGGGTTTCCGGTTGCTGAACCGCAAAAATTCCTTTTACATTTTTCCAGCGGTCATACCTGGATTTTTTTGTTTGCGAAGTTGTATGCACCACCCTGATCAAGTTGTTTTTTTCCACCGGTTTTCCCATTGAAGCCCCTATTCCGCTCGCAATGCAGTAACTTTGGTTGTATCCCCGCATTTGTTCTTTTTTGGGATGCAATGGAACAGGAATGATCACATCAATGTCCCGGAAATGGGGACTGTCCTTCAGCTCAAAACCAAACAATTTGCCCAGGTAAACCCCGGTTTCTTTTTTGTTTTTATATTTCAGTAAATGAATGAGGTGCTGAACGCTGCCCCCTTTGTTAAAAAACAAAAACGAAGTAGCTGATTTCAGATCAACCCTTCCCCAGAATACTTCGGAAACAGGATTATCAACGTGTTTTGAAAAACCAGTCCTCGGCAGTTTTGACAGGCATTTCAGACAAAGTATTTCTTCCTGTGTTTTTAGCTGACAGCCGCAACCCTGGCAGACTTTTGGAAACAACAGGTTGATAACATCGCTGATCCAGTGAACAGGCATCGGTTAATGAATTCGAGAGTTGCAAGATAGTGATTTTTCACATAAATAAAAAGAGACGGCCGGCAAAAATGTTACCGACCGTCAACCCAAACAAACACACTATGAAAAAGTTTATTAGTTTAACATCACTTTTTCGGAAAAATATATAGAGGGGGCTATTTTAAGATATAAAGCGCAATTAGCCAGCTTACCCCGCAGTTTAGTTTGACTCTCGTCAGGCAGAAATTCGTTAAGGTAAGTTTCGTTATCGTTAGTATCAAATGGCGTTGTGAAATATTTCAGACCGCCATGTAAGGGGTAATAACCGGCATTGCGTTTTTTCATCGCGAAAGTAATTTGTAATGTCCTTATGCTACCGTCGCTGTTTTCCATAGTTTGTTTTCTTAATTTTTGTAGTAATCAGAATCCAGACTCTTTGAATTCCGGGTCAAAAATACTTTGAGAGAGAGAAAAAAAATGTTAATTTTTATTTTTTAGCATTTATTTAACATTTCGGCCTGAATGATTGATGGTCGTGCCGGATATGTTAATAAATACAAAAATCACGCTGCCTCACCTGAAATCACTAAATTTGAAGTGATTTTAAATACAGAATTATATTGTTAAGAATTAATGACCTCGAAGTGCTCTTTCAAGGAGAAGGAGCTGATGTTAAGGCGGTTGACAGCATTACGCTGAGTCTGGAAAAGGGAGAGTCCCTGGGATTGGTAGGCGAATCCGGTTCGGGAAAGTCTGTTACGGCCCTTTCGGTGATGAATCTTTTACCTCCCAACGCACGCATTACTTCGGGTGAGATATTATTCCGGGGCGATAACCTGCTTGAATCAGGGAAGAAAGTTTTGCGTGGTTTACGGGGAGGGAGTATTTCCATGATCTTTCAGGAACCCCTCACCAGCCTGAATCCGGTCATGCGATGTGGGGAACAGGTCGCTGAAAGTATCCGTATTCACCAGAATATGAATTCCAAAGAAGCAAAAAATAAAGTCCTTACCCTTTTTGAAAAAGTCATGCTTCCCAGGCCCGGAGCCATTTACCGTTCTTATCCCCATCAAATATCGGGAGGGCAGAAGCAAAGGGTGATGATCGCCATGGCTATTGCCAATAATCCCGACCTGCTTATTGCAGACGAGCCGACAACGGCGTTGGACGTAACAGTCCAGAAAGAGATCATCCAATTGCTTAAAATGCTTAAAAAGGAATATGGCATGAGCCTGCTGTTCATCAGCCACGATCTGGCTGTGATTTCAGAGGTCGCCGACCGGGTGGCTGTGATGTACAAAGGGCACATTGTGGAATCGGGTGAGATCCGCAGTGTGTACCGCAATCCGCAACATCCCTATACCCGTGCACTGCTTGCCTGCCGCCCGCCGCTGACCGGTAAGCCGGAAAGACTGCCTGTTGTGGAAGAGTTTTTAAAAGATCAGGTATCCATTGATAAGCCGGTTAAGCAAGAGAAAAAAACAGTTGAAGTCAGAAAAGAAAAACCTGAAATAAAAGACATCCATCAACCCCTGTTGCAGGTCGGGGACCTTGTGAAAAAATACCCGCTGAAAAAATCGTTATTGGGAAAAACAAAGGAATATCTGAAAGCGCTCGACCGCGTGAGCCTGAAAGTTTTTCCGGGAGAAACCCTGGGCGTGGTGGGTGAATCGGGTTCGGGGAAAACAACCCTTGGCCGTGCCATTTTGCGATTGATCGAACCGGATGAAGGAAGGATATTTTTTAATAAAAAAGATCTTTTGAAACTCTCACGATCAAAACTGAAAAATGAAAGAAAACACATGGGCATTGTATTCCAGGACCCGTACTCGTCGCTGAATCCGAGGATGAGTATCGGACGGGCGATCATGGAACCGATGAAAGTTTTTAATCTGTACGGGAGCAATAAGGAACGGATGGCAAAGACCAATGATATCCTCGAAAAAGTCGGTTTGAAACCGGAACATTTCAACCGTTATCCACATGAGTTTTCCGGCGGACAGCGTCAACGGATCGTCATTGCCAGGGCACTTTCGGTACAACCTGAATTTATCATTTGTGATGAAGCCGTTTCCGCACTGGACGTCTCGGTTCAGGCCCTTGTGCTGAATTTGCTAAATCAACTGAAACAGGAGTTCGGGTTTACCTATATTTTTATTTCCCACGATCTTTCGGTGGTCAGGTATATGTCTGACAGGATCGTGGTTATGAAGGACGGAAAGATCGTTGAAACCGGCCATGCCGATGAAATATATTACAACCCGAAATCCGAATACACAAAACAATTAATTGAATCAATACCCAAAATACCAGACTAATGGGACGAAAAAATAAAAAACAACGCAGGCCGAAAAGTGCGCTTGCAGGCATAGTGATCAGCATTTTTGCCGAAAATCCTTTCAGGGCTTATAACTATAAACAAATAGCTCATGCTCTGGGAATAAAAGACAAGGCATCGCGCGACCTTTTGCATAATATTCTCCGCGAACTGGCCAAAGCCGGTGATATCAAGGAAGTGAAAGCGGGAAAATACATACTTGAGGAAAGCCGCTTACAGGAACTTGCCAACAAGAAAAAATACATTACGGGCACGGTGGAAATGAAAAAAACCGGAAAGGCCTATATCATTTCCGATGAAGGCGGGGAAGATATTTACATTGCTGCCAACAATGTTAACCACGCCCTGAACGGAGACCGCGTAAAAGTATTTCTTTTCCCAAAACGCCCGAAACACAAAACGGAAGGACAGATCGTTGAAGTGCTTGAAAGACCTTACGATAAATATGTGGGCATTCTGGAGATGAGTAAAAATTTCGGCTTCGTGATTCCCGACAGCCAGACGATGCCTTTTGATATATTCGTTCCCGGAAGCAAGACCGGCAATGCAAAAAACGGACAGAAAGTGCTGGTGAAAATAACCGAATGGCCCGAGCATTCCAACAATCCTTTTGGTGAAATTGTTGATGTTCTTGGCGAACCGGGGGATAACAATGTGGAAATGATGTCCATCCTGGCCGAAAGGAACTTTCCGTTGGCATTTCCCGAAAGTGTGGAAAAAGAAGCCGCGAAGATCAGGGCGGGTATCGAAGAAGAGATCCCCAAAAGGAGAGATTACAGAGACACATGGACTATTACTATTGACCCGTTTGATGCCAAGGATTTTGATGATGCTTTATCATTGAAAAAACTGAAAGACGGGAATTGGGAAGTTGGGATTCACATTGCTGATGTCTCTCATTATGTTACACCCGGGTCGGTACTTGATGCCGAAGCAGCCGAAAGGGCAACGTCGGTTTACCTTGTTGACCGGGTCATTCCCATGTTGCCTGAAAAACTGAGTAACGGTGTTTGCTCATTGAGGCCGGAAGAAGAAAAACTGACTTTTTCAGCAGTATTTAAAATGAGTGACGATGCCGAAGTGCTCGAAGAATGGTTCGGCAAAACGGTCATCCGGTCAAACCGGCGTTTTGCTTATGAGGAAGTTCAGGAGATCATTGAAAATGAAGCCGGTGAATTTGCAGAAAGTATCCTGCAATTGCACAAACTGGCTTCCATCCTTCGTGAAAAGCGTTTCCGAAACGGTTCCATTAACTTTATATCCGAAGAAGTCAAATTCAAACTGGACGAGAACGGCAAACCCATCGAAACTTATATTAAAGAACAGAAAGAATCCAATCACCTGGTGGAAGAATTCATGCTTCTGGCTAACAAAAAAGTGGCGGAACGGATCGGGAAACCTGCAAAAGGGACTATTCCACGCACCTTTGTTTATCGCGTACATGATGAGCCCAACCCCGAGAAGCTGAACACTTTTGTCCAGTTCCTGAAACGCCTGGGTTATTCCCTGAATGTCACTTCGCATCAGTCGCTGGCACAATCTTATAACCGTCTTTTTCAACAAATACACGGAAAAGGTGAAGAACACATGATTGAGAACATCGCCATCCGAACCATGGCAAAGGCCTATTATTCAACTGACAACATCGGGCATTACGGCCTGGCTTTCTCTTATTACACTCATTTTACTTCACCTATCCGAAGGTATCCCGACCTGATGGTTCACCGGTTGCTTGAACGTTATCTGGAAGGAAAACGGTCGGCAAAAAAAGAACCGCTGGAAGAAAAATGCAAACATGCCTCGGACATGGAACGCAGGGCCATCGAGGCGGAACGTGAATCGGTAAAATACAAACAGGTTGAATTTTTACTCGATAAAAAAGGTGAGACCTTTGACGGAGTGATCTCAGGGGTCAGCAAATGGGGCTTGTTTATCGAACTGATTGAAAGCAAGGCCGAAGGACTGGTGCGATTCAGTGAGTTGAAAGACGATTTTTACTTTTTCGATGAAGACAATTACCGGATCATCGGGCGGCAATACGGAAACATTTATCGTCTGGGTGATAAGGTAAAAGTGCTTGTCAAAGATGTCAACCTTGAGCAACGGCAACTGGATTTTTTGCTGGTGGAATGAAAATTTCTAAACGATTTTCAAAAAAAACCACCACCTTTTTTGTGTATTCCACACTTGTAAAAACAACATACTAAAGATCAAATCGTTTATTCAACCGCTATGCAGTATAATAAGTAAGATTAAAGTGAATTTATAATACCACATCAAAACCTGGTTTGCAACAAGGCCGACTTTATTTACTGCATGAGCAAAGCATTTGGCGTGATGAACCCATCGGGTTGAAAAAATTAAAGATTTGAATTATCTTTGGATTGACCGGAAAAATTCAAGGACTGAGTGATGAAAACAGATTTTCAGAAATTCATGATTGTTGGCATTTTTGCCGTGGCCATGGGGTTCCTCGAGGCCATCGTTGTGGTTTATCTTCGCGAGATTTATTATCCGCATGGTTTTTCCTTTCCTTTGACACCCATTGAACCCGGAATTTACGGTATCGAACTGGTCAGGGAACTGTCAACCCTGGTCATGCTGGTAACAATTGGGTTGTTAACAGGCCGGACAAGGCATGAAAAGTTTGCCTGGTTTCTTTACACATTCGGTATCTGGGATATCACCTATTACACCGGCCTGAAGCTTTTCCTCCAATGGCCGGCATCACTGCTCACGTGGGACATTCTTTTTCTCATTCCCGTAACATGGGTGGGCCCGGTACTGGCGCCTGTTATCTGTTCTGCCACCATGATCCTGTTTGCCGTTGTGATTGTTGAATTAAACCGCGATATGAAAACAGAGATCAAGATAGGCAGGATATCGTGGTTGCTTATCGTTTTTGGAGCCGTCTTTATCTTCATAAGCTTCATTCAGGATTATACTACCCTGCTGATCAATGAAGGATTTTTCTCGGGTGAACGGGAATGGACCAGCCAAAATCTTGAAAGCATAACACTTACATTTATTCCTGAAAAGTTCAACTGGTGGCTGTTCCTTTTGGGCGAAGCGGCCATTTTGTGGGCAATTGTCAGGATATATCTTCAGAATCCTAAAATTAAGGAGACTTGACCATTTGGGCGACTTAAGTCATCAGAACGAATTTTAATAGAACCAGTACATACATAAGTATTTTACAACAGATATCTTAAAAAAAGTCCTGAAAACGAAAATAAATCTCCCCTGACTTCAATAATGAATAACAGAAAATATTAATTTTACAGCCCTTTAAAGGCCCCGTAGTTCAACGGATAGAATAAGGGTTTCCTAAACCTTAGATACAGGTTCGATTCCTGTCGGGGCTACTAAAACTTAATATTTCACCGGAAAATGTAATTCCTGTTTCCCCAAGCCCCTTTTTCAAATTGCTGAACATCAAAAAAAGAACATAAACCCGGTTTAACGACCGGGTTTTTTGTTGTCAGCCTTAAAAAGGTTAAAGATTTCAAAGAATGGCTTGACAGATAATTCTGATTCTCACAGGTTTTGGTAACTTCGCATCGTTACAATTTAAAAGCCCGAAAGAAAATTATTTAATTAAAAATCCTATGAAAAAAGAAGCACGACAACGGTTGGTCAGCGAGATCATGAAACGTTGCCTGATAAACAAAGAGAACAGTTTTAAAATATCCGAATACGAAACCTCCTGGGAAGGAACTGAAGAGATACACCGTTTAAGTGAGGAAAAACTGAAGAAAAAATCCCGGAAGATCATTGAAAAGAACCTCAAAGAATTAAGCGAAGCCCAGGAGTTGCTTTATGCATCTGACAAGTATTCCATGCTGCTTTCTGGAACAGGCGCTATGAAGATATCCGTAACCTGGAAAAACACCTGACAGGCGACGGAACAGTGATCCTTAAATTTTTCCTGAACGTTTCCAAAAATGAACAACGAAGAAGATTTCTTGAGCGGCCGAACGATCCCGCCAAACACTGGAAATTCTCTGTGAATGACCTGACGGAACGCAAAAGATGGGACGATTACCAGAAAGCATTCCAGGATGCCATCAATGCCACGGCTACCCCCTGGGCGCCCTGGTATGTGATCCCGGCCGACAACAAATGGATCATGCGAATGATCGTCTCAACCATCATCACTGAAACCATTCAGTCTTTGAACCTTGAAACTCCAAAAGTTCCGGATGATATGAAAAAGGTACTGGAAGAAGCGAGGAAGGAGCTGGAGAAGGAGGGGTAAGCTTATTTTATCTCTTCAATAAGAGAACCGCTGCGCGGTTAATATTCCAGGACAAAATAATTGCCTGAAGGGCAAAAATTAAACAAAAAAACCACGCAATTGCGTGGTTTTTTTGGCTCCTCCTGTAGGACTTGAACCTACGACACCCTGATTAACAGTCAGGTGCTCTAACCAACTGAGCTAAGGAGGAATATTTCACTTTCTGAAAAAAGTGGCGCAAAATTACATAAATTTTCAATCCTGCAAATAATTCTCAAAATTTATTTTTTATCAGCCTGGCCGCCCTGTAAACCGGATCAGCCGATTGCAATATCTTTTGTTTCAGCCCAGGATCAAGTTTCGGATTCTTGTTGAGGAAAAGGGTGATGTAGCTGGCTGCCTGCATGGAGTTGTGCCCGCTGAACGTGGCATCCAGCCACCCTTTCGGGAAAAAGATATCACCGGTGGCCTGTATTTCGTTCAGCATATTCAGCGAAGGAAGAATATATTTCCGGGAATGCTCTGCCCGCAGCGGATGATGAAGATATCTCAAAGCCGCAAGTACCCACGGCTCATGTTCGCGGTTTGCAGGATCTTTCAGCGATTCAAAAAAAGTATCCCTGACATTTTGGTCCGAAGTCAATGCAGGTATGATAAATTTCATTTTTCTGATCTTATCGGGATTCTCAAGACGGGCAAGCTGCATCTCCAGTATCGAATCGGGAATGATCTTGGAAGTTTCCTCATTCTTTCTTACTGCCAGCTCATAAGCCAGTGTCGTCATATCATCCTGCGACAATTTCAATCCTTTTATTTTGATGTCTCCTTTCCAGAGTTTTACCAGTTTTTCAGTGGCACCGGAACTATAAGCTGTTTTTACAAAAGTCTTGTAGAACAATGATTTCAGCGATTTGTTTTTGGTGGCATCCATTCTTTCCCATAGGATCTTTTCCATCCGCCGTGCCAGCACTTCACGCTGAACATCCGTTGAATACCGCCAGAAAAACGACTGATAATATTTCAAAAGCAGGTTCAGGTTCTGCTCATCATCCTCGTTCTGAAAGTACAATTCGATATCGGCATTCAGTTTCTGGGAATCAATCCTTCCGTTCAGGAAATTCTCCCACCCGGAAATATACGCTACAGCCCGTTGAAGCGGAGTCAATGTGAAAATCCTGTCACTACTCATAAACTGAAAATCATCTTTGGTCAGCATAAAATAACCGTACGTCTGTCCTTCGCCGTTCAGCAGAACCAAACCCGGATGGCTTTCAGGCAACTCAATCCCCGTTGAATTTGTGTTCTGATAAACCGGAATGTTTTTGATGTCCTTTTCATAAAACAGCGAAACATTCAGTATTTGTGGCCACAATCTCCCCTGTTTCGACGGATCGCTTTGAACGATGAACAACGAATCATTTCTGATCCGGCACTGATATTCGGGCATCCCCGCTTCTTTTACCCAGACCGTGCTCCAGGTATTAAGGTCTTTTTCTGTCAGGGCGTCAAGGATACCGATCAGGTCATCCCAGTCGGCATTGGAGTAAGCAAAATCATTGAGGTATTGTTTCAAACCCTGTTGCAGGTTTGCGGCCCCGAGCATATTTTCAAGCTGCTGCATAACGATGGGTGCTTTATGATAAATGATCGCTCCGTACAACATACCGGCATTTTTCAGGTTATCCAGCTTTTGCTTGATGGCATTGGCTCCGGCAGTCCGGTCTATGGCATAAGCTTTCGGGTAATGATCCGTTAAAAACGAAAGTTGGTGGTCTATTTTCGGAAAGGCAGGATTCACGATCTTGTCGGCCATAAAGTTGGCGAACACCTCTTTCAGCCAGACATCGTCAAACCAGTTCATCGTGACCAGGTCGCCGAACCACATGTGTGCTGTTTCATGAGAAATCAGCTTGGCCCTGTTCAGGATTTGCTCCTGGGTGGCGGAGGCATCCAGAAAAAGTTTGCTTTCCCTGTACAGGACTACCCCCGGATGTTCCATGCCGCTGTATTGGAAGGAAGGGATTCCCACAAAACTGAATTTGTTGAAAGGATATTCAATTCCGGTATATTCTTCCATCCATTCCAGGGCATTAAACTGTAAACGGAATATGCGTTTTATGTTTTTCCGTACCTTATCCTGATCAGTTTCACGGTAATAAAAAACGATCCGGCGACCATTTTCTTCTTTCGCCCGGTATTTGAATTTTCCGGCCACAAAAGCGAAAAGATAGGTGCTGATGGGCTTGGTTTTTTCAAACGAGTAAACAGCCCTTCCGTTTTCTTTTTTTTCGTTTTGTAATGCTCCGTTGGCCACTGCTACCCATCCGTCAGGAACTTCCAGCGTCAGCAAATAAGATGCTTTCAGGTTGGGCTGGTCAAAGCAGGGAAAAGCCGTGGAAGCCCGGTCGGGGACGAAAAGCGTGTAAAGGTATTCATCGTTGCGGTTCAGCGAAAGATCGCCGGCGACGAATTTGATGCTGATCTTATTTTTACCCTTTTTCAGCTTTCTGCCCGGAATGATGATGTGGCCGTTTTCAAAACGGTATTCTTTCAGATCTCTGTTCATCTGAACGGATTCCAGCTTATCTGTCTCCACATTGAAGTCAATAACCAGCGGTTTTTTGCGATCCGACAGTTTGAAAGAGATGGTTTCCAATCCGGTAACCGGCGACGATTTGTCTTCCGGAATGTTAAACCGCAGTTGGTATTCAATTTCACTGATGGTTTCTTTTCTGTGATCGTTCAAACTTCTGGAAACGCCTTTTTCGACCATATATTCCGCTTCATTTTGGCAGGACGACAAGATGATCAACAGAATAAAAACAAGACCTGCCATTTTTATAAGTTTTTCTGTAAAATGTTTTGGAAATGTCATTGATGGTTTTTCAGTTAAATTCATTAAATAACATTATTTTTTTCCCCATCCCCCGCCTCCGGGAGTTTTCAGTACAAAAGTATCACCTTTTTTAAGTTTTCGCTGATCAACCCCTTGAAATTCAATAACACTTTTATCGGGTTTTACAATATACTGCTCTCC
>CAZMOS010000033.1:0-25555 GCA_964567945.1 uncultured Lentimicrobiaceae bacterium
CCGTCGAGCGAACGGTCGAACAATATGGAATCGTGTACCGACCAGGCAACATAGATTTCTCCGTTGGGTCCCACTGCAGGAACTGCCCCTTCGGTCGTGTTGTCGCTGTCCACGCAATCGCCTGATGTTTTGTTGATCCGTAATGCATCCGACCATGTGAGGCCGCCATCGGATGATTTGCTGAAATGGATATTGCTGAACTTTGTCGGATCGGAGGTGCCGTATTCGTCAAACTGTGTCCAGGTTACATAGATGGTGTTGGTAGCGCTGTCCACCACAGCCCATTCCTTGTCCTGTGCTTTGGTGCCGTTCAGCCCCATATAAGTATCGGCAATCCACTCATTATTTTCAATATCGTATTTCTGGCAGACAATGCGGTCAATCCAGTTTCCGCCAGATGGGTAGGATAGATGAAAAAAGTAAAAATATCCGGCAGTATCCACGATGACGCAAGGGTCTCCCCATACACCGGATTCCGACTCAAGGTCTCCCCTTGTCCAGTTGTATCCGCCGTCAATGGAATAATAATAACTTCGGAGGTTTGATCCGGCCAACAATTGGTCAGGATTTCTTGGGTTGATGACAATGCTGGGTTCATTGGGGCTTTTTACCGTGCTGATCAGGATATTCTCATACGATTGTGCAGCGGCTGCTAAAGTAATACTCAAAAAAGCAATTGAAAGAAATAGTTTATTCATAAAACGGTATTTTTTCAGTTGTATATAATAACCAGACAAATATAATATACTTGTTGTTATCTGAACATGGGTATCCATAGTTTCTGCCTGTAAAGAAAAACGTAACAACAATCTCAAATTAATCTGTTCACCAATTAAATTCCGATATTCTGATTTTTTATTCAGGGTACATATCGTTCCTACGGAACTAAGTTCCTCATTTATTATTAACCAGGGTCTTACGACACCTGGCAATAAGATTTCCTGCCTATCGGCAGTTTGGATGTATCTTTATTTTCCCGGTGCGGTAGTTTCCATTTAGAAAAAAGAAGGTAATAAGGTTGGTTTTAACTTTTATGCTTTCGACTACTAAGGTTTAGAAGCCCATTCATGCCAACTGATTCGTTTCCGTCCAATAGTGAACAACTATGCAAACAGAGGATGGACCGATGGGGGAATAAGGTTTTTTCAAGTTACATATAATTTTTTCTTTTTTAAAAACCTTATCGAATAATGAAAACCTTAGTAGCTCCCGCAGTCCACCTACAATTTAACTTTATTACCTTCTATTATTTTCTCTTCAACCATCAATGGTAAATACTAACTCCAGCCCGTTAAAATAAAACTTAATTGAAAAAAATCCATAGAAGAAATAAATCCCGCACATTTATAAACTTACTGTATTTATGACTTTTAACGTATGGAAAAATCATCCCATCGGGATGAAATGTTCTTGCCGGGGACGTGAGTCCCTGGATTAAAATAAAATGTGATTTAGTTCCATAGGAACGAAATAAAGTTTCAAATCCAAAGCATTAGCGGCTTTTAATGGCTGTAACAAGTTCTCACCGGGAAGTTTGTTTTTATATCTTTTTTTAAAAATCAATCATTATTTGCAACTTCCAGGTCAATCAGGTTTTCGGAAGTAGCGATAATGCTGGCAACAGTGGTATCTCCGGTTACATTCACAGCCGTTCGCAGCATATCCAGTGGACGATCAACGGCAAAGATCAGGGCGATTCCTTCTGTGGGAATACCCACTGCCGTCAGAACGATGATCAGCATCACCATGCCTGCACCCGGAACGGCAGCCGAACCGATGGAAGCAAGCGTAGCTGTTAAGATGATCGTCAGTTGTCCGCTTATCCCCAGGTCCATTCCGTAAACCTGCGCCAGAAAAACAGCTGCCACTGCTTGGTAAAGACTTGTTCCGTCCATATTTATTGTGGCTCCCAACGGCAACACAAAACTGGCTATCTCATTGTCTATTCCCAGCTTTTCTTCGGCAGTCTCCATTGTGAACGGAAGTGTGGCCGCGCTGGAACTGGTAGAAAACGCAAGCATCTGAACAGGGGTGATGGCTTTTACAAAACTTGAATATTTGATCTTTGTGAGGAACTTCAAAAACAACGGATAGACAACGAAGATCATCACCAGCAAGCCCAGAATCACAGTCAGTCCGTAAAGTCCCAAGGCGGCAAAAAGCGAAAGTGTATCGCTGGGGTTTTCACCGGCAATCTCCACGATCAGCGAAGCGATCAGCGCAAAAACACCATAAGGCGCTGTCAGCATGATGATATCTATCATCTTGAGCACTACTTCATTTAAGCTGAAAAACAGCTTTTTGACCGCTTTTGTTTTTTTTGCCGGAAGCAGTACAATGGAAATACCGAATAAAATAGAAAAAAAGATCACCTGCAGCATCCGGGTGTTGTTGCTCATGGCCTCCACCAGGTTTTGGGGAACCAGGTCCACAATAAATTTCAACGGCGTTTCCTGCTTAATACTTTCAGCCGACGCTTTTTTGGTCTGAGCATGGTCGGCATAACGTTGTTCAAACTCACGCGCTTTGTTTTCGGGAAACACTTTGCCCGGCTTTGTAATGTTGACAATGGCCAGCCCGACGGAAATGGCAATGACCGTCGTTAAAATATACAGCCCGATGGTTTTCAGCCCGATACTCGATAGTCTGGAAACATCTTTCAGGTTGCTAACCCCGTTGATCAGCGACACGATGATCAGCGGCATGGCGATCAGTTTGAGTAAGCTGATGAAGATCGTACCCCAGGGTTTAATATAAAAGGATGTGAACTGAAGCCAACCGTAATTAACGGCAATCAGCCCCCAGATCACACCTGCCAGCATCCCGATAAGAATTTGCCAGTGAAAGGCGATTTTTAACTTTTTCATAAATAAAAGTTCAATAATACGAAAAGAAACCTGATTAAAAAAACCCGAATAACTCAAAAGTAAATAAATTTGTGGAACTTTGACGGTGATCAATAAACAGCAATCATGAAAAAAATAGGAGTCCTGACGGCCGGTGGTGACTGCCCCGGTCTGAATGCAGCCATCCGCGGGGTGGGGAAAACGGCAATCGTTAAATACGGAATGGAAGTCATCGGTATTTCCGACGGATTTCTCGGTCTGATCAACAAAGATTATTTTCCTTTAAAAGAAGAAATGTTGTCGGGCATTCTCACCGAAGGGGGAACCATTCTGGGAACATCCCGGGAAAAACCTTTTAAAAAAAGGGGGCACATGACCATTGACAAACCCAGGCTGATCAATGAACATTATAATGAGCTTGGGCTCGATTGCCTGGTTTGTATCGGCGGTAACGGTACGATGAAGACGGCCACACGCCTTTCGGAAGAAGGGTTGAATGTGGTCGGTATTCCCAAAACCATTGATAATGATGTGTGGGGCACCGACCAGACATTCGGTTTTGATTCGGCGCTGGGCATTGCCACGGATGCCATTGACCGATTGCACTCCACAGCCAACAGCCACAAGCGGATCATGGTCATTGAGATTATGGGACATGATGCCGGATGGCTTGCTTTGTATTCGGGCATGGCCGGTGGCGGAGACGTCATCCTGATCCCGGAACTGGATTATGATATTGATAACGTTTGTGATTACCTCCTTGAAAGGGCAAGAAAGAAGAAAGCTTATTCCATTGTCGTGGTGGCAGAAGGCATAAAACACCCGAAGAAAGGTTCGGCAGCTTCTTATATTTCTGAAAAGATTGAAGAAAAAACAGGACTGGAGACACGCAAAACAATATTGGGGTATATCCAGCGCGGAGGCAGCCCATCGCCAATGGACCGGATACTGGCGACAAGGTTTGGCGCTTATGCAGTGGATTTGATAGCTAAAGGAGATTACGGAAAAATGGTCGTTAAAAAAGGTGAAAAAACAAAGGATATCCCCCTGGCAAAAGTGGGCAATAAATTACGCCTTGTCCCCAATGATCATCAAATGATCAAAAAAGCACAGGGTTTGGATGTGTGCCTCGGCGGAAAAATCAATGGAAAATAAAAAGATTTCAATGATCGGCTTTATTATTCCTTGTTTAGCGTTGTTTTAAAGCAACGGATCCTGTTTCAGAACCGGGCTAAATTCTGAAACAACCGTAACATTTTTAGTAAAAATAAGTTGAAAACTTATTGAAAGGATCAACTCATTATCTTTGTCAGTTATGAATAAATTTAAAATGATCAGCAAGAAAAACTTACTGAATTTTCTCTTTATTGTTCTTTTCATATTTCCTTTGTTACCTGCACATTCTCAAAGCGATATAGACAGTTTAAAACGTCTTGTCATTGATTCGGAACCTGCCAGGCAAATGAAATTATATAACGAGATCGGGAAACTGCAATACAGGAAAGGAAAATATCCGGACGCTCTCGAAAGCTTTTCAAAGTCCCTTGAAATTGCGCGTAGCATTGATGACAGTTTGCAAATTGCAAAGATGTATTCTAATATCGGTGTCATAAATGATGTCATAGGAAAATATTCCGTTGCCATTGATAATTATCAGCAGTCCTTAAAAATATATGACTACCTGAACAACAAAGAGGGCAAGGAGAGTGTGTTGAACAATATCGGCATTGTTTATGAAGAAATGGATATGCCTGACAAAGCGCTTGATTATTATTTTCAGGCACTTAACCTAAAAAAAGAAAGGGGCGATCAGAAAAGTATTGCCGGGACATATAACAATATTGCCATCATTTTCGGAAGTGTATTTAAAAATAGTGACAGCGCATATTATTACTATGATCAGGCCATGAAAATATATCAGAAAACCGGGGACGAAAAGGATGTGGGAATGATTTACAGTAATCTTGGGCTAATCCATTTAAGAAAAGGAGAAATTAAAAAAGCAAAAGATTATTTTGAAAAAACATTGAAGATATTTAAAAAAACGGAAGACCCGAAAAATATTGCCTCGGCACTTTATTATCTGGGGCTTGCCTATCAGGGAGAGGCTGATTACAATAAGGCTTTAAATTATTACTTACAGGCAGAAAAAATATCGGAACAGCATAATATTAAAAAGCTACAATCGCAGATATGCAATGATATGGCACGATTGTATGAAGAAAACCATGACTTTAAAAACGCCCTGAAATGTTTTAAAAAATATGACGAAATCAGAGACCAGCTTCTGAATCTTGAAAAAATTAAAAAAATCCATCAGCTTGAAACCAATTTTGAGCTGGAGAAGCGGGAACATGAAATAGAAATGCTGAAAAAGCAAAGTGAACTGAATGAACTCAAACTGACCTGGACCAAAACAGTTTCAATCGCTTTGATCACCATATTTGTCTTGACGATAATCATTATCGTTTTAATTTCACTGAAAAACCGTTATAAAAAAGAACAGGAAGTAATAACCCTTCAATCGCGTTTGTTCCGGTCGCAGACTTCACCTCACTTTGTCTTTAATTCGCTGATGTCCATTCAAACTTTTTTGCTTGAAAATAATGTGGAAAAAGCATCGGAATACCTGGTTGATTTTGCCAAACTCATCAGGAGTATTTTACAGCAAACACGCAAGAGCTTTATCACACTGGACAAGGAAATAGAAGTATTGCAGCAATACGTAAAACTTGAAAAGCTAAGGTTCAGCGACAAGTTTGATTATTCGTTTGAGGTGAACGTCCCGCATCCGGAGGAGATACTTTTTCCACCCATGCTTGCCCAGCCGTTCATTGAAAATGCAATCAAACACGGCTTGGTTCCCGCCACAAAAAAAGGGCTTCTGAAAATTCTTTTCGAAGAGAAAAACAACGAGCTAACGGTCATGATCGAAGATAACGGTATCGGAAGGGAACGTTCGACAAAACTGAATAAAAAAGAAACGCATAAATCGCTTGCTACCGAAATTACACAAGAACGTCTTCAATTGATGGCGAGAAGGTATAAAATTAAAATAAACATGACAATTGAAGACCTCTATGATGATAAAAAGGAACCTGCCGGTACCAGGGTTACTTTTAAAATGATACTGAATTAATTAGGCGACTTTTATTAATTTTGCAATAAAACAAAAAATGCTCAAAGCGGTTGTTATAGAAGATGAACCCAAAACAAGGGAAGCCATAACGAACATTATCAATCGTTTATGTGATGATGTTGAAGTTGTTGCTACGGGGCATAATATCAAAACCGGTATTGATGCCATCTATAACGGCCGCCCGGATATTCTTTTGATTGATGTGGAGCTCGCAGATGGCAATGCTTTTGATATTTTAAGGCATATTTTTAATATAGATTTCCAGGTCATCTTTGTAACTGCCCATGAAGGATATGCTCTGAAAGCGATCAAGTTCAACGCTTTTGATTATATTTTAAAACCTTTTAGCGTAGAAGAGCTTACCTCAACAATTGAAAAAGCATCAAAAGAAGTTAACAGGAAAAAAACGGAAGTGTACCTTGAATCCTTATTGCACAGCATTGACGACCGTGAAAATAAACGGATTGTATTGAAAACCGTTGATGAGATTCACCTGGTTAATATTTCTGAAATCATCAATTGTGAAGCAGACTCAAGTTATACCCATTTTTACCTGAAAGATGGTTCACAACTCACTGTTTCAAATCACCTCAAGGAATATGACGAATTGTTACGGGATTATCATTTTTTCAGGGTCCATCATTCCCATCTTGTCAACCTGAATGAAGTGAAAAAATTCCATAAAACGAATAATGCCTACGTCTTAATGAGTAATGGCAAACAAGTTCCGGTTTCGAGCAGGAAAAAAGAGCGTTTACTCGAAGAATTTAATTCATTGTAATTTTTAGTTCGGTGTCCGGAACGGGATTCATAAAGACACTTATCTTTTTTTCAGCCACACTTATTATAAAAAACAATACACTTATTAATCCGTTGTTTTTTTTCTTTGGAAAACTGAGGTTAATCCTAACTTTGCCCCAGAATTAGCTACTGACAAACTAAAAACAGATAAACAAGCAAACTAAAAACTAAACTTTTTTCAACTTTATTGCTGAAACACTCATCCATCTAATCTTAAACAATCCTGAACCTGCCTTCAGAATCAAATTTCGGAAGGCAGGTTTTTATTTTGCCTTTTTTCATCAGGATCATTGTGCATCAGGTTCTTTTTTGGAAAACTTCGCAAATAATCGTAACCTAATTTTGCTTTTCTCGTAATATCAATCGAAAGTTTTATTTACAACACAGTCATGCCATATCAGAAACCATACCAGCATCAGATTAATACCGGAAAATCACTATCCGGTTTAAGATGGTTATTTCTCGTAATGGCCTTTCTATTCTTTTTGAATGCCTTAGATCAGGACAGGAGGGAAGAGTGTATGAAATAATCGTAGAAAGGCGATATCGGTAATAGGTAGTTTTGGTTTATGACAGGAGCTTGTCGGATTTTTTCCGGCAGGCTTTTTTTCATTGGAAAATCGTACTTTTAAAGCATGAATTTGTTAGCAGAAAAAGCCCCTGTCCTGTACCGTTTTGTACGGTTACTTCAAGGTATGGAAATATCTTCTCCCTCCACTTTTCATCAGGCAAAACGGGTGGTTGCCGACACGGTGGGTGTGGCTTACGGAGGCATCCGGACTTCGGCATTTCAAGCGGCCTTTAACTCAAAAAAGATAATTTCCGGTGATGGGAAACTGGCCATTTGGGGTACCGGAGAAACTACAGACTTGCCGGGAGCTGTTTTTTACAATGCCCTGTCAGTGAGTTTAACCGACTTTGACGAAGGTCACCGGAAAGCAGTGGGGCATCCGGCAAGTACGGTTGTTCCGGTTGTCCTGGTATTGGGAGAATATTTGAAAAAACCGTTTGACGAAATATTAAAAGCGGTGATCACCGGTTACGAAGCGGGAACACGTTTCAGCCAGGCCCGGCTGCCTGAAAAGATAAACTCTTTTTCCACAGGAAGATGGGGAGCGCTGGCTGCTGCAACCACGGCGGCTTACCTTCTTAAATTGAATACGGAGCAATGGATGCATGCACTCAGCCTGGCCTATGTGACTTCCCCCGCCATGCAGGGCGGATCAACGGATGTAAGCACAGGCTCAATGGCCAAAGAAGGTGTGGCGTGGGCAGTGCAGTCGGGATTGCAAAGCGCTTTACTTGCCCGCGACGGTTTTACAGGGCCGTATCTTTTTATTGATGCTTATGAGGATATGGATAAAGAAAAGTTGCTTGCCGATGGAAAAGATTGGCTGATCAATTCCAATTATTTCAAACCCTTTGCCTGCTGCCGGTGGTTGCATACGGCTATTTTGCTGGCTTTAAGATTGAAACAAGAACACCAGGTCAGGTCAGGGGAGATAGAAAAAATTGAAATACGTATTTTTGAACGTGCACTTAAACTGATCGGGAATAAATATCCCGAAAATGTTGTGCAGGCCCAGTTTCATTTGCCTTTCACCTTGTCATGTGCTCTTTTGTTTGACGAAGTGACTCTCCGGGAAGTTTCGGAACAAAACCTTAAAAATAAACGCATCAGAAAGTTGATTGATAAAGTTTCACTCGTTGCCGATGATTCTTTTTCAAAGATATTTCCCGGTAAGCTTGCTTCACAGGTAACATTTTTTCTGAAAAACGGAGAAAAGGTTAGCTTATCAGGTGAAACGGCTCCGTGGGGTTCAGATGATCCCCCGACAGATAATGAACTCTATAGAAAATTTGCTATGCAGACGGGCGAAAATGCCGGGCAACTTTGGGATTCAATATTTAAAAATAATTCTGCATTCATTGGTATTGATTAATTTTGAAATAAATTTTTCAAGATGATTTTTATAGCAGGAGCAGGCCCGGGAAAAACGGAAAAGTATGTTACAATCAAGCCGCGACATTGTTTTCATTGCAACAATGATGCGCCGTGGATTCTGGAAAAAACAAAGTATTTTGTTTCGCTGTTTTTCATTCCGGTAATTCCTATGAAAACACAGTATATGTTTTACTGCCCCATTTGTGGCAATGCACAGAAACTTGAAAAACAAGAATTTGAAAGAATAGTTCGTTTTGAAGCCGAACCCTTTCATTAGTATCATTATGAAAACTAAAAGTACATAAAAATGAAAACATTTAAATTTACACTTCTATTATTTATCCTTATTCCTATATTCTTAACGGCCCAGGAAAAAGCCCCGGAGAAACGTGCATTGATCATTGTGGATATACAGGAATTTTATTTCCCTGACGGATTTTATCCTTTGGTAAACACCGAACAGGCAAGCTTGCAGGCGGCAAAGGTGCTCAAATATTTCAGGGACAATAGTGAACTGGTCATTCATGTGAAGCATGCCACAATAAAAGATTCATTGATCAATAAAAATGTGGCCCCAATTGAAGGCGAGAAAATTTTTACCAAACATTACGCAAACAGCTTTCGCGAAACAGGTTTGCTTGACTACCTGCGGGAAAATCAGATAAAGCAGGTGGTGATCTGTGGCATGCAGACACAAATGTGTGTGGAAGCCACGGCCCGTGCTGCCGCCGATTATGGTTTTGATGTGATCGTAATTGGCGATGCCTGTGCCACACGCGATATCATTTATAAAGGTGACACAGTGAAAGCAGCGGATGTGCAGGCATGCACACTGGGGTCAATTGAAGGGTATTATGGCAAAGTGGTGACCACCGAAGAATTTTTGAACCGGAAATAAAAAGCAGTGAATGCAGGAATGATCTATGGCAGTAAAAATAACATCCGGATTACAAATCCGGATGAGCGGGTGCGAAACGCGGTTGAGGCTTTATTCCACAAAATCAAATGCCCACGACACATTCCTGTCCAGTATTAAAAAATACGGTAGTTTGTCCAGTTGCATGGCAGAAATGATGTTTTGCCCGTCCAGTTTCAGGTTGCCTTTGCCGCCTTCGATGCGATTCATTCTTTCTTCGCCGTAAAAGTAACTGTGAAACCCTTGTTTGGGTGTAAAAATGGCGCTGGTCAGCTTTTGTTTTTTCCCTTTTCCATCAAACATACCTTTGATTTCGATGAATCCGTTTACCGTTTTTATGGTGGCATCCACGTTGTATTTTTTACCGGACTTTTTCACCTCCAATGTGATTTCTCCGGAATAGGTGGGGAACCCGAAGGTATTGTATTTATCACCCAGTTTTTTGCTTTGGTCAACAATTGTGACCGGACTTACCATAAAGTTTTCGATTTTGGTTTTATCCCGTGTTGAGACCTTCGTTAGCGTTTCAACGGGAATCACCAGATGTGCAGCCCTCATAGGGCCCGAATCTTTTCCATGCATGACATGTTCTTCACTTTTCACAATATAAAGCATTACAGAAGTCATGTTATCTTCATGAACCACTTTGGGTTTAAAATCAGGTCCCACAATTTTTGCCACAACCTCTACCGGAACATACCATCCGATGGTCAACGCTGTTGCCGGATGGCTTTTCGGGATAATAAAATCACGGTTTTTTACTGTTGGGTTGCAACCATTCAATAAAAATATTGCAGCGATCAATACATACAGGACAACGGTTGATTTTTTTTTCATGAGTTCAATGTGTTTTGAAAATAATCACTTTTTGTTTTGTAAACAAATTGCTTCATCCGTCTGTTCAATAAAGACTGATTAAAACTTCTCATCATATTTTGTCCACAGGTCATCACCAAGTTGAATACAACGATTCATTACCAATGAACCTTGTTGATTGGTGTATTCGGTCAGAAACTGAATGGCTCTGGCCGGATCGGTTTTATATAATTTCAATGCGGCTTTTTCTATGGCCGGTTGTTCTTCGATAAATTTCTTTTGAATGGGTTCCCAGACGGCCAGAACATCTTTTTGCATATCGCCCCAGCGGTGTGCTGCCAGCGTGCCCGTCCGGTTGAATATCCACCAGGCCGATTCCAGGGTAAAACCGTTTATCCTTCCCGGCACCTTATACTGATGGGGCAGGTCTGTGACGGAACCGTAAACCGGAACATAAACCGATGAGGCCACATTGTCCATTGCGAGCCATTCCACGCCTCCGATCTCATCCGGCAGCCAGTTGCGTAACTGGATGATGGTAGCATACATAGTGTACCAGCGGGCAATGGTGCGTTCGCCCAGCCAGCCCCAGCCGCCGTTGATTTTGAATAACTTATTGGCATCATAAGGCATAAAAGGATTAGCCAGCGGTGAAATTACGGTTTTACCGTTTTCATCGGTAACGGTCAGGGTTTTACGCATGTCGAAAGGGGTCCCTTCATAATAATCTTTAAAGATCGAGATCAGTTTTTCGAGTGTGACCAGTGTATCCGGTTTTATGGAAAAAGGGAAATTCTCGGCGTTGGGATCAAGATGCAATGAAGGAGCAAGCAGGTCGAAAACCCGCCACTCGCGCCGGCGCGCAGCAAGGGATGTGCGGCTGTGGGGAGCGTATGCATAGCAGAACCTGAATGTTTCTTTCTCCGGGTCCCACCAGCCGTTGTTTTTGGCTACCTGGTAAATGTTTTCGGAAGCCATAAAATGATCAGGATCGTCCAGGTTGATCTCCTTGATGGTACTGGCATTAGCATTCACCGAGACATGATCGTCGGGAACCCGCTGTGCCACCCAGACGGCGCCGACTTTTCCTTTTCCGGGACCCACCACTTCAAAGTGCCACACTTCGTTTTTATCTGCAATGGTCAGCGCCTCACCGTAATCGTTCCATCCGTATTTTTTTAATAAGTCACCGGCCATTTTAATTGCATCACGTGCGGAAGCGTTTCTTTCCAGCATGAGTTGGCATAGTCGCTGACAGTCAATCAGCCCGCTGTCGCTTTGCAATTCTTCCCTGCCGCCGAATGTGGACTCACCGATGCCCAGTTGTTTTGTATTCAGGCTGGGATAGGCCGTGTTAATATAGCCGTAGGTCTCTTCCACCTGCGGGATTTCGCCGATTTTAATGTGGGCATAAGCAGGCATGGCCAACGAATCGTTTTTGACTCTTTTGTACATCGGTACCGTTTCGCCGGGCTGGTGTTTTTTGGCCGGGACGATGTCAATCCATGATCTTGTGCGGTGGCTGTCGTCCGTGTGGGAAGTGAAGACCGACCCGTCTGCCGAAGCCAGCCGTCCGACCGTGATGGAAGTACAGGCATCCGGGAAACCACCGGTCCAGTCAGCACGGGTTCCGGTTTGTGAAAATCCGGTGAACGGATAAATCAGGATCGCTATGTATAAAATGAATTGTTTCATGTTGTTGTTTTTAATTTAAAATAACTTTTTTATCTCCAATAAAGAAGACTCTTCCAGGTACGCTTGCAGCGGACTCTGGAAGGTCTTCTATTCCTTCATCCACTCAAAAACACGGTAATGGTCGCCGTCCATGCCCAGCGCCCGGTAAACGGCAAGGGCATTTTTGTTGTTCACGTCAACATACAACCGCAGTCCTGCACAATCGTTGTCCTCTTCCACCAGTTTCTTTGCGTGACTGTACATCATTCTGAAAACCCCCTTTTTCCGGTATTCAGGAAGCACATAAACCGACTGGATCCATAAAACCCATTGGTTCCGCCAGTCGCTCCATTCGGGTGTCAGCAACATGGAGGCAATTATTTTTCCATCGTGGTCCACCACAAAATACTTTCCTTTCTGGGGGTCCCTGAAAACGGCAACCACCCCATTGGCAAGGGTTTCGCGGTTAAGCTCAAACCCTTCGCTCTCTTTGGCCATCTTCATTTGAAAATTAATGATGGCCTGGCTGTCTTCTTCGTTGGCAAGTCGGATACGAAACATCTTTTTTAATACTTTTGCGCAGGAACCGCGAACAAAAATAAACATTCTGACAGTTCAATGAGCGACCAGATCAATCATGAGTGCGGAATAGCACTTATCCGGCTGTTAAAGCCCCTGGAATATTACCTGGCCAAATACGGGACTTCCCTTTACGGCTTGCAGAAATTACACCTGATGCTCCAAAAACAGCACAACCGGGGACAGGACGGTGCAGGAATTGCAGAAGTGAAATTTGACCTTCCTCCGGGAAACAAATACATCAGCCGTGTTCGTTCCAATACAAATGCACCCATCCAGGATGTTTTCAAAAAAGCATATACGCGCATCAATGAGTTGGTAAGAGACAATCCGAAACGGCTGAACGATGTGAACTGGCTGAAGGTAAATGCCGAATTTACCGGCGAGTTGTTCCTCGGGCACCTGCGGTACGGGACTTATGGCGGAAACCTGAAATCGAACCTGCATCCGATGATCAGGTCAAACAACTGGAAAACCCGCAGTCTTGTACTAGCTGGTAATTTCAATATGACCAACAACAATGAGCTTTTTCAAACACTCGTGGAGATCGGACAATATCCGGTAGAAACGTCCGATACGGTTACTGTAATTGAAAAGATAGGACACTTCCTGGATGAAGAAAACGAAAGGGTTTACCGTCATTTCAAAGAGAAAGGCGGATCGAAATATGAAGCCACACAGCATATTATCAACGAGCTGGATGTGTTAAATATTTTGAAAGAATCGGCCAAACGGTGGGATGGCGGCTATGTCATCGGCGGGTTACTGGGCCATGGTGATGCGTTTGTAATACGTGATCCGGCAGGGATACGCCCCGCTTTTTATTATTATGATGATGAGATCGTGGTGGCAGCTTCGGAAAGGCCTGTTATCCAGACAGCATTCAACCTCAGGTTTGATGATGTGAAAGAATTGCCCCCGGCCCATGCGATGATCATCAAGAAAAACGGAAAAGTCAGCTTTGACCGTTTTATTGATCCGCTACCCAAGAAATCATGTTCTTTCGAGCGCATTTATTTTTCGCGTGGTTCGGACAGGGATATTTACCGTGAGCGAAAAAAACTGGGCTGGTTCCTAGGCCGTCCGATCCTTGAAGAGATTGATTTTGACCTGGAGAATACGGTCTTTTCCTATATCCCGAATACCGCATCGGTGGCGTTCAGCGGATTGGTGGAGATGATCAATGATTTCAGGACAGAACAGATCACCGAAGAAATATTAAAAGAAGGGTCTTCCTTAAAAAAGGAAAAACTGGAAAAGTTGTTTTCGGTAAAACCGAGAATAGAAACCATTGCCGTCAAAGATATCAAGCTGAGGACATTCATCACGGCTGACAACCAACGCAACGATCTTGTAGCTCATGTATATGATGTTACTTACGGTGTGATCAGGAAAGGAATTGACACACTGGTAGTGCTTGACGACAGCATCGTTCGGGGAACCACGCTTAAGCAAAGCATAATTCGTATGCTTGACCGTTTATCGCCCAAAAAAATTATTGTGGCCTCTTCCGCACCGCAAATCCGTTATCCTGATTGTTACGGTATTGACATGGCACGATTAAATGATTTTATTGCATTTAAAGCCGCTATTGAGCTGCTGAAAGAAACCCATCAGGAACACATTATTAACGAAGTTTATTTAAAATCGAAAGCCCAGGAAAACCTGCCGAAGGAAGAGGTTGTGAATTATGTAAAGGAAATATATAAACCCTTTACGGCAGAACAAATCTCCGATAAGATTGCCGGGCTGGCTACTGATAAAGATATTAAGGCGGAAGTTAAAATCATTTATCAAAGCATAGAAAACCTGCATGCCGCCATTCCCCACCATAAGGGTGACTGGTATTTTACGGGTGATTACCCGACACCGGGGGGCAACAAGGTAGTCAATCAGTCATTCATCAACTATATTGAAAAGCGAAACTCCCGCGCCTACTGATTTATCCTCCGGGATACATTTTCTTAAAAGCCCTGCTTATTTCACCTGCAACATCCATGAACTCTTTCGGGGTCAGTTCCACTCTCGGACTTGAGAAACTCATTTCCGAAGATTTATTTATCGGAATTAAATGAATGTGGGCATGGGGAACATCCAGTCCAAAAACGATCATACCAATGCGTTTGCAGGGTATAACCGATTCAGTGGCTTTGCCTACTTTTTTTGCAAAGTCAAACAGCGTATTGTACAATTCATCATCCAGGTCGAAAATGTAGTCTATTTCTTTTTTCGGAATGACCAATGCATGACCTTTTGCCAGGGGATTGATGTCCAGAAAGGCAAAGCACTCTTCCGATTCGGCAATCTTGTAGCATGGTATTTCGCCGTTGATAATTTTTGTGAAGATGGAAGCCATGGTTTTCATTTTTGGTTTTCCCAAAATTAAGAAATAATACCGAATAAACTTTTCCAAAATTTCGAATTTTGGAAAAGTTATGTTAGAAATGTATTTCGACGATTTCAAAGGGAATGACGCCTGCGGGGACCCTGATCTCAACCCTGTCGCCAACTTTTTTGCCTAAAAGTCCTTTTGCGATGGGAGATTCAACGGATATCTTACCGTTTTTCAGATCAGCCTCTTCTTCGGGCACCAGGGTATATTTATTGGCGGCTCCGTTTTTCAGGTTTTTGATGGTAACAGTAGAAAGCACTAAAACTTTTGTTTTATCCAGTTTCGATTTATCTATGATCTTGGCATTTCTGATTTTTTCCTGAAGCTTTGATATTTTCAACTCGAGAAGTCCCTGGGCTTCTTTTGCCGCATCGTATTCGGCATTTTCCGACAGGTCGCCTTTGTCCCGGGCTTCAGCAATTTGCCTTGATATTTTCGGCCGCTCAACGCTAATGAGCTGATCAAGTTCCTGGCGAATATTTTTTAATCCGTCTTCTGTAAAGTATCTTGATTCACTCATAATAATAATTGTTTTGTTGTTGGGGAAATAAAGTTAAAAAAGACCCTTAATTCGAATTAAGGGTCCTTATTATGTTGCAAAGATAATATCTTATTGCCTTTCCGGCAAAAAAAAGTTTAAAGATTAAAAATAATGCCAAAAGTATGATTATTATTAAAGGCAACGGTTTGCCTGAAAGCATAATCAATACCGATATAGGTTCCTTTTTCTTTATTCAAAGGCAATGCAAGCGAAATACCGGCACTGAGTCCGTTATTGACGTTGGTTTTTTCGGTGGAATAAATATTGTCCCACATTCCGCTTTCGTAAGTATAACCGGCACGGATTGCCAATATGGTCTTGAACCTGTATTCCAATCCCAGCACGAACTGGTCTTTTGAAAATGAATTGGATGTGAAATTGGCAGCAAGTGTAATGTTGTTATCTGCCGGCATAATAAAAGTATAAGCGGCACCAATATTTAACTGGGCTGGCAATTCAAACGGCATGGAACGTTGTTCTGTTGTAAACAGGGTGCTTTGTTGTGGCAGCAGGGACCTGATTGACAAACCGTCGCCGCTAAAACTCATTTTAGGTCCCAGATTCTTCAGGTTGATTCCGAAAGCAATCTGGTCATTCTTACCTGTGACATACTGAATTCCCGCATCAATGGCGATTCCAATCCCATTGACATCGGCAATTGACTCTGAAATAAGTTTTACGGCAATTCCCGCATATATACTGTTTGAAAAGGCCTTTGAGTAAGTTAACGCAAAGTTCATCAGGCTGGGTTTATAGACTCCCACGCCGCCATCCGGACTGTTGGTTGTTGTAATTTCCACCTCCCCGAAATTCATTGACATGACCTGCAACCCCAAAGCTCCTGCTTCACCTACCCTTTGTGTCAGACCGAAAGCAATAATACTTGTCCCTGTGCCTGAAAGCCAGTCCGTATAAGCAAACTGAACCTGCGTCTTGCGTGTAAATGCCGCACCGGCCACATTGCCCCAGAGGGCTTCCACTCCTTTTACAGTCGCCATATTGGCATTCCCCCATCCGCTGCTTCTGGGCCAGGGATTTATCATTAATTCAGCAGCACCTGCCTGTCCTTGCCTGTCCTTGTTCCCGGCTGTTAATATGTCTGGAAACAGCATGGATGCGATTAAAGCAATTATAAATGTTCTGTAAAGAAATTTCATAAGCTGTATGGTTTTTCTTGTTCTTTAATTTCTTTTAAATGCTTAAAATGTATTGAAATCCGGTACTCTCATTATGGCAAAAAACTTAACCACTTTCTCGCCCTGGTCGGTGGTGATATGCAAATAATACACACCTCCGCCGATCGGAACATTCGCATAATTTTTCAAATCCCATTCTAAAGTTGTTGCCGGAGAATCTTTTGTAAATTGCCTTACTTTTAAACCGCTCACATCATAAATGGTAATCGTACATTTTTGAGGAAGATTGGTTATTTTAACGATGTTCTCCAACGGATTGCTCTCATAGGTTGAATATGCATAATAGGGATTCGGCACAACCCTGATAATATCCAGGTCACTTGCAAACTTCTTTGCATTTTTTTGTTCCGACTCAAGTCCCTGCATTGAGAAATCATACATAGGATAAAAGTTGTTTACGTCCATCCCCGGATAAACGGTATCCAGCGGGACAGCAGAATAACCTCTTTGATACGGCACTGCTATTCTGATACGGATGGTGACGTCATTGGCTAACCAGTCCTCACCTTCCACGCCCATTGGCATTCCGACATACATCGTCGTGGCGAAAAACTGGCTGGCGGTGATGATATATTTCAGGTCATTATAGATTGTGTCGAGCACGGTCATGGCATAACGTCCGGCATCATAAGCAGGCATGGAAAATTTAATGCCCAGCGAACTCATCTCTTTGGTTTTATGCCCCATGATATAAACATAATGTTTACCACCCATTACAGGAACCTGGTTGGGGAATGTGCCCATGAAAATGTTCGGGTCCCCCATCTGTGCTACAAGCGCATCAGGAAAATCGGGGAGAATCCTTTTGGGTGGATTGAACTGCATATCGCGGCCATTCTGACCTACCAGATAAGAGTCTTCGCCATACATGATGTTCAGTCTTTCTCCTGTTTCCACATCAATGGCATAACCCGGGAACCAGCCCATTCCATGATCGCTGATGTAATTGGGGTCATTTTCATTTTCACTTGGTCCTGACTCAGGTTCTGCAAAATTCCCGTTTTTATCAATGGAAGGAGAAGCACGCAAAGCAAATTTATGTGCGTGGCCTTCAGACAAAGCATCATCAAATCCCATTTCCAGGACAGGTGACCGGGTCCATTTCGATTTGTCTGCTGTAAAGACAATATCCACACTATGGATTTCACTTAATTTTGAATCAAGCTTTGAGTCACTGTTCAGGGCAGGTCCGACTTCACTCTGTGTTCTGACAGTAAGGGCAGGAACATTCACCCCGTAAGATGTCATACAATAGGGTGCCCACGTTCCTTTAATTATTTTTTCAAATGCTTCCATGGCATCCCACGGATTTGCCGGAGTGGATGACATTCTCCAATCGTTATTGGTTTCGTCTCCTTGTCCTGCCTGGCCACCTTCCTGGTGAGTACCTGAACGGATCCAGTCGAGCGGATGGCCCGGAACGTCCACATCCTGAATACCGCTGAGCCACTTATGTGAACTATCTGCATACTGAATAGTAGATTCTATTACGCCATTGTTGGGAGCAAAGACATCGTAAATGGTTTTGAAAATTGTACCCCCGCCACTGCTAACCGGTACTTTTCCATAAGGTATCGGACCTGATACAAACGGTTGAACGGCGGTAATCGATAGCCCTTCGTTGAGGAACACTTCTTCGTTTTCCCAGATAATGGTTGTATCGCTTTTCTTGGACTCTTCGGTGTTGTGATTCACGATGTACCAGTAACCTGATAATTTACTTGTTGTGTCACCACTTACTTCGGGTCTGTTGGTCAGATTGTAAAGTTTTTGCAGGAATAAAGTATCCATCCACCAGGTATAATCTCCAGTGGTTACTGAAACGGGGTCAACTACCTTGGCATTTAATGGTCCGGCGTTTATATTATAAACAGGGTTATAAGCTATGGGATAATTCGGGCCGCCAAACGGATTGTCAGGGCCTGCCGGAGGTTTCGACATGATTTCCTCAACGGTTTCGGGTGTCAGGTCTATATTCAAGCCACCATTACCGAAACCGGCAATACGTGTTACCTGCGGACGGTCACCATAATCGGATTTTAATACGGTACCGTTTACAGTTTTGTGAGGCATGGCGATATAAGGCTTTCCGCCTCTTGTTTTATCACCTATATTTTTTCTGCCTGATAAATAGGCGCGTGTTTGCCCGGCCGAATTCGGCCAGTCCAGTCCAAAATCAAGGTAATTGTTATAAGCATAAGCCAGAATAAGATAAAAATACTCTTTGTTATTTACCAGTCGCGAGTCGCCGGTAGCAAAGGCATCCTGCGTAATTTCAAAGGAATGTGATATACCGTTATCATGTCCGACAACCTCAATTACAGGAGTAACAAATCCAATGGATTCATCGTAATTATAATTAATGATGCGGCTGATGCCGTTTTTGATATCGAACTGGGCAACTAACCTGGCCTGGTCGGGATCATGAAGGCTTTCAACACCAACATCTTCTGTAGCCAGTTGATAAACCTGATATCCTTCAAAGTGATAAATAGAATCACTTCTTACCGGAGGATCGCTACCCGGCAAAGGTTGAATGATGTTGGGATCGTATTCGGCATATTGTTCTTTGTAATTATTGGATGAGGGAGAGTTGGAGATGTAAAAAATAAGCCTCTGATCCAGTTCCTGAATGGTAAGGTCGGGAGCTGTCGGCCCGTCAATGACTTTAAAACAGTTGTCAAAAAGGGTTTGACATTTGTCATCAACAACCCGGAGCAATTCAACAGAAGCCCATGCTCCTCCTGAAGTAGCCCTTGCCCACGGGATACCAACTGTGATGTAGTTAACGGCGCCAGATTTTAAAGTAAACGGCCCTGCCGACTGCATGAACCTTCTGTCGCCCGGAGGGTTAGGGGAACCGTTATTACCGGTTTCTTCGGTCCAGTATTTTCCGTTGGTGTTGTATCCACCGTTAGGCGGCTGGCCCTGGGTACCCCAGTTACAGGGATCGGTGTCGCCGGGGAACATAAAATCACAAGCGGGACCGACGGTTCCTGCCCCCGAATAGTGTCCTGTTCCGCCATAGAGCATTTTTGTTCCGTCTTTCCATATACTGCGCAGGTAATTATAATACTGCGGTGCAATCTGCGGGTCACCCAGATTACCGCTGCTGTTATTGTGATAAATGAACCTTCTCATCCCGAAACGTTCATCATCAATAATACCGTTTTGAAAATTAACGCCGTTAATACTAACATCACAAAGTTGTTGATAAGTTGTATCCCCGGTTGCAGGGTTAATAACTATTTTATATTTCGGATTATCTATTCCGTCCGGATCCATGTACGGTCCCTGGAAGAAGTCAACTCCCACTGCGGGCGGTTGTTCGCCGTAAGATTCTATTTCGCCGTTTCCATCCACATCTGTTCCGTTATAACAATATCCGAGACCACGCTGAACATCACAACCTACAAAGTCGTCCCATGCATACCCCAGGTCCGTATCAACCCATGGGCTGAAAAAGGTTTGTGTCAATTCGAAAGTTGACCTGTTAATGATCTCATAACTGTAAAATGTCATATTATTGATCACGTCATTGGTCGCAAAGGAAAAGGCCTGTGCCCTGATCTCCATACCGATGGCTGCACCATTGGTTTCGGTATGGATATTGCCTTTATCATTAAAAACCCACCATAATGTCTGGTCTCCTTTGATCACCTGGTCCACAAGAATACTTCCGGTGATATCACCTTCCAGCTCTTCTTCCATGGTGGGAAGTTTTGTATGACATAAAGCATTTGTGATATCATAATAAGGATAGTCTCCCAAAAGCGGATCGTATTCACCATCACCATTGTTGTCATAAAATGGTGCCAGATAATAACTTTGCCCTTTGGTAACATCACCGTGGGCAGGCCAGTTCAGGATTGAATTGGGAATTGTATAGTCTTCACTGGGAATGAACTCACCGGTTTCGGGATCGGTATGTGCAAGGAATTCATCAATTTGCTCACGTGTTATTTTAAAGAATCGGTCGTATTCGGCACAGGTTTCCTCTGAAACTGCTGCTGTCCCGTCAGCGGTCAGGGGCCCTGTCCAGTAATCAATACCTATCTGCCTGTATCGTTGGGCTGCAAGTTTTAACTGGTTATTGATGTCCAAACCTCCGATCCATAATGCTCCAGAGAACATGGAAGTGGCCGTCCCTGCTTTGGGGATGTAATATTTGGCACCTGTTCCGCCGGGCAGGTCCCACCACATGTCACCCCCGGTATTGATCCTTGCCCTGACATTGTTAATATCAAGCCAGTCGAACCCGGAGGAAGGCGGGCACCCCGCAGTTGTTTGTTTCAGGTTGCTACTGCTCTTTTTCACATCTTCATATTTGTATTCTACCGAAAAAGCCTGGTTCCATACCAGTGCCGAGATACAAACAATCAATATTGTTCGAGTAATATTCATTTTGATATTGTTTTTTACTTTCATAGTTATATCTCTCCTTTTGACCTTCTAAATATCCTGCCGGTTTAAAAATTAAATATCAAACCAAACCTGATCTGCAAAGGGACACTATAATTCATAGGCCTGTTTACATAAACGCTATACAAATCCCTGAATGATTGGGGGTCAAGCTGGTTATTAATTTGGCGTTGCCATTCAGGTGCTGACAAATACCCATCGTCATCCGGGTTTCCGGTGTATGGGTAAACATTGATCACATTTTTGGTGTTCAACAGGTTGATAAGCTGGAAATATACACTTATATAACCTTGTTTCCTGTCTTCACCTTCTTTTTCTTTACCCATAGCAAAATAGATGTCTTTGTAAACCCTTGCATCAATTTTGAATTGCCACGGAAGCCGGTTTCCGCTTATTGTACCTTTTAGTAAGTAACTTCCTCCGGAAAGCGGGGAACGTGTATTACGTGAGGCAGTGTAAGGCACGCCTGAACCACCGGTCAATGTCAAACTGATCCCTGTATTACTTAACCAGTCAATGGGTTTTTTGCCGTTTTTCCTGTTTGTTCTGGGTCCGTTGTATTCTTTTCCCTGACCCCAGGCCAATTCAAAAGCAAGGTTAAACTGATGTCGCCTGTCCCACGGAAGCGGGAAAGTTGACCGTAGGTTTGGCAATCCTGCATTGATCAGCGATGCGGCTGTTGTCGGGGATGACCCTGTAGCATCGGCAAACTGTAAGGTATAATAAGCTGTCATGCCTATATTTTTTGTGCGACGCAGGTCATATTTAAGTGTCAGCCCTTTAACTGTACCGAAGTCAAGATTACTATAGGTAGTATAATCTTTTGGATAAGAACCTGTAAAACGGTAAACCTGTATCATGTTCCTCATTTCACGGTAAAAAGTAGTGAAAGTAATTGATGATGAATTGGAAACCTTTTGTGTGAACCCTAATTCATAATCAATGGTTTTGGTAGGCTTCAACGAAGGATTATTAATAATTCCGGAAATGTTGTCGAAAAAGTACCATGTGGAAGGACTGGTATATGAGTTGGAAGTAGGACGCTGGGTCAATACATCATAGTGTGCAAAAAACAGGGCTTCGTCCGAAATCGGGAACGAAAATGAAATCCTCGGCATCACGTTCAACTGCGGATCATAGTCTTTGAATGAAGCGGCTGTTACCCTGTTTTGTTTCGGGTCTTTGAGCAGGGGCGATATACCGCCACCCACGTCCAAAATTGTAGGGTCAAAAATTTCAATACCCTCGGCATTGTACCATACATAGCCATCACGGTAACCAGTGATGAACGAAGGATCGTCAACACGGTTTACATAGACTACATAATTGTCACCAATGTTTGAAGGAACAGAAACGGGTTTTCCTCCCACTTCCTTCACCTCGCCCACGGTATAAGCAGGATAAAGCAGGAAGGGATCAGCCAGAACGGGTTGATTGGCATCGTAACGGTCAACACGAACCCCCAGATTAAATACAAGGTCTTTGAAAGCAAACTGATCCTGAATGTAACCGGCCATATAAATCGGACGGAAAGCACCTATGGGACGAGTGAACGTTCCCGATTCGTCTTTCTCGTTAAAAAAGTCCGAAAAAGAAGGTTGTGCTTTTGTCCTGTTTCCGGTATAATCAAATCCTGCATAATTAATGTAACTGAAACCGTCATTCCAAAGTTCATCCGGGGAGAACATATCAACCCGCCAGCCTCCATCAAGTGTAGCCGTATGCATATTTCCGAATTTGTCATAATAATCCAGTGTATTGGTTTCCGGATCATAAGAATCGGTAAGGATAAAATCCAGGCCGTCAACCGGCAATCCCAACGCTTCGCGTAAGCTTTTATCGAAATATCTTTGTGAGTTCTTGTCATATTTTCTGTAATACAAGATAGTATCCACTTGTCCGTCATACGCGATGACAACAGGATTGTCTTTATCCAGCTCGCGGATGTGGAAGTTTGCCAGCCCACGCATCAGTGTCCAGAAACCTGTTGGACCGTAATTGATAAAACTGCTCACCCTTTGTTCATACTGGAAGCCCAGTTTTAAAGCATGGTTCTTAATGTCCAGGGAAGCATCCAGACGGATATTGTATTGGTCGTTATCGTACTTGGAATAGCCCACCTGGTTTGTTCCGGGTGTTTGATAAATTTGATAAATTAAATCGGGTGTATCGCCATTCAACAAACCCCCACCCAACTGGATCTGGTCTGTGTTTCGGTAATGACCGCCGGGCTGACCGGCATAAATATCATAATAAGAAGTTGTGTGTTGAGCAATTAACGGATTCTGGTCACGGGGAGACCAGTCAATCAGGGTGTCGAAATCCCATGAGTTGAGTACCCATACGTTATCATAAAAAATACCATTCACTGTATCGGAGCCCAATTCGTAGGTAGGGGTTTTATAGGTTGTGAATTTTCCCAGATACCCGTAATTGAATAAATTTTCCATGTGATACGGGTCTCCTGTTTGCCCTTTGTTTTTAGTATAGTCGGCCTGAATGGCATAGAAGAAATTTTTGAAAACCGAGTTGTTGTCAGAACCGGGGAATCGTTGCGAGAATTTACCGTAAATCCTGTAATTGGTGTTGGTACTCACACTGTTTTTGTCAGAATTGGCCAGTGTGGCATTGTAATTAAAATTGTTTCCACTGGAATAATAATAACTACCGCCAAAAGTAAGGTTAATGGTTTCGGTTGTACGGATATCGAGTTTACCAACCAGGTTGATATTGTTTCGGGATGTATTCAATGAAGTTTTCACATGCCGGAGGTCATCCGAACGCAGGTATTCCCCGTTCAGGAATGTACCGCCGCCTTCTCCTGAGGGACGGAGCGGATTTTTTTCAATATAATCGAGGGCTTCCTCTTTGGTAGTATAATACCCGATAGCAGACGGCCTTCCGTCTTGACGCCAGATAAAATCGCCGGCGATGAAAAAACCGAAAAGGGATTGTTTTGTTTTGTCTTTACCGCGGATAATAGGCCCCATCAGGTTAAGGCCACCCCTGTTGTATCCGAAAGGGTCCAGATACTGGGAAGTTTCCAGTTCAAGGCCGGCATAAAACTGCCGGGCCGGTCCCTTAGTGGTTACATTGATAATACCCGATGTGGCGTCACCATACCTTGCAGGTACGCCACCCAGGATAACGTCAACCTGCTCAATAGCTGCCTGGGGTACGGCTGAAGTACCGATCACGCGGACACCGTCAATAAAATAAGCAGTTGCATCGGAACGGGCACCACGGACACTTCCTCTTTCACCGTCTTGTGAAAACACACCTCCAACGGTGGTAGCCACGGCGTTGGCATTTCGTTGCGGCATTTTTTCAATTTGTTCCGCTGTGATGGAAGCACCACTGGCCGTGTTATCCTTGTCAATAAGAGGAATTTTGTAATCAACTACCTCAACCGTTTCAAGGGTTTCAGCCGTAGGCTCAAGCTCAATATTCAGAAACCGGATCTTGTCGGCAGGAATAGTTACTCCCTGTATCAACTTGGTTTTGTAGCCTACAAATGTGGCTTTCACATCAAACTTTCCCGGAGGTAAAGGTTTAATGACATATTTACCATCAAAATCGGAGGAGGTACCCCCCACCTGCGAACCTTTGTTTTCTACCACAATGTTGGCAAAGGCAATGGGTTCTTTTGTCTTTTTGTCAATTATTTTACCCTGCAATGTTGCTTCCTGGGCAAACACAGACATCCAGGTAAAAACAATAATTCCAGAAGTTAAGAGTAATTTTTTTATCATACCTGCAATTTTATTTTCAAAAATCCTGCTTTATTGTTGTTGGTTTAAAAATCCTAAAAATACATATTTCTGACATTCGCCAAAAATTTTTTTATTAACTATTCGTTCCCCCTAAAAATAACGCGGATTTAGTATTTCCGAATAGATAATCGCTTTCCTCAAATCAATCTTCCCCTTTGTTGTTGTTTTCTTGGTTTTTTTAACGTGCTTTGACATCCCGGTATCTTTAACTCTGGACATCATATCAGGTTCATAGACATCTGAAGCTTCGTCAAAGTTGCTTTTTTCATATTTATTGTCATAAGAAAAAATTTCTTCTTGTTGGTTTTCGGTTTTTGGCTCCGGTGTAGGAACCGCTTCTTGTTCAGGCGGGACAAACTCCATTGGTTTCGTGTCCTGATTGGCAATTTCATCCAAAAAGGTTTCCAGGAAACTTTTGGATTTTGGTTTCGCCGGCGTTCTTTTAGCAGAAGTTTGTTTGGCTGCTTTGTTTTTACTCACTCCTTTATATATGGAATAAGCGATCCATATAATGC
>CAZMOS010000034.1:0-25315 GCA_964567945.1 uncultured Lentimicrobiaceae bacterium
TTGAACCTGTTTTTGTTATGTTTTAGATGTTTGGGACCTGCGAAACTTGAGTTACTATTATTACGAAGATGAATATACTTTAGATCAGAGGCCAATAAATACATCAACTAATTTTACTGCTATATTTACTTCTTCAGAAAATACCTGCCCTGATCATTTCCCCAATGGATCAGGCCTTTTGCTTGATGATACTGAAATTGCAGCATTGAGAACCCAGTATGATGAAAACAAAGACGAGTATGACAATACATATGCTTTGTTTGAATCACTGAAAGATGGAGGGAACACGCCGGGTACCATTTCAGATATTGAATCAAGTTGGCCCGATGAGACCTGGGAATTAAGGGCCCAACTTCTGTCTGATTCACCACATCTTTCGGAAGAAGTGTTAATGGAAGCAGCTATGCGTACTGATGTTCTGCCCGATGCAATTATATTTGAGATTTGTATGGCCAATCCCGAAGAGATGCGTAATGAAAAGTTTCTTGATTTCCTGGCTACCAAGGAAGACCCTTTGCCGCAATATATGATCGAGGAATTAAGGGATAGTGCTGATATGGAAACCTATAAAAGTGTCTTGTTAAGCGAGATGACAAAGTACAATATTTTGTATAGTTCTGCTGCTACGCAAATCATAAGAAATATTTTACTCGACTCAACTGGAATTAAATATGATACCTTGCGTGTCTGGCTTGATAAAATGGGTACACTTGATGCTGCGTATGAAAAAGTTGATAGCTATATGGCTCATGAGGATTACACAAACGCAGCACAGGTCTTGGCAGATATTCCAGATGACTTTGAATTGAATGAAGAACAAGATAAAGAGTACGATTACTTTTATGATTTAAAAAGTATACTTATAACAGCCGACCAGCAGAATAGAAATGCCTTGATGCTTGACAGCGCTGAAGTTGCCGATTTGGTTTATATTGCTGATAGTAGCCGGTCAATTGCAGGTGCGCAAGCCAGAAGCCTGTTGAATTTTGCCTATGGTTATAATTACTTTGACTTGCCCGAAACAATAAAACCCGGAGATAAAGCCGGCCTTGTTAAGGATTATGGTTCGATTAATTATAGCAACAAAAAGGAACAGTATGTAACTGCCCGTCCTAATCCGGCGAATAATTGGGTTGCTTTTGATTACACCTTGCCCTATCCTGCTGAAAAAGCTACTTTAATCATTACGGATGTAGCAGGCAGAAAGGTTAAAAGTATTGAGGTCAGGCAAAAACAGGGGCAGCTTATTTGGGATACAAGAAGCATACCTGCCGGAATTTATATTTACAGCTTAAAAATAAGTGGAAAAACAATCGATCAAAGAAAACTAGTTGTAGGCCACTAATATATTCTGTTTAAATTTAAGTTAATCGTTTGCCCCGGGATAACGAAGTGATTCCGGGGCTTTCTCAATAAACCCTTTCAGTAATGGTGCAAAAGCACCATCTTTTTCGAAGAGCGACTTACCGCTCTTTAATTGTTCTAAGGCTTTCTTCTCTATGCCTTCTAATTCTTCTCTGTCCATGTTGCAAAGGTATGTTTTGGACAGAGTTCAGGTACACCCTCAAAACTGTTTTTTAAAATCCACTTCATAATGGACGGATGTTAAATAAACTCAATGTTCCCCTTTGCCATGGTTTTTTCACAATATTTACAAAACAACTTCATTTCGCCGTTGTGGTCTTTGGTGACCCTGAAACTTGTGGGCACATTCTGATTGTTGGTCACACACTTCGGATTGAAACACCTGACAATTTCATCAACCTGTTTGGGCAACCTTACATTCCCTTTTTTTACCACTTCGTAATCCTTGATCTCGATGAGGGTGGCATTGGGCGCAGCCAGTGCTATTTTGTTGGTTTCCCTTGGTTTGAAGAATGTATCGCTGATTTTGATGATCCCTTTTTTGCCATACTTCTTGCTTTCGAGGTTTGTCCCAAAATAAACCTGTTTATCGGTTGAGTCAAGTTGTAATATCTTAAATACCTGGAAAACACTTTCTGCGGGTATATGGTCAATCACCGTTCCATTGCGGATGGCTGATACTTTAAGTTCGGTTCTTTTATGCTTCATGGTTCTTGCTATTGAAATAAACGAAATCTGTTAAATTTATTTTAAACCTAAAATGGCTGCTATCAATGCCTGGCGGACGTAAACGCCGTTTCTTGCCTGCTGAAAGTAATATGCTTTGGGGTTATCATCCACATCTTCGGTTATTTCGTTCACCCGTGGAAGCGGATGAAGGACTTTCATCGTTTCTTTAGAATTTTTAAGCATACTATTGGTAAGAATATACGAATTCTTCACTTTCTCGTATTCCAGCGGATCGGGAAAGCGTTCTCCCTGAATCCTGGTCATATAAAGGATATCTGTAATCGGAATTACATCCGAAAGTTCGGTGTATTGCATGTATTCAAGGCCTGCATTTTTTATCACCGTTTTAACCGCACTCGGCATTTTTAAAGACTCGGGAGAAACAAAATGGAACCGGGCACCAAATAACGACAAAGCCTGGACAAGGCTGTGGACTGTTCGTCCGTATTTCAGATCGCCTACCATGGCAATATCAAGATTCTCCAGGCGTCCCTGAGTTTTTCTGATGGAATACAGATCGAGCAGGCACTGTGTCGGATGCTGATTGGCACCATCACCGGCATTGATAATCGGAACCGGGGAAACTTCGCTGGCAAATCGGGCGCTGCCATCCAAAGGGTTTCGCATGACGATAAGATCAGAATAATTACTGACTGTCAGTATGGTATCTTTTAGCGATTCCCCTTTTTTAACGCTGGATGTGTCTGCAGTAGCAAAGCCGACAACACGTCCGCCGAGATACTGGATCGCACTTTCAAAGCTTAAACGTGTGCGTGTTGAAGGTTCAAAAAATAATGAAGCTACAACATATCCGTTCAGAATATTCTGCCTGGGATTTTGTTCAAACTCTTCAGCCATGTCCAATATTTTCAGGATATCGTCTTTGCTGTAATCCGTAATGGATATCAGGCTGCGGCTTTTCAATGTACTCATATTTCAAATTTTAATTCTGGCACAAAAAAAGCAGCTCCGGAATTAACCAAAGCTGCGATGAATATTTTATTTAATAACACCGGAAAGGTGTAATTTTCTAAGTTTAAACTGCTTCTGAAAAGAAAAATTTTCTTCATTTCAGATTGTAAAAGTACAATGAAATCAGGTTGGATTTTTATTAATTTACTGACAATAACAATGAGTTGTTAACAATGTCACTTGTTCTTTTGAAAAAAGATCAAATGAATAGGCTTTAACCAAAAACGGGAATTATTTACTGAAAATAAAGGTACCGGCAATAAGCTTTACTTTGTATTGATTGGTTGCACCGGATAAGTAGCCATAATCTGGGCAACAACTTTAGGAATTGACTTATCCCTGCTTGAAGGATTTTCATTGATTCTTCCTTGCCCGGCACTTTCCCAGATGAGAGCTTTCTTCTTGGTATCAAATACATCAACCACAAGGGTTCCGACCTGATAATCATATGTATGATAAGTTGTTTGTGCCATGCCGCCATAAAAGCCGGGGCCCCATCCCCAACCCGGACCCCAGCCGTAATAGCCGCCATAACCACCCATGCCGGTTGTGGTTGCCGTAGTTTCCTGTTTCTTTTCAGTCTGAATATATAGAGCAACAGTCAGGTCGCCACCTTTTTCAACATATTTCAATCCTCTTTTGGCAAATTCGTCTGCAAAAGCTTGTTCAATTCTCTGCTCATCAAAAGGTGTTAGAATCTTATTGCTTTCCTTTGCCCAGCCGTAATAAGAATAAGTTTTGTACTGGGTAAAATCAATGGATTTATCATAATCGGAAGTTACCGTAATGCTGGAGCAAGCGCTCAAGATCAGCATGCTTATTAATGCTATTGTAAGATAAGTTTTCATTTTTTTGATTTTTATTTTTAATTTATCAGACGCGAAAATAAATGATAATTAAGTCTGCTCTGTAAGTTTTAAAAAGTAATTTGCTTTTTCTTTCCATTTTTCGTATCTTGGTAGCTGTAATCTAAAATCAAAATGCCATGCAAACTTATATCCTTTTAACAAAACTTGCCCCGGAGGCAACTTATCAGTTGAAAGACCGGTCAAAATCCAGTCATGACTGGTACGTGGCGGTGAAAGAAAAATGTCCGGAAGTCAAATTCATTGCCCATTATGCTTTATTGGGACAGTATGATTTCATGGATATTTATGAAGCACCTGACGAAGAGACCGCTGCCAAAATTTCCATGATCAGCCGCGCAAACGGCGCATTGTATGCTGAAAGTTTAATTGCCATTCCTCATAAAAGGTTCCTGGAATTGACAGAGGAAATATCTGACAACTATGATTCATTGTTTGAATCCTATATGAAAAAGAAAAGAGGAAAGTAATCAGTAAATAAAAGGAATCAGTTTTTTGGTATTCCTGCGGTATTCCTCAAAGGCGCTGCCGTATTTTCCGGCAAGGTAAGCATCCAGTTTGGGAATATTGAAGAAGACGAAAAAGGCGATCAGCCACAACGGAATAATGATTGAATACCAGTTACGGGTTAAGATGGCAAACCCACTGACCCATAATATGTCACCGAAATAGTTGATGTGCATGGCATATCGGAAATATCCTGTTGTATATAATTTGCCTTTATTTTCGGGCTTTTTCTTCCAATAATACCGCTTAAGTTCGCCAACTGTATTCAGCCAGCCACCAAAGAGGAAAATAAAAGTCCCGATCACATCCAGTGAATCCAACGGGAGCCTGCTTTGATAACCCAGTAAACCGAAGCCTGCATAGTACAGCAAAAAAGCAAACGACACACTGATCACTTCTTCCCAAGGCATTTTCCTTTGCAACAATACGGTTGTTGTTATCCAAAACCGGCCATAGCTGATCAGGATGAATATAAAAATGATCATCCGACGGCTATAATTACCTGCCACAACCTGTTTAGCTCCGAACAAGCCGGCCAGCCACTCAAATCCTCCAAAAAACAATATCCATGCACTGACAAGGACTATGACCGTTTCTACTGACATTAAAGTTGTTTTTTGAGGAAAACTTTTGTCTTTACTTCCATATAGATCCATAATCAAAACGTTTTTTTAACGGCACAATGCCAATGTTCAATTTGCTTTTCTGCTTTTTCTTTTTCCATGATCGGTTTAAATTTCCGGTCGGATTTCCAGGAATTCTTTATTTCTTCCAGACTTTTCCAATAACCAACAGCCAGCCCGGCAAAATAAGCTGCACCAAGTGAAGTGGTCTCATAATTTAATGATCGTTCAACTGTTATTTGTGAGAAGTCTGCCTGCATCTGCATCAAAAGGTTATTTGCTGCTGCCCCGCCATCGGTTCTGATCAGGTGAACGGGTTTTCCGGTATCTTTTTCCATTGCTCTGATCACATCACAACTCTGCAAGGCAATAGCTTCAAGTGCTGCCCTTGCAATGTGGGCTCTCGTACTCCCACGGGTCAATCCGTTGATGGTACCGGTGGCATCCGGTTTCCAGTAAGGGGCCCCCAATCCGGTAAAAGCCGGAACAATGACCACACCGTCGCTGTTTTCCACCGAAGAAGCAAGTGGCTCTATCTCCTCTGAATTTTCAATTATTTGTAGTCCGTCCCTCAACCATTGCACCAGCGATCCCGCAGTAAAAACGCTGCCTTCCAATGCATAAACGACTTCACCATTTATCTGCCAGGCCACTGTCGCAAGGAGTCTGTGTTCTGAAAGCACTGGCTTATCTCCTGTATTTTTCATCAGAAAACAACCCGTTCCGTATGTGTTTTTCACCATCCCCTTATGAATGCACATCTGCCCGAACAGGGCTGCCTGCTGATCTCCTGCCACGCCGGCAACCGGTATTCTGGCTTGAAGTATCTTTCCTGATGTTTCTGCAAAAAAATGACTCGTAGGTTTGACTTCCGGCAACATCTCACGTGGAATGTCAAACAAGGCCAGCAATTCATCATCCCACTGTAAATCATGGATATTGAATAACATTGTCCGCGAAGCATTTGTCACATCCGTTAAATGGCTGTTCCCGTATGTGAGGTTCCATATCAGCCAACTGTCAACAGTACCGAATGCCAGTTCTCCTTTGATTGCCTTTTTCCTGGCGCCGGGCACATGATCAAGAATCCATTTGATTTTAGTGGCGGAAAAATAGGCATCTACCTCAAGGCCGGTTTTTTGCTTAATAAATTCGGATTTCCCAGTTCTTATTAATTCCTCACAGTATTTTGCCGTTCTTCGGTCCTGCCATACTATGGCATTGTAAACCGGCTTCCCTGTATTCTTTTCCCATACGATTGTGGTTTCCCTTTGATTGGATATTCCGGTGGCTGCCAGTGATTGCGGAAGGATACCCATTTTCGCCATGGCCTCCGATGCCACCGCCATTTGCGATGACCATATATCAACCGGATCATGCTCGACCCATCCTGGTTTTGGAAATATCTGCCTGAATTCTTTTTGTGCAACAGAACATATTCTTCCGTCATGGTCGTAAATTACAGCCCTTGAACTTGTTGTTCCCTGGTCGAGTGAAAGAATGTACTTTTCAGGCATCGGATGACTTTCAAAATAGTTTGTCCAAATGTAAACAAATTCCTTTTAAACCCGTCGCTCTTTCAGAGCTTGTTGCGCTTTGTTTTTTTACAGGCCTCCACTGCGTTGCGGCCTGTTTTGTTACGGGTCGGAGCGTTGCTCCTTTTGGTTTCTTTGAATCTCACGCTCATCCGGATTTGTAATCCGGATGCTAAAACACCTAAAACGCCCAATCCTCGTGCTCATCCGGATTCCCGTCCGAACGCTGTTCAGCCGGGCGGGGAAAAGGTTTGTAAAACAATAGATTTTTCAAAGGCGAAAAATAAAAAATCCGTTAAATCCCTTCCTTGCCAGTCCGCCTGCCGGAGCAACACGGCGGGCAGGCAGGCAGGCGTGCAATTCGCGGACAATAAAACTTTATCAATGATCTTTCTCCCCTCCCCCGTTGTTGGTGTCCCCGCCAACAACATCTTGTTGAACTTTTCACCGGTTGGTGGGGACACCAAGCGGGGGGATAAATTCCGGGGAATCGGCGGGCTTGAGGTTCGAATGTCCCTTCTGGACCTGGGGGCGTCCCGGAGGGACATTTGAACCCAAGCCATAGAATTCATTCTTTGGCTTTCTGTTTCCCGGCAATGAATAATTTTTCGCTCGCGATAAAATCAAAAATTCGTTCAATTAGTGCAATTCGATGATAAAAAACCACATTGATAATAAAGACCTCTTTTTTGGTTTGCCTACCGATAATTAGTGGTTTCATTTATCGTATTTTTGCAAAAGTTTTATGAATTTCAAACTCACATCCGATTTCAAGCCGACAGGCGACCAGCCGGAAGCCATAAAGCAACTCGTTGAAGGTCTCCAAAGAGGCGACAAAGCCCAAACCCTGCTCGGTGTGACAGGGTCCGGAAAGACTTTTACCATCGCCAACGTACTGGAACAGATCAAACGTCCGGCGCTTGTACTAAGCCATAATAAAACCCTGGCAGCCCAGTTGTACGGAGAATTCAAACAATTCTTTCCGGAAAATGCCGTGGAATACTTTGTTTCTTATTATGATTATTATCAACCGGAGGCATACATCCCGGTAACCAACACCTACATTGAAAAAGACCTGTCCATTAATGAGGAAATTGAGAAACTGCGTTTGAGTACTACCTCTTCTTTGCTTTCGGGAAGACGGGATGTGATCGTCGTTTCATCGGTTTCCTGCATTTACGGTATCGGAAACCCCGATGATTTTACGAATAACGTGGTTTCGCTTCATGCGGGACAAAAGATCAGCCGGAATAAATTCCTGCGCGACCTTGTAAACGGGTTGTATTCAAGAAACGACATTGAACTCCGAAGGGGAACATTCCGAGTCAAAGGAGATACCGTGGATGTTTTTCCGGGTTACGCCGACTTTGCTTACCGGGTCATTTTCTGGGGAGACGACATCGAACAACTGGAAATGATTGATCCTGTTTCGGGAGCAAGGATGGATTCACTGACTGACATTGCCATCTACCCCGCAAATATCTTTGTCACCACACAGGACAAGATGAAATCCGCTCTGATGGAAATTCAGATGGATATGGCCAGGCAGGTGGACTATTTCAATGAGATCGGCAGACACCTGGAAGCCAAACGCCTGAAAGACCGTGTGGAATATGATGTGGAAATGATGCGCGAGTTGGGGTATTGCTCCGGCATCGAAAATTATTCCCGGTACTTTGACGGCAGAAATCCGGGGTCAAGGCCGTTCTGCCTGCTTGATTATTTTCCCGATGACTACATCACGATCGTTGACGAAAGTCATGTGACCATACCGCAGATCAGGGCCATGTACGGCGGAGACCGCTCCAGGAAACAAACCCTTGTGGAATATGGGTTCCGTCTTCCTTCGGCAATGGATAACCGGCCGTTGAAATTTGACGAATTTGAACAACTCACAGGACAAACCATCTTTGTCAGCGCAACTCCGGGGGATTACGAACTGATGCAATCGGAAGGAATAGTCGTTGAACAATTGATCCGTCCCACAGGTTTACTCGATCCGAAAATAGAGGTGCGCCCAAGCATGAATCAGATTGATGACCTGCTGGATGAGATCGAAAAAACCATTGCAAGAAAGCAACGGGTGCTGGTGACCACCCTTACAAAACGCATGGCGGAAGAGTTGACCAAATATCTGATCAAACTGAATATAAACACACGATATATCCACTCCGACGTGGACACGCTGGACCGTGTGGAGATCATGCGCGATTTGAGGTTGGGAAACTTCGACGTGCTGGTGGGAGTTAACCTGTTACGCGAAGGACTCGACCTGCCTGAAGTTGCTCTGGTAGCTATCCTGGATGCCGACAAGGAAGGTTTCCTGCGGTCGGAACGTTCGCTGACCCAGACTGCCGGAAGGGCTGCCAGAAACCTGGACAGTCTGGTTATCATGTATGCCGACAAAATTACCGATTCGATGAGAAGGACAATGGAAGAAACGGAACGAAGGAGGGAAAAACAACTGGCATACAATGAAAAACACGGTATCACACCAACAGCCATTATCAAATCAGTTGAAGCCATTATGGGACAAACTTCCGTTGTGGACAACCGGACAAAAGATGCTTACGTGGAAAATACGAAAACCAGTGTGGCTGCCGATCCCGTTGTGCAATATATGAGCGCCGACGCCATCCGCAAAGCCATTGAGAAAAACAAAAAAGACATGCAGGCAGCCGTCAAAGAGCTGGACTTCATCGAAGCTGCCAGGTTAAGGGACGAAAATAAAGAACTGGAAAAATTGTTGGAAAAAAAGGAATAGAAGCAAAAGATAAGAGCCACGAATCAGGAGCCAAGAAACAAGATAAAAGAATAATAAATGTGTAGTGTAGATAAATATAGAAAATCTTGGATAAAAAATATTATACACAATTACGCAGCGGCAAAATGGAGGCCATGTCCAAAATATTTCCGAAAAAACATGAAACTTTACATTTACCCCACTATACGAAAAGGCAGTGATGAGTTGGTTACATCAGATTCGGTAAGAATGGATGGCGATGTGCAACTGTTGTTCGAATACCTGCGGCAGAACCGTTTTATCCTGGATATTCCCGGCGGCATGTCACAGCAGTTGCATGTAAAAGCACATGAAGTTCTTCAGATGATCCTTGATGACAACCCGGACTGGGAAAAATATGTACCCATGACGGTATCCAAAACGATCAAAAAGAAAAAACTCTTCGGCTATACTCCACCTGAATAAAGAATAAAAGACAAGTAATACAAGAATATAAAAATCCCTTGCACCCTAAAACCTTTTTCCTTTATACCTCTATTCCAACCTTCCATTATTCCACCATTCCAATATTCCTGATATTCCCATTATTCCCGTTCTCTACTTCCCTTCATCAACAAGCTCACCCGAACCTGTAATATCCGATATAATTTCTCCGGGATTGCCTTTGTAATAAACGCTGCCGCTTCCGCTGATGGTAGCTTTCAGGTATTTGGTAACATAAACATGGGCGTCGCCCGAGCCCGAAATAATGACCTCGCAGCTATCCGTTACAAAAGCGGAGGCGTAAATCATTCCCGAACCGGGAATGCCGAATCTTCCACGTTTTGCGCTACCCGCGAGATTAAAATCTCCCGAACCGTTTAAACTTACTGTCAGTTCATTTACATCCAGCAGGCTGTTAACCGTTGCCGAGCCATCGGTTTCATAATTTAAAACATCCAGTTTCAAATTGTTGGCGTTAAAAGTTTCCGAGCCACTTAACGTAACGCTTTCAAGGACAGGTGAAGTCAGGGTTATTTCAACCGGCTGGGTGGTATTGTAGCAATCATCGTCCTTTACTTCCACAATGAAAGTCCGGTCCGAAACCGCAGTCTGGATCAGCGGCAAAATATTTGATTCGGCAAATACATCCACACGGGTTGAGCTTGCCTGTGAAAAAGTAATATTGAAAGCGCCATTTGATACAATCCTTTCAAAATCACCGATTTGCCGGGTTTCCATTGTAAAATCACCGTTCCCGTCAACGCAGGTTGTTTTCTTTTTGCAGGAGCCGATGGTCAATAAAACCGCCAGGGCAGGTATGAGCGCAAAAAACAGTTTATTTTTCATGGGTTAATTTTTTAAAATGGGGTTGTCCAAAAAGTCTGGTTTCACGCAGCGGCGCAAAGACGCAAAGAAAAAAGAGTGTTGAATCCCAGTAAGATAACTTTGCGTCTCCGCGTCTTTGCGTGAAATTCTTTAATATCTGTATTAGACATCCCCCGGAATTCCATTTTATTAATTTTAAGTTGTAAAGTTAACAAATATCGAACAAAACTATTTTAACATTATCAATTTATTACCGCTAAAAACCCCTATTCCGTCATTTGCCGTTAAAAAAACCAGTCTGTTATCGGTTGTAAATTCTAATCTTTTTATGGTCATCGCAACGCCTATAGCCAATGCTTCATTTTCCCATCTCAATTTTGGGGCAAAAACAAATTCAATATTTCTTATTTTGCCGTTATCTGGCAGATCAGCTTTGAAGAACCCGATATTTGTAGCAAAATAGATTTTGTTTTCCGCAGGGTTGTATGCACCGGGACCAACAAAAACTCCGTTTTTAAACAGGTTACTATTTGCAGAACCTTCATAATCATCACTGTTAAAGATTTTCACAGCTTTCATCCGATTGTTAATTTTATAAATTTCGCCACTATTCAGAAAATGCTGCAAGCCTGATGTAATATAAATATTACAATTATTGTCTTCAAAAACTGATTTAGGGGAAAAAAGTCCGAAGTTTATACTGTCTATTTTGCTGCTGATTATTTTTCTTTTTTTTGAATCAAAAATCTGCAAACCACCGCCAAATTCACCAAAACTGTTTGTCATCCATAGTCTGTCTTCACAATCCATAAATGAATACTGAGGCATGTTGAAATATTTATTGGTTTGCTTCTGAAAAAGCCCAATGCTTTTCTTTACGATCAAACCATTTGGCTGATGAATGAATTTGTCCCAGTATTTCTTTGAGACGGGATCATATACGGCATTCGGAACAATCAGGAAAACATTATTTTCAGAATTAAAAAATATCCCTTTGACGGGGATTTTCTTTTTGAGAGTAAGAAATTCCGAACAGGTTAAATTATCAGGATTTATTTGTATGATCTTTCCGTTTTCTGTTCCTAAATAGATATTGTTTTGACTACCCTTTCCAAGAGAGGAAAAATGCAGATTTGTGTCAAGATCATAAAAAGGAATAATATCAAAATGTTTTAAATCCCAGATTATCAATTTTCCATTTTCACTGAGTGAAAAAAGTCTTTCTCCAACAACCTGAAAAGATTTATAGTTCAGGCCTGTTTTAGTAACTTTTTCAATGATTACACTATCAGTTTGCGCATAAATGAATTGACTGAAAAGAGTAATAACAATTGCAAAAAAATACTTTTTCACGATTTATTTAATGAGTTGCGAATTTTATCAAAATTATGACAGATATCACCTTAATCAATAATAATCTTTGTTTAAAACGGTCTTTTACTTTGTATTATTGCAGAGAAATAATACTTGTAAAAATGGAAAAGAAAGAATTTGAAAAAGGAAAAGTAGCCGGTTTGAATACCAGCATAGAATATTCGGAAGGAGCCATCGTCAGCCGGACGGTTTTAAATAAAGAAACGGGGTCTGTTTCCTTATTTGCTTTTGATAAGGGCCAGTCGCTGAGCGAACATACTGCACCCTTCGATGCGCTGGTTCAGGTGCTGGATGGTGTAGCTGTTATTTTGATCAATAAGAAACCTTTTGAAGTAAAACAAAATGAGATCATCATCATGCCGGCCAACATTCCCCATGCCGTCGAAGCACAGGAACGGTTCAAAATGCTGCTGACAATGATCAAGTCGAAATAATTCAGAACCCTTTAAATATCCTTGCCTGCGACACACCCGGTGCCTGCACTTCCAGATCGAGGAAATATCCGAATGGTGTCTGATCGCAATCGTAACCGGCATTTTTCATCCTTGCCTCCACCCTGTCGAAAAGTTCTTTGGTAAAATGCGGATCAGCTTTTGAACCCGACAAATGAGCAAACGAATGTAAGATCACAAAACGGGTATTGTTCTTTTTTGCAGCCCATTTCAGGTTTTTTACCATCTTGGTTTCCACCCCTTTAATGTCCTCCTCATCTTTTTCTTCGGCGTGGATAAAAGCAACCAGGGCATTCTCAAATGCGTTTCCTTCAGTTACTTCCTTAAAATCTTCCAGGGTTTTTGTGGTGGGTTTGAAAGCAAACCTGTCGCAATAAATCATCAATAATTTCATCGGTCTGATTTTCGGTCAAAAGTAGTAAAAGTTTGCGGGGTGCAAGGCACAGGGTACGGGGGGCAGGTTACGGGGTGTGAGGTACGGGGTGCGGGGTTAAGGGATATATATGTTTAATTAGCCGGTAAAAAATTCTTTTTTATACCCCGACCTGAAGGACGGGGCAAATGATTTGTTTCAGAGTATTACTTTAACTCTTTATCAGTTTCCCCGTCCTTCAGGGCGGGGACGTGCAGACAATAGTTTTGCATTTTTCAATCTTCCACATAGCCCCGAATACACCTTTTCACTTAATACACGTAGGGCAGCAGCTTTTTCGTCCGGGAAGCATATTCTTTATATTCAGGGAAGTGCAGAACCAGCCGCTTTTCTTCATAAACGATCTTCAGTAACAAAACGATGATCAGAAGCATAAGAACACCCAGCCGTATCCAGGTGAAATAATCAAAAACCAGGGGCAAGATGGCTACTAACTGGGCAAGATACATGGGATGCCTCACAACGCTGTAAGGCCCGGAAGTCACAAGATGCCCGTCAGTTTTTATCGTAGGTGTTATGTTAAAATTGCCAACCCCAATTGCATAAATGGCAACAATTCCAAGAAATATACCTGCTGCTTCAATCAGGATACCCGGGTAATCATTTGCAAGAGCCGGTGCCGAGGTGAGTATATAAGCCAGACTGAACAACTGGATTAAGACAAGCAGATAAGGATATATTTTTTCTCTGAACATTGTTCCCGGAATTAAAAACCGGTCCCGGGATTAATTTATGTTGCAAGTAGAGAGAAAGTTTTTAAATTCCGGAACCGGTAAACAAAGATAAATATTCTTTTCAGAAGATTTTTCTTTCAGATAATTTAAATATCAACAAAACACCTTTTACCTTTGCATAAATTACAAAAGCTAAAAACCACTTCTATGAAAAATACAGGAAAAGCAGGAAACCGGGGGCCCGATGTACGTTCCGACTGTTATGCCGAAATAGAACTGACCTCATCCGGAGGTATTACACTGGAGATTAAAAGCAAAGTCAAAACACTGTTCGGCAAATCCATTGAAAAACTGACCCTGAACATCCTGGCTCATTTTGACATAAAAAATGCCCGGCTGCTGATTGAAGATGCCGGAGCACTTGAACTTGTGCTTGCCGCCCGCATAGAAGCTGCGATCAAGAAAGCAACGGATACCGAAAAAGAATATCTTTTGCCGGTGATCAAAGAAAACATTACCGTCAGCAACAAGGATAATTTCAGGTTCTCACGGCTGTACCTGCCGGGAAACAGCCCCAAACTGATGATCAATGCTGGTATTCACAAACCAAACGGTATCATTCTCGATTTGGAAGACTCGGTGGCACCTGACAAAAAGTTTGAAGCCCGTTATCTGGTCAGAAACGCATTGCGGAATATGAACTTCTACGGCGCCGAACGTATGGTGCGCATCAACCAGATACCCGCAGGACTGGAGGACCTGAACTTTTGTGTACCCCATCATGTGAACCTGATCCTCGTGCCCAAATGCGAGCATGCAACTGACATTCACAAGGTAAACGAAGTGATCGCCCGGATAAAGATGGAGAATGAACTCACTTATCCCGTCTGGCTGATGCCGATCATTGAAAGTGCACTGGGTGTTATCAATGCTTACGAAATTGCTTCAGCAGCAGAGAATGTGGTTGCGCTGGCCATCGGCCTGGAAGATTACACGGCAGACATTGGCACCCGGAGAACCAATGAAGGCACCGAATCGTTTTTTGCCCGGAGTATGGTCGTTAATGCCGCAAGGGCGGCAGGAATCCAGCCCATTGATTCCGTCTTTTCGGATGTGTCGGATATGGATGCCCTGGCAAAAAATGTTCAGACATCCAAAGCGCTGGGATTTGACGGGATGGGATGTATACACCCCCGCCAGATAAAAGTCATCCACGAAAACTTTGCTCCTTCGAATGATGAAATCGAGAAAGCCAAAAAGATTGTTCTTGCATTCAAAGAGGCTGAATCCAAAGGACTTGGAGTTGTTTCTCTCGGCTCAAAAATGATCGATCCTCCGGTAGTGAAACGGGCTCAAAGAACAATCCGGATAGCCGTGGATGTTGGAAAACTGGATGGAGAGGAGTTTTAATTTGAAGTCAATCAGTTACCCTGTCCTTTAGGTCAGGGTTTAAAAAGAATCCTATGAAAAAATACGACAGACTCATAAAAAACGCCGTCGGACGGATCGTCCCGACGATCATTAACGGCGAAGAACATATTCCTTTTCAGGGTGTGGGAAAATACAAACCCGAAGGCAGAAAATACGCGCCCAGAATAGCAAGTTGCGCTGACTATCCCGACGATGGCAACAAAACAGTGGCCAGCCTGAAAGAGGCGCTCATTAAAGCCGGATTAAAAGACGGGATGACCATTTCCACGCATCATCATTTCCGCAACGGCGACCTTGTAGCCAACCAGATATTCGACATTGCCCGTGAGTTGGGAGTGAAAGACCTGCGGTGGTTTCCGTCGGCTTCATTTCCGTGTCATGAGCACCTCATCCCCTATCTTGAAGACGGGACCATCAACCGCATCGAAGGCAGTATGAACGGGCCGCTGGGCAGATTTGCCTCGGAGGGGAAAATGAAAGGACTGGGTGTCCTCCGGTCACACGGTGGCCGCTACCAGGCCGTTCAGGATGGTGAGGTAGTGATCGACATTGCAGTGATTGCCGCCCCCACGGCAGACCCTTTTGGTAATGCCAACGGCGTTTACGGCGATGCTGCCTGCGGACTGTTGGGCTTTGCCCTCGCCGATTCGCAATATGCCGAAAAAGTGATCGTCGTAACCGACAACCTGGTGCCGTTCCCTGCCATCCCGTGGCAGATCCATGGTAACTACGTTGATTATGTTGTAAAAGTGGACAAAGTGGGCATTCCGGAAAAGATCGTTTCGGGAACAACAAAGATCACCAAAAGTCCCGACCGCCTGCTGATTGCTGAGATGACGGCAAAATTCTGTGAAAAAGCGGGATTGATCTATAACGGTTTTTCTTACCAGGCAGGCGCCGGGGGGACGGCATTGTCCATCGGCAACTATTTCGGCGATATTTTAAGGAAAAACGTTTGGAAAGCCCGTTTCATTCGCGCCGGAAGTAATAAATATGCCGTTAAAATGCTGGAAGAAGGGCTGGTGGATTATATCCTCGACGGGCAGACCTTCGACCTGGAAGGGGTGCGTTCTATGCGCGAAAACCCGAACCATGTAAACACTTCCCCTTTTACCTCTTATAATTATCACGGGAAAGGGAATTTTGCTTCTATGGTGGATATTGTGGTTTTGGGAGCTACCGAAGTGGACGTGAATTTTAATGCCAATGTGGTCACCCATTCCGATGGATATCTGTTGCACGGCATCGGCGGCTGGCAGAACTGTCTGTTCTCAAAATGCACGATCCTGCCCATACCCCTGTTCCGCGACCGGATACCGGTGATCCGTAATGAAGTCACCACCTTGTGCGGTCCCGGCGAACTAATTGATGTTATTGTGACCGAAAGAGGGATCACGATCAATCCGCTGCGGAAAGACCTGATCGAAAAAACCAAAAACTCAGGATTGCCCATCAAAACCATCGAACAATTGAAAGAGGAGGCCGAAGCCATTTGCGGTGTTCCCGACAAACCGAAGCTGTCCGACGAGATCATCGCCGTCATCAAATGGGTGGACGGAACCGTGATCGACGCAGTGAGGAAGGTGGAAGAGTGAGGATTAGTGAGTTGTGATTCGTGATTTGTGATTTGTTATTAGTGAAGGCGGGGGCTCTCCTGTCAGGTCTCTGAAAGCCGGTGGGATGGTGATCTGACAGGTGTTGGGGGGGGATGATGGGTGAGAAAACCTTCCAGAGTCCGAAGGTCCTGGAAGAGTTTTCCGCGGTATGAAAGGTACAGGTTACGGGTTCAAACTTCCCTCCGGAACGCCCCCATGTCCCGAAGGGACTGCCGAAACCCAAGACCACCAATTCATTGGTGGGCGATAAACCAACAAACGGTGAAAAAGATCATTGATGGGTTTTTATCGTCCGCGAATTGCGCGAATTACACGGATTTTTGATTTTTCGCAATTGAAAAATCTCATTCACCATTGGGAAGCCCTGACCCGCCGGGTAGTTCAGCCCCGTGCGGATTGAATTGGTTCTGACGGGCAGATGATATGACGGGCTGATTCCCGGCGGGTTGAAATAACAAAAACCCCTCTGTTTTTCGACCTGGCGGGAGCAAGGCCACCCGCCAGGTCAGGGCAACGCTACTCCCGGCGGGTGAATTCTCCGTACCGGCGGCTTTAGACGCCGATTTCTCGGTCCCCACCGTGGGGTCTCCAACCAACCGGTGTTATGGTCAACAAAATGTTGTTGGTGGAAAACCAAAAGCCAAAGAATAAATTCTATGGCTTGGTTATCATGCTGTCCCTTCGGGACATCCCCGCCTCCCGAGGGGAGGGCTGAAACCCAAGGCCACCAATTCATTGGCGGGCGTCCTGTACCGGCGGCTTTAGACGCCGATTTCCCGGTCCCCACCGTGGGATCTCCAACCAACCGGCGCTATGGTCAACAAAATGTTGTTGGCGGAAAACCAAAAGCCAAAGAATAAATTCTATGGCTTGGTTATCATGCTGTCCCTCCGGGACGCCCCCGCCTCCCGAAGGGAGGGCCGAAACCCAAGCCCACCAATTCATTGGTGGGCAACAAATCCGGGCAAGTTCCCCCGGTTGGTGTCCGCACCGGCACTATGGTCAATAAAATCTTGTTGGTGGGGATACCAACAAGGGGGAATAAATTTTACAATATACCTTCAAGCGGGACGCTTGAAACAGGGAGGAAGGTCAATCTTCAAGCGGGACGCTTGAAACAGAGATAGTACATTATTTGGAAAACATCAAACATCAAACATCAAACATCAAACTCCACGCCTACATATAAATCCAATGCCACACCACACCGTCTTTGCTGTTGTATTCCAGTGTGGGGAACGGAAGTTTTACAAAACTCAATGCTTTGAAAACAAAACGTAAGAACCCGGAACTGGTTTTTATTTTTACCCAGTCAATATCCATCGAAAGATAATATTGCCTTACCCGGTAAAAGTGAGGGATCGGGTTGCCATCTTTATCAAATTCCGGATTTTTTACCGGATGCAGCATCCCGTCGGCGCCATACCCTACTGCAATATTGATCCAGGACGGAAAACGGGTATCCTTTTTAATAAATGACCGGATATTCATGGATAACCAGTAAGTGTGCCCGTTATAATCCTTTAGCATACGCTGCAAAGTGGTTTTCCCAAGCTGTTCCGGATTATATTGCGCATAATCTGTCGGATGATAGGAGAATTTCAACTTGAAGCGCTGCTCCCTCCAAATCAGATTTTGTGTTACGGAAAGTCCCGTCCCCGCTGCATTAGCCAGTAAGTCAGTGGCCGAAGCCCCGTAAGATGCAGAAAATCCATCCATAATCTCAATGACCGTCATCGCCCCAAATCCCATCAACCCGCCATACCAGGATGACTTCTTGTTGCTCACACCCGACCAGCGTAGCATCCAGTATCCGTAATTGCTGATGGTATATGCAGTCGTGGCATGTCCTATCTTATCCACTTGCAACCAGTAATGGCTGTCGTCAATAAAATGCCATGAAGTCATCGGGTTGTCTTTATACCAGCCGTAATATAATATGCCAAGGGATGTGACATAAACGGCAGAACTGGTGTAGATCACCGTATTCAGCCTTTTGCGGATGATCGAATCCTGTTCTTTGGGTTTTACCTGTCCCAGCATCGTCTGGACCAGGAAAATAAAAGCCAGCAACCACATTATCCGGTGACCTTTTTGTTTTATCATTTGAAACGGGAAATAAGGTCAAAGATAATTTTTGTTTTCTCATTCAGCACCTTTTTTGTTTTGGCTTCTGCCAGAAAACGCAGGTAGGGTTCAGTATTGGATAGCCGTATGTTGAACCACCAGTCATCAAACTCAAGGCGGTAACCGTCAAAATCATAAAACTTTACAGGTGGCTCATTCTGAAAAAACCAGTCTTTCACGGCATCCATCGCAGCCATTTTTTCTTCGATCCGGAAGTTCACTTCCCCTGTGTTGAAATAGGAAGATATTCGTGAGATCATTTCTGAAAACGCAATACCATGACGATGGAACCTGTTGACGATTTTTAACACCAGCATTGCAGCCACCAGCCCGCTGTCGGAATAATAAAAGTCCCTGAAATAATAATGTCCAGCCAGTTCCCCGCCGTATATACCGTCCACCTCTTTCAGTCTGGTGGCACCATACGCCCTGCCCACGCGCCAGGTAATCATTTCCACACCAAACTGTTGAAGATATTCACCCACGGCCTTCGAGGTGCGTATGTCCTGAACGACTTTCCTGTTTGTCACCGGTTTTTCTCCTTCAAAAAAATAATGTCCCAGCAGGGCGATGATCAGGTCGGGAGAAACAAAGCTCCCTTTTTCATCAGTGAACATCACCCGGTCGGCATCACCGTCGAAGATGAGTCCGATATCCGATTTTTCGGCCAGAACCGCAGCGACGATTTGTTTTCTGTTTACCGGTTCGAGTGGGTTGGGCTCATGGACCGGGAAGCTCCCGTCTGGTTTGCAGTTCAGGTAATGAACCTTGTTTCCCAAAAGATCCTTGACAAACAATGAAGCCATTCCGTCTGAACAATCCACACTGATCTTCAGGCCGGAGAAATCATCGGCATATTGCCGGAGAAAAGATGAATACTGTCCTTTCAGATTGATCCGTTCAATTTTGCCTTTTCCGGCATGAGGAATTACAGGTTCATTTTTCAGGATCAGCGATTCCACTTTTTTCAACCCGTTGTCATAACCGATGGGTTTCACATCTTTTCCGGATACCTTTAACCCGTTATGGTCCTTCGGATTGTGTGAGGCTGTGATCATCACCGAAGCATCAAAATCAAATTCTCCGGTACCCCAGTAGATCATGGGGGTGGTTGATAAACCGGCATCGGACACGTCTGTGCCGGCATCCGTAATGCCCCGGCTCAACGCTTCAAACAAATCATCTGACGATAATCGTGCATCCCTGCCCACGAGTATTTTCCGTGCGTTTAAAACCTGCGGAAGAAAGAACCCGATTTTGTAAACAATTTCCGGAGTCAGTTCCCCTCCCCACTTGCCTCTGATATCGTATGCTTTGAATGCTTTCAGGTTATCCGGTATTTTCATGTAAGCATGTTCCTTTTCTCATATGATTTCTAATTGCTAATTGACCTAATTGGTCTAAACAAATCCCATATTCTAATTTCTAAAACATAGAACATAGTTTTGTCTTTTTTGGTTTTAGTCATTAGAAATTATTTAGCAATTCAACATTAGGTCAATTAGGTCAATTCTATTTATATATCCTCATCTTATTCAACGCTTCCTGATATTTCTTGGCATTTTTCCGGTGCTGGGCATTGGTTTTTGCAAAAACATGATACCCCGAGAGGTCATCTTTGGCACAGAAGAAAAAATACTTGTTGTTGTTATAATTTAACACTGCATCAATAGAAGAGATCGAAGGAATGCATATAGGTCCCGGCGGCAGTCCCAGATGTTTGTAAGTATTGTAAGGCGAATCAACCTCTTTGTGAACATTGAGCACCCTGCGGATATTATAATCACCAAGTGCATAAACCACTGTAGGGTCAGCCTGTAACCGCCATCCGTATTTCAGCCGGTTGATATACACGCCTGCTATCATAGGTTTTTCGTTATTTTTATTGGTTTCTTTTTCGACAATCGAGGCCAGCGTTACGACATCTACTGGTGTCATATCCAACTCTTTGGCCCTGGCTTTTCGTTCCTCATTCCAGAACTTATCATGTTCTTCCAGCATACGCTCCATAAATCCTTTTGCGTCGGTATTCCAGTAAAACTCATAAGTATTCGGGATAAAGGCAGCAGGTATGGTTTCTTTTGTGTAGCCGATTTGTTTTAAATAAACCGTATCGCTCAGTAAGCCGGCAATATCCGCCGAATCCGCCTCGATCTGCCTGCCAACAATATCGGCCAGTTGAAAGACATCCCTTACATTAGTGAATGTCACTTTCACCGGAACCTGCTTTCCCGACCGGAGCATATTGATCAGGTCATTATTGCTCATACCGTCTTTTACGATGTAACGTCCGGGTAATATTCTTTTCGGGTAATTTTTCTTTTCCGCCAGCCACTCAAAATGTTTCCGGTGTACGATCAACCCATTTTTATATAAAATAAGTTTTACGTTTTCAAAATCCGAATTCGTGGGGATATAAACCGAGACGTCCTTTCCCCGGGGCGTCCACACATTGGGTTTTTGAACAACCTGATATAAATAATAACCGGCACCCGCCGCCACAAGGATCAGCAAAAAGAAAAACCAGAAAAGAAATTTCCGGAAGCGGTTTTTCTTCTTTTTTCTGACCCTGCTGTATCTTGAATGATAATATTCCATCGCTCGGGTTTATTTAGGGTTGATTAATTGAAGCAGATATTCATTTATCCATTGGTCTCCTCTTCTATTCCACTCCAGTTTTTTGCCACATATTTTAAAGCCCTTTTTTTGAAACAGTTTTAAACTTAAAATATTGTCTTCTTCAATGTTGCAATACAACTGATGCAATCCCAGGTATCCAAAAGCATACCCTGTAAGGATATCAATAGCTGTTGAAGCAACCTCCTTGTTCCTGTATTCTTCCATCACCATTATACCCACACCTGCCCTTTGATGTTGCGGCTCAAAGTCAAAAAGATCAACGGTTCCCGCCGGCTGGTGACCTTCACTTTTCAAGGCGATGATAAAACGGGCCTGTTTCACAGTAAAAATATCTTTATCCTGCAAAAGGATGTATTGCTCCAGGTCAAAACGGGAAAACGGGGTAAGCGTATTGCCCAGATGCCACAGGCGGTGGTCATTTTCCATTTCATATAGAAAATTCACGTCTTCCGGCTCGGGAGCCCGTAACAATATGTCACCTTTTTCCAGCATTTCAATAAATCAAAGATAGATTAATTCATAAATTTATTACCCCTTCAAAAACCATCACCGCCTTTCCTCTGAGCCAGATATCTGTAAAACGCCCGTCTTCTTCCCTGAATGTCACAGAAAACTCACCGCCTGTTGTATGAACGGGATAATTTTTCCTTCCTGTTTCCAGATAAGCCGCGATGGCAGAAGCCGTCACACCGGTCCCGCAGGACAGCGTCTCTCCTTCCACGCCGCGCTCGTAAGTTCTGACAAAAATCCGGTCGTCGTTCAGCTCCGCAAAATTCACATTGGTGCCTTCCGGTGAGAAGATTTCACTGAAACGCGTTTTCCTGCCCTCTTTGTCCACATCCACTTCCGCCACTTTACCCACAAACTCAACATAATGAGGCACACCGGTATTCAAAAAATAGTACTCTTTGTTTTTTTCAACCTGCTCTACATCGTTCATTTTCAGGGAAACATCAAAAAGGGAGCCTTCTACCGGAATTTTATTTATCACCGCCTCGTGTACGCCGTCCGTAGCATCAAAAGTCATTTTCTTTCCGGCGATACCCTGTTGAAATGCAAAAGCGGCGATGCACCTTCCCCCGTTGCCGCACATACCTGCCGGGTGCCCGTCCGAATTGTAATAAAGCATTGAAAAATCATACCGGACTGATTCTCTCAACAACATCAAACCGTCGGCTCCTATGCCAAAATGACGGTTACATAAAGAAGCTATGTGTTCTGCTGGAAAATCAAAGTTGGTTTCCCTGTCATCTATTATAATAAAATCATTTCCGTTGCCCTGATACTTATAAAAGCTGATATTCATGTTAAAAAAATCTAAAATTTTCTGTTTCGTGACATAGTGGCACACTTTTTAAAATAAATTATAAAAAGCAGTTAAAAACAAATCTGATTCGGGCTCAAAAGCAAAAATCATGAACATTAACTTAACATTTTTTAACGGGGGACAGAGAATGTTTGAGATACCCCTTCGTTTAACAAACAAAAATAACTTAAAACGGTAACATATTTTAAAGAACCTAAAAATTTAAAAAAATGAAAACGTTTAGCAATAGTTTTTTAGGTGCAGTCAGCGGGACGGTATTGGTTATAGCCCTGCTGTTCACATTCAATTATTATTCAGCTGGTCACAACGGCCAGGCTGCAATTCAAAAAAGTCAAGCTAAAACGATAATTCAGAACAACAAAATACCGGTACAACAAGCCAGTTATACCGTTCCTCCTCAGAGTGTTGACCTGACGGAAGCAGCACAAAAATCCGTGAATGCGGTGGTCCACATCAAGACTGAAATGCGTGTCAGGAGCAATTCTTACGAATATTTTTTCGGCCCGTTCAGGGATTACTTCGGAAATCCTTACCATGAGAATACCTATGTTGCATTCGGGTCGGGAGTTATTATTTCTCCTGACGGGTATATTGTCACTAACAATCATGTGGTTGATAATGCGGATAAAATATCGGTTACTTTCAATGATAAAAAAGAGCTGCCTGCCGAGGTTATCGGTACCGACCCCAGGACTGACCTGGCACTGATCAAGGTGGATGCTGAAAATCTGGATTTTCTCACTTATGGCGATTCAGATAAACTGAAAATCGGTGAATGGGTACTTGCCGTGGGAAATCCTTTCAACCTGACCTCTACCGTTACGGCAGGAATTGTCAGCGCCAAAGCCCGGAATATCAATATCCTCGGGGCCCAGTCTGCCATTGAATCTTTCATTCAGACTGATGCCGTAGTCAACCGGGGTAACAGTGGAGGCGCTTTGGTGAATACACAGGGACAATTGGTGGGTATCAATGCTGCCATAGCTTCACACACCGGCGTTTACGAAGGATATTCATTTGCCATCCCGGCAAATATCGTCAAAAAAGTAGTGGATGACCTGATGAAATACGGTGAAACCCAGCGTGCTTACATTGGTGTCCAGATCAGTGACATCAATGCCGATTTTGCCGAGGAAAAAGGTCTTGACGGAACGGAAGGCGTTTATGTGGCCGGGATTGTTGACAACAGCGGCGCTGACGAAGCCGGGATAGAAGAAGGCGATGTCATTGTTTCTATTGACGGCACACCGATCAACAGCGTTTCGGAACTAATGGGCAGCATTGCCCAGCACAGCCCGGGTGACGTTATTAAAGTTGCCGTGAACAGAGACGACGAAGTCAAAACTTTTGATGTATTGTTGAAAAACCAGAACAATACAACGGCGCTGGTTAAACCGGAGGACACATTTTACAATAAACTTCTGGGTGCTTCAATGCAAAAAGCACCCAAAGAGGATCTGGAAAAACTTGGGGTCTCAAACGGGGTAAAAGTTGTAAAAATTGATGACGGGATTTTACTTCGGGGGGGTATCACCAACGGGTTTATTATTACCGAAATCAATGGTAAAAAAGTGCAGTCAGAAAGCAGCCTGAACGATGCCATCGAGACAACAAGAAACAACCTGGTAAGGATAAAAGGTGTTTATCCGAACGGAACAAGAGTTTCTTTTGAATTTATGCTTTAAAAATTTGCAATTTGGAATTATTTTAAATAAATTGCACACTTTTTTGAAATAATAACCTAAACATATTATGCGACAACTAAAAATCACTAAATCAATCACTAACCGTAATACCGCGTCTCTTGACAAATATCTTCAGGAGATCGGTAAAGAGGATCTTATCACAGCAGAGGAAGAAGTAGAATTGGCGCGCCGGATCAAAGCCGGCGACAATGAGGCACTTGAAAAACTGACAAAAGCAAATTTAAGGTTTGTTGTTTCGGTGGCCAAACAGTATCAGAATCAGGGGCTCAGCCTGCCTGACCTTATAAACGAAGGCAATGTGGGGCTGATCAAAGCTGCCAAACGTTTCGACGAAACACGTGGCTTTAAATTCATCTCTTATGCTGTTTGGTGGATCAGGCAATCCATACTTCAGGCATTAGCAGAGCAATCAAGGATTGTCAGGTTGCCGCTGAACCAGGTCGGGTCGCTGAACAAGATCAAAAAGGTAACTTCCAGGCTTGAGCAGAAATATGAACGTCCCCCTTCACAGGATGAAATTGCCGATGAGATGGAAGTCCCGGGCCACAAGATCAACTCAACCATGAAAATAGCCACAAGGTTTGTTTCCATGGATGCACCACTGGCAAGCGATGAAGAAACAAAATTTGTAGATGTTTATGTGCCTACCGATTCGCCCTCTACCGATGAAGACCTGATGCATGAATCATTGGGACGCGAAATCCAGCGTTCTTTATCCACGTTAAGTGAAAAAGAACGTGATGTAATCAATATGTATTACGGTATCGGGATGAACCATGGCCTGACCCTCGAAGAGATCGGTGCCAAATTTGACATCACCCGCGTAAGGGTAAGGCAAATCAAAGAAAAGGCGATCAGGCGACTGAGACACACCTCCCGAAGAAGGT
>CAZMOS010000035.1:0-25060 GCA_964567945.1 uncultured Lentimicrobiaceae bacterium
GTATTGTATTCCATGATGTTTTCTTTGAAAGAAATTAACCGGTTGGGAAATAAATTATTGTGCAAAAGTACATTTTTTTTGGTTTCTAATGAAGTATGAGAAATAAAATTGCAGCGGCGGATGTCGAAATGGAAAATGTAGAATGATGAGTGTAGAATGATGAATTGATTGGTGATTAGCAAGGGTAATTTATGAAGACTGTTGACTGCCTGCCCCTCTGAAGCGCAGCGAAGGCGGGAAGACTGCCGACTTTATTTGACGCAGGTTTTCGCAGATTTTTTATGATTTTTTCCACTTGATTACTCATTGCTGACTGCCAACCGTGATCAGGACAGTATCTTCAACTTCGCAAAGCGCAGCAGTAAATTTTTGTTTCCGATATCATTAAAAAATATGGTGGCCTTTTTGTTGGGTCCCTGTCCTTCCACTGAGATCACCTTTCCTTTGCCGAATTTGGGATGTTCCACCTGCATTCCTGCCATCAGTGCGGAAGTGTCGGAAGATTCAAAAGAAGGGGAAGCCGGAACGTCGTTAACTTTTGAAAACCTGTTCCCCGGAGTAGAACCGATTGCCTGTCTTTCCTTTTGGACCGGCCTGCGATTAATGTTAGTGTGAAGGGTTGCCCTTTTCGGCTTATCCATCAACGAATCATCTATTTCATCCAGGAAACGGCTGGGTTCCGTGATGCTGAATTCACCCCAGCGGTAACGGCTTTCGGCAAAGGAGAGGGTCACTTTTTTCATGGCTCTAGTCAGCGCCACGTAAAACAGGCGGCGTTCTTCCTCAAGGTCAGCCCGTGTTCCGATGGACTGAATGGACGGGAAAAGATTTTCCTCCAAACCTACGATGAAAACATAAGGAAACTCAAGCCCTTTGGCAGCATGGATTGTCATCAGCGATACCTTGTCGGTATCCTCGTCGGCTTTGTCGGCATCGGTCAGCAGCGCCACATCCTGCATGAATTCTTCCAGCGTTCCCTGGTGCGACATGTCTCCTTCGTTTTCTTCGGCGCCTTTTACCACAAACTCTTTGATGGCATTCAGCAATTCCTCGATGTTTTCCACACGGCTGATCCCTTCCGGTGTGTCTTCTTCGCGATACATCCGGATCAGTCCCGAGGCAGTGGCAATTTGTTTTGCAACCTCAAAAGCATCTTTCTTTTTCAGGTTGGCCCGAAAGCTTTTGATCATGGTTACAAAAGCATCCAGTTTTGACAGTGTGCCGCTGTGAACATTTAACCGGTAAGTTTTCGGCTTATTGGTCACTTCCCACGGTGTAACGTTGTAATCACCGGCTGCGACAATGATTTTTTCAATGCTGGTCTTTCCAATTCCCCTGGCAGGCGTGTTGATGATGCGGAACAGGGCATCTTCATCATTGGGATTGATGGTCAGCCTGATGTAGGCCAGCAGGTCTTTGATCTCCTTCCTGTTGTAAAATGAAATTCCGCTGTAAATCCTGTAGGGGATATTCAGCTTTCGCAGCGCTTCCTCAATGGAGCGCGACTGGGCATTGGTCCGGTAGAGCACGGCAAAAGCATCGTTGGGCAACTGGTTGTTCATCTTGGTTTCAAAAATGGCATTGGCCACTAGCCGTCCTTCTTCGTTGTCGGAACTTGCCCTGATAAATCCGATCTTTACCCCCTCGTCATTGTCGGTCCAGACGGTTTTCTTTATCTGATTTTTATTAAATGTAATGACTTTGTTGGCAGCATTGACGATGTTTTTTGTTGAGCGATAATTTTGTTCGAGTTTGAAAAGTTTATATTCGGAATAATCTTTTTTGAAGTTGAGGATGTTCCCGATGTGCGCCCCGCGAAATCCGTAAATACTTTGTGCGTCGTCGCCAACCACGCAAATATTCTCGTAACGTGCCGCCAGCCGTTTCAGGATCAGGTACTGGGCGTGATTGGTGTCCTGGTATTCGTCAACCAGGATGTACCTGAACTTTTGCTGGTATTTGTAAAGCACATTCTCAAATTCATTAAAAAGGATATAAGTATTGAATAGCAAGTCGTCAAAATCCATGGCATCCGCGCGTTTCAGGCGCATCTCATAGGTTTTGTATATGTCTTTGATCAGGGGCTTGCGTGCGCTTTCGTCCGCCGAAAGGATGTCCGGATCGTTGGCGTAGGTATCCGCATTAATCAATCCGGACTTAGCCATGGAAATACGGTGCGCCACATACGAAGGGGAATAAACTTTATTGTCCAGTTCTTTTTCCTTGATGATCTGCCGGAGCAGCCGTTTGGTGTCGTCCGTGTCGTAAATGGTATAGTTGGAAGGATAGCCCAGGTGATGGCCGTCAATGCGCAGGATGCGCGCGAAAACGGCATGAAAGGTACCCATCCACACATTACGTCCTTCTCTGTCTCCGATCAGCCGGATCACTCTTTCCTTCATCTCGCGGGCGGCCTTGTTGGTAAAGGTAAGCGCCAGGATGTTGAACGGGTCAACACCTTGGGACAGCAGGTAGGCCACACGGTAGGTCAGCACCCGGGTTTTTCCCGATCCGGCGCCGGCAATGACCATCACCGGCCCGTCGGTGTGCACCACAGCATCGTATTGTTCCTGGTTAAGGTCTTTGAGAAAATCGTTCACGCGATAAAAAATTTCAGCGGCAAAATTAGGGATTTCGGTAATCGTTTTTGAAGATTGCCGGATGGGTTTTTAACAATTTACTTATTAGGGATGATTTCAGATACCGGTTTCTATTTTTTATATTTGCTGTCCCAATGGATATAAGCATAACAAAACGGCTCTTTTTGTCGTTGCTCATCCTGATCATATTTGTGGCTGCCCTGTTGCGTTTCTGGGATTATATGAATCTGTCCTTAACACAGGGATGAACTGATGCTTTAAGCAGGACAGGATATGATAATTTCTGTGACATGATACGGCGTGGTTGAAAAGTAGTTTACCAAACCAACACCTTTTCCACTTTAACCTGTGAATTACTCCTGATTTTAATAATCATATAACAAGAACATGGATTTACTTTGATCTTATAAACAGAACCCGGAGGAACATTTTGATTTGCTATCATTTGTCCGTAAATATCATAGATTAGTGCATACTTGTTTTCGAAAACAGCATCGCCAAAGCTTTTGATGTGGATATATCCATTGGAATAATAGACACTGATGTTTTCATTACCCTTGACATCTTTCTCTGTGATTTCGGACGATTTAAAAAGATTTTCTTCCACAACGATATCATCAAAGGAAATGCCATCCCAGAAAGTGGAATAATTATCTTCCTGACCAAATCGTATCTGGAAAGTACTACTTACTGTTTGCGCCGGAGAGGCAGAACCTAAAACGGCATCAATATCCAGTCCGGAAACCTGTTGATATTCATTATCGTTTGTAGTCTCCGGATTAAGGTCAAATATTTCCACCCAATCGTCTTCTAGGTTACCCCTTATCCAGACTTTGTCACCCGGATTGTCTTCATCATTGTGATCAGCCCACCAGAATGAGAGTTCCAGATTTTCGGAAGATGTATAATTACTTAAGTTTAATGTAAGTACGGATGCGTTTTTAGCAATATCACCCGACGAGGGTAAATGGTCCATTGTCAATGCTCCTGTGCCACTGTTGTCCAGAGCTGCATAAGTTCCCCAACGGGTCCGCCCTTCACCCTGATGATCGGTATCAAAAGACCAGGCATATCCCGACATGCAATAGGTACTGTCAGTATGCCTTATGCCTTTATAAGATTCCCAATCTTCTGTGAACGGCAAAGTAATGGCTGAAAGATTACACGGAAAAGCAAGCGAGACCCTTACATCGTCGTATGAGATACCGTCCCAGGGAGTGCTGTATTCATCCTGTTGTCCGAAACGTATCTGGAAAGTGGAACTCACCGTTTGGGGCGGTGAAGCGGAAGCAAGGGCTTTATCAATGTCTAATCCCTGGACTTCATGATAGATTCCGTCAGGTTCAGATTCGGGATCCAAATCGTAAATCTCAACCCAGTCATCTTCCATGCTTCCTCTTACCCATACTTTATCGTTCGGGTGGTTCTCATTTCCGGAATCTGTCCATGCAAAAGCCAGTTCAAGATTTGAATCAGCGTAATCTGACATATTCAGGGTAAGAATAGCAAAGTTTGTTGCCAGATCACCGGAAGAAGGCAGATGGTCAAGCGTTAAGGCACCATAACCACTGTTTTTCAGATATGCTTTTGTTCCCCATCGGGCCCGGCCTTCACCCTGATAGTCTGTGTCGAAACACCATTCATGGTCAGTAAAACAATATGCCGTATCTGTATTCCGGATTCCTGAATAGGATTCAAAATCATCCAAAAAAGGAAGAGTGACCGGAGGCAGTGTGCATGGGTTAAGCTGGTAAATCCTTATGTCATCAAAAGAAATCCCATCCCAGGGAGTCATATAGTTATCTTCCTGTCCGAAACGTACCTGAAAAGAAGCAGAAACCGATTGGGGTGGAGAGGCTGGAGCCAAAACAGAATCAATGTCAAGATCCTGTACTTCCCGGAAAACATTATCGGGAGCAGACACCGGGTCAAGGTCATAAATCTCCAGCCATTCGTCCTGGGCACTTCCTCTTATCCAAACCTTGTCATTGGGATTTTCCTCGTCATTATGATCAGCCCATGAAAAGGCAAGTTCAAGATCAGTATTCTGGTAATCGGACAGGTTTATGGTAAGTATGGCATAATTGGTAGCTGTATCTCCCGAAACGGAATTATGATCTAAAGTTAAAGCTCCTTTGCCGCTGTTCTTTTTATATGCATTTTTACCCCAGCAAACTCTTCCATATACTGGTGTATCAGTTTCAGCCATCCAGAAAAATGAACTGTTTTTGTAAATGGTGTGGCTTGTGTTTAAAGTCCCGCTTGAATTTTCCCATTTTTCTGTAAAAGGAAGTGTTGCAGGGATTAGCGGGTAATTTATTGTGTCATTAAGTTTGACGACCCAGAAATCAGAGTTGCCGTGATTTCCATGTATAAAACCATCATTGGAATCTGAATTACCAATTACAAAAAAACCATCATTAGATTTAGCTATTGACCAGGCTTCATCCCATCCACTTCCTCCAAGGGATTTTTTCCAAATAATATTTCCGTATCTGTTCAATTTAATGATCCATATATCTTTTCCCCCGAAATTAACATCAAGGTCTCTGTTTTCTGACATAGCAAAACCAGCTAAAAGGAATCCACTATAACTTGAAGTTTTTATAAATCTTGCAGCTTCTTCAAGAGTGCCACCGAAACATTTTTGCCATATAAATGAACCATTCGTGTCAATTTTAACTATCCAGTAATCACCCTTTCCGTGGTGGCCATGGACATCACCGTCGTTTGACCAGGTATATCCGGCCAAAATATATCCGCCATCAATTAATTTTTTTATTGATTGAATTCTTTCATCACTTGTTCCGCCGTATGTCTTTGACCACAGAACAGCACCAGTCGAACTTAATTTGACAATCCAGAAATCCTTGGCGCCATGGAGCCCTGTTACATCCCCATTATTGGATTCTGTGGATCCTCCGATTAAATAACCTCCATCGGATGTTTCTACCACAGATGTAGCTACATCCTGGGCTGAACCACCCAATGTTCGAGTCCAGATTGTATCACCTGATGAGTTGATTTTTATTACCCAATAATCCTGCCCGCCATGTTGTCCATGAACATCATTGTCATTTGAAGTGGTATATCCAACAGCAATGTAATTCGTATCTGTTGTTTCCAATATTGAAGTGGCTATTTCATCACCTGATCCTCCGTAAGTTCTGGTCCATATCGTATCACCGGAAGAATTTAGCTTTAAAATCCAGAAATCCTGAGACCCATAAAGTCCTGTTACATCCCCGTCAAGCGATTTAGCAGATCCGGAAATAATAAATCCATTGTCATATGTTTGCCAAATTGATCTGCCAAATTCATCATCTGAACCTCCAAAAGATTTAGTCCATAAGGTATCACCAGTATTTGATATTTTTAATAACCAGATATCATATTGTCCGTGATTTCCAAAAACATCTCCATCTGTTGATTCAGTTTTTCCAATAATGGCATATTCGCCATCGTTTGTTTTAACAATTGATTTGCCGAAATCATTGTTTGATCCTCCGTAACATTTTGTCCACAAGGTATCATATGACTGTGCTTTTAGAGAAACAGTAATTAAAACTGTAATAATTGAGAAAATAATCCTGCTTTTCATGACTTTGTTTTTTGGTTTTGATATAGCGAACAGACTTTTTTAAGATCTAAAGAATCAAAGTCAGGAAGATAATGAACGAAAAAAACTTTTAATTTTACAAATCTAAAAAATAAAACACTGAAAGTCAAGGAAAAAATGAATTAATCCTGGTTACTAAATAAGATATTAAAAAAGATTAATTTGATCTCTTACCCAGTTAAATTTTTTTACAATATTTTTCAGTAATAAACGAATAGCTTTAAAATGTTTCCTTCTCATACAATTATCTATTTTTGAACCATCCATTCTGTATATGAAAGCTAATCACAAATTCGATCAGGTCATAATGGCGGGCATTCTGCTCGTTGCATTTATCCTGCGGTTTTGGGATTATCCCCACCTGCCCTTCACCTGGGATGAGCTGAGTGCATTGAGCCGCACAACATTTGACAATTTTAATGACCTGATAAAATTTGGTGTGTCGGTGGATGCCCATCCGGCAGGCGTGCAGGTGTTTTTGTATTACTGGATACGATGGTTTGGTGACGCGGAATGGATCGTGAAGTTGCCCTTTGTTTTGGCAGGGCTGGCATCGGTATGGATTGCCTATTTGGTGGCAAAATTATGGTTTAATTCCGCTACCGCCATTCTGACGGCTGCTTATTTAGCCACGCTCCAGTTGTTCGTGCTTTACAGCCAGATCGCCCGCCCTTATGCCAGCGGCCTTTTCCTGACGCTGGTCATGGTGTATTTCTGGAGCCGGTATATTCTGAAAGGATACAATATCCCTGACCTTGTTTTGTTTGTCCTTTTTGCTGGACTTTCGTGCTATAACCATCATTTCAGCCTGCTGTTTGCCGCTATCGTCGGATTCTCGGGATTGTGGTTCGTAAAAAAGGAAAAGAAAAAAACATACATTCTTGCCGGTATCGCCATATTTGTTCTTTACATACCACATCTGCCCATATTTTTCAGCCAGTTGCAACTGGGCGGAATAGGAGGGTGGCTGGCGAAACCCTCACCCTGGTTCCTGTTTCAATTTCTGGACTGGCTCCTGCATTATTCGTTCTGGGTTGCTGCAGTACTCGGCTTTGCTTTTGTGTTTCTGTTGATCTCCCCAGGGAGAAATCCTGCTTCGGGACAAACAAAAAAAATACGCCAGGTCATGATAACCTGGTTCTTGCTGCCATTGATAATCGGCTATGCGTATTCGGTTATCATTGACCCTATCCTCCAGTATTCGCTGATGATCTTTTCCACTCCTTATTTATTTATGTTCCTGTTTTCTTTTACCGGTAACCCAAAGCCACAGTATGTGGCTGGTGCTGTTGTGGTTATCCTTTTGGTTAATGTGCTGACACTTGTCGTTAAAAGGGAACACTACAAAATCATGTACAAACAACCTTTTGAACAGGTCGTAAAAAGTTCTCTTGAACTGGATGATAAATATCCCGGTGATGTTTTTATGCTGGATGATTATATATCTTATTATAATAACTACTATTTCAGAAAATACAAAAAGGAGATACCTTATTATACTGTCCGTAATAAAAACCTGAACATAATACAATTTGATTCAGTGGCGGGCAGTATTGAGCAAAACAGGGTAGTCACCTGCGGAATGAACAAGGATTATTTCCAGATCGTGAAAAGACATTTTCCTTACCTGGTCAAGTACGATTACGGGTTTACCTTTGAGGAATATACTTATTCAAAGCTGCCTGCCGACTCTGCAAAAGCCATTCAACCCAATGTTATAGCGTTTACTGATTTTAAAACGAAAAGAGGCCCCGTCAGGTTCAAATCAAACCATGTTGAAAGCGACAGTACAGGGGATCATGTTTTTTACCATCAGATACCCGATGAAAAATACGGCCCTTCCATCAAATTTGCGGTGAGTGATTTTACGGATAATATTTACAAATTCTTTGATATTTCCGCACGGATAAAACCGTTGTCGGATTCCTGTTCGGCTTTACTGGTATTACAAATTGAAATGAAAGGAAAAAAAATATTCTGGAAAGGAATAAACTTTAAAACTTATGGATTGGAACCAGGTAAATGGCAGGATGTTTATTTAACTGAAAATCTTCAGGATGCACTGAAGAACAAACCGAATGTCAATGGTGTTGACTTTAAATTTTTCATCTGGAATCCGTATAAGGATGATTTTCTGATCTCGAATATCGAAATGGGAATGCGAAAAGGAAACCCTTACCGGTATGCGTTGTTTTTTAATTTTACGGATGATTGATGGGTTCTAACGGATTGGAAAAACCTGGAGGATTTGCCGGTTATGAAAGATTCTGTCAGTTTAGCTTCACCCAGGTCTCGCTTACACACAGACTGGAGCCGGAATCTTGAGCAAGAAGGTAGGTCCGGGTTCCCATTTCATTGCGCCATTTATACTTATTATACAGACTCTTCCTCCAAAGGAGTGCCTTTGGCACAGGTACGCCGAAGCGTACCTTGGAAAGTCTGGGTTCCTCTTACGTTGCGCCTTATATCCTTATTCCACTCATCCACTCTTCCATTCATCCAAAATTCCCCAAAAATTTTTCCCTCCTCTGCTTGGTATTCTAAAAAATGTTTTTACCTTTGCAGCCCGTTTTGGTAGAGTAGCATTAAACCTACTGAAACAGTTGTAGTTAAGGGAACCTGACAAGGTAAAACGATATAGGTTCTTGCATAACTTCAGATCAATATCAGAGGTTATGTTGTTTAAAAACAAAAGAATATATCCTGCCTACAATCAGATTTCCTTAAAACTTACAAAAAAAACAGAGTTCAAAGCAAAGAATTTATACTTTTGCGCCTCCAAAAATTTGGGGCAACAGAAATAAATAAAAGTTAATATGCCGACGATACAACAGTTAGTAAGAAAAGGACGCAAGAAGCTGGTTGACAAAAGCAAATCGCCTGCTCTGGATGCATGTCCGCAACGCCGTGGTGTTTGTGTAAGGGTTTACACAACCACACCCAAGAAACCGAACTCGGCCATGCGTAAAGTGGCCAGGGTGAGGCTGACCAACCACAAAGAAGTGAATGCTTACATCCCGGGTGAAGGCCATAACCTCCAGGAGCACTCCATCGTGATGATCCGTGGCGGTCGTGTGAAAGACCTTCCCGGCGTGAGGTACCACATCATCAGGGGGGCGCTTGATACATCGGGTGTTGAAGGACGTACACAGCGCAGGTCAAAATACGGAACCAAACGTCCAAAGAAATAAACGGATTTGAACAATTAAGCTTGAGAAAACATGAGAAAAGTAAAACCAAAAAAACGTCAGATTCTTCCCGATCCGAAATACAATGATGTTTTGGTTACCAAATTCGTAAACAACATCATGCTTCAGGGTAAGAAAACCATTGCCTTAAACATTTTTTATGAAGCAATGGAGATCGTTGCCAAGCGCACAAGCGAAAACCCCATTGAAGTATGGAAAAAAGCACTTGCTAACGTTACCCCGGCAGTAGAGGTAAGAAGTCGCCGTATCGGTGGTGCCACCTTTCAGATTCCTTCTGAAATACCGGCTGCACGGAAACAGTCCATCGGAATGAAAAACCTGATCGGTTTTGCCCGCAAGCGTCATGAAAAAAGCATGGGGCAGAAACTGGCAGGCGAAATCCTGGCAGCTTACAAAGAAGAAGGTGCCGCTTTTAAGAAAAAAGAAGATACCCACAGAATGGCAGAAGCCAACAAGGCATTCTCCCATTTCAGGTTTTAATATAATATAAGGTATAAGGCCGGATAAAAGAAAATGTCAGTCCAGACAAACATAGCGAACAAGTTAGAATACACCCGGAATATTGGGATCATGGCGCATATTGATGCCGGCAAGACCACTACCACCGAGCGTATTCTTTATTACACCGGAAAGAACTACAAGATAGGTGAAGTTCATGACGGTGCCGCTACTATGGACTGGATGGTACAGGAACAGGAGCGCGGGATTACCATTACCTCTGCTGCAACCACTGTTTACTGGGATCTGTGGGACAAAAAATACAAGATCAATATTATTGATACACCGGGTCATGTTGACTTCACTGTTGAGGTTGAACGTTCACTTCGTGTTCTGGATGGTGCCGTTGCACTATTTTGTGCCGTCGGTGGTGTTGAACCCCAGTCGGAAACCGTTTGGCACCAGGCCGACAAATACAATGTGCCCCGTATCAGTTTCATCAATAAGATGGACCGGGCAGGTGCCGACTTTTTCGGTGTTATTGATCAGATCAAAACACGTCTTGGAGCAAATCCTGTACCCATTCAGATTCCCATCGGAGCAGAAGAAACATTTCAGGGAGTTGTTGATCTTGTAAAAGACAAAGCTTTCGTGTGGGACGATACTGATAAAGGCGTTACAATCCGTGAGATACCCATTCCCGATGACCTTCAGGATATCGCTCACGAATACCGGATGAAGCTCATTGAAGGCGTTGCTGAAGAAAGTGATGAGTTGCTTGAGAAATTCATGGTTGACCCGCACTCCATTACGGAAGAAGAAATGATCAGAGTGATCAGAAGATCAACACTGGAAAAAACCATCACACCGGTCATGTGCGGATCAGCCTTTAAGAACAAGGGTATCCAGATGCTGCTGAATGCGATCATTGAATTCCTGCCGAGTCCGTTAGATGTCCCGGCTATTGTCGGTATAAATCCCAAAAACGGTAAAGAAGTAGAAAGACATCCCGACCCGCAGGATCATTTCAGTGCCCTGGCATTCAAGATCGCCACAGATACTTTTGTGGGAAGGTTGGCATTTTTCAGAGTCTATTCCGGTACATTGAAAGCTGGTTCTTACATATACAACGCAAACACGGGGAAAAAGGAGCGTATCAGCCGCATCATGCAGATGCATGCCAACAAACAGCAGCCACTGGAAAAAATTGAGGCAGGCGATATTGCGGCAGGTGTTGGTTTTAAAAACATACACACGGGCGATACCTTATGCGATGAGAAACATCCCGTAGTGCTTGAGTCAATGAGCTTTCCTGACCCTGTGATCAGCATTGCCATTGAACCGAAAACACAAAAAGATATTGACCGGATGACCAATGCCCTAGCCAAACTTTCGGAAGAAGACCCGACTTTTAAAGTCAGGACCGATGAAGATTCGGGACAGATTATTATCTCGGGAATGGGTGAACTTCACCTGGACATTCTGATAGACCGGTTAAAACGCGAATTCAATGTGGAATGCAATGTAGGCCAGCCGCAGGTTGCTTACAAAGAAGCATTGATTAGCAGTGTTTTACACCGTGAGGTTTACAAAAAACAAACCGGCGGCCGTGGTAAATTTGCCAATATCCAGTTTGAACTGGGCCCGGTGGATGAAGGTGTTGAAGAAGGTTTACAGTTTATTGACGAGGTCAGGGGCGGAAATATTCCCAGGGAGTTCATTCCCTCGGTTGAAAAAGGATTTAAGGCCGCTATGCAAAATGGTGTATTGGCCGGTTTTCCCGTCGAAAGCCTTAAAGTCAGATTGTTTGACGGCTCGTATCATCCCGTGGATTCCGACCAGTTATCGTTTGAAATGGCTGCCAAGATCGGTTTTAAAAATGCTGCACGAAAAGCCAAATCGGTGTTGCTTGAACCCATTATGAAACTGGAGGTGGTAACACCCGATGAATATGTGGGTGAAGTGACCGGAGACCTGAACAAACGCAGGGCTATCGTTGAAGACGTTTTTGCAAAAGTTGGTTTTCAGGTGATCAGGGCCAAGGTGCCGTTGTCTGAAATGTTTGGTTATGTAACCACATTGCGGACACTGACATCTGGCCGGGCTACTTCGACCCTTGAATTTCACAACTATCAGCCGGCACCCGATAGTGTTGCTGAAGAAATCATCAATAAAGTAAAAGGAATCGTTAGTTACAAATAATTATATAAAGGTGTATAATCAAAGGATAAGAATTAAACTCAAGTCATACGATCACAACCTGATTGACAAATCAGCCGAGAAGATCGTAAAAGCGGTAAAATCAACCGGAGCTGTAGTTAGCGGCCCCATTCCGTTACCTACTCACAAAAAAGTGTTCACGGTAAACCGTTCAACTTTTGTCAACAAAAAGTCAAGAGAACAGTTTGAACTCAGCACTTTCAAAAGGTTGATGGATGTTTACAACTCAACGGCAAAAACCATTGATTCGTTGATGAAACTGGAATTGCCCAGCGGAGTTGAGGTTGAGATCAAAGTGTAATAAGAAAAAACGGCTTAAAAAGATATAATCATGTCGGGATTATTAGGTAAAAAAATAGGTATGACCAGCATTTATGACGAAAACGGGAAAAACATTCCCTGTACCGTCTTACAAGCCGGTCCCTGTATTGTTACAGCAGTACGTACAGTAGAAAAAGACGGGTATTCAGCTATCCAGCTTGCCTTTGAGGAAAAGAAAGAAAAACATTACAAAAAACCAGAGATCGGCCATTTTGCCAAAGCAGGTGTGAAACCCATGAAGTATCTGGCCGAGTTCACCCGTTTTGAAGAACAGAAGAATTTCGGGGATATTCTGACTGTTGAGGTTTTCCAGGAAGGCGAGTATGTTGACGTGGTTGGCATTACCAAGGGAAAAGGCTTCCAGGGTGTGGTCAAGCGCCACAAATTCAAGGGGGTCAACGATGCCACGCACGGACAACACAACAGGATGAGGGCTCCCGGTTCCATCGGCGCTTCTTCCTATCCTTCAAGGGTATTCAAAGGCATGCGCATGGCAGGCCGTATGGGAGGAAAAAGAGTGAAGTTGATCAACCTTCAGGTGATGAAACTTATACCAGAGAAAAATATTATCGTTGTTAAAGGAGCGGTCCCCGGTCCTAATAATTCATTAGTAAAAATAGAAAGATGGAGTTAACAGTTCTTAATATCAAGGGTGAAGATACCGGGAGAAAGATAAAGTTGGATGATTCCATCTTTGGAATTAAACCCAACGATCATGCCATCTACCTCGATGCCAAACAATACATGGCAAACCGTCGCCAGGGAACACACGATACCAGGGAAAGAAGCGACTTAAGAGGCAGTACGCGTAAAATTAAACGGCAGAAAGGTACCGGTACGGCACGTTTCGGCGATATCAAAAACCCGATATTCCGCGGTGGCGGCCGTATTTTCGGACCCCACCCCAGGGATTACCGGTTCAAACTGAATAAAAAAGTAAAACGACTGGCCCGCTTCTCTGCACTTTCTTACAAAGTAAAAGACGAGGGCATTATGGTGATCGAAGATTTCAAGCTGGATGCACCGAAAACAAAAGATTATCTCAGAATACTCGAAAGTTTGAAATTGGACAACAAGAAGTCATTAATGGTACTGAAAGAGTCGGACAAAAACATTTACCTCTCTGCAAGGAACATTCCCAAAGCAAAGGTAACCCTTGCCGATTCCTTGAATACTTATGAAATACTGAATGCAAATAAGATCGTTTTCCTGGAAAGTTCATTGAAAGCTTTCGAGGAAATGTATTTGAAACAATAAAAACCAGAACAAAATGGGTGTAATACTGAAACCAATTATTACCGAGAAGATGACCCAGAAGGGCGAAGCACTCAACCAGTTTGGGTTTATCGTTGACAAGAGGGCAAACAAGCTTCAAATCAAGACTGAAATTGAAGACTTGTATGGCGTTCAGGTAGCTTCGGTAAATACAATGAATTACTCCGGTAAGCGAAAATCACGGTACACAAAGACCGGTTTGATTAGCGGTAGGACAAGGTCATATAAGAAAGCTATTGTGACTTTGGCAGAAGGTGAAACAATTGACTTTTTTAGTAATATTTAGAGAAGATGGCTCTGAAAAAATATAATCCGACAACACCAGGACAGCGCTTTAAGATTATTAGCGCTTTTGATGAAATAACTACATCCAGGCCCGAAAAGAGCCTGGTGGAAGGTAAAAAAAGCACTGGTGGCCGAAACAATGAAGGTAGAATGACCATTCGCAATGTAGGCGGAGGGCATAAGAAAAAGTACAGGATCATTGACTTTAAACGGGACAAAGAAGGCGTTCCCGGTAAAGTGAAAACCATTGAGTACGATCCGAACCGGACAGCCCGCATAGCACTGGTATCTTATGCCGACGGTGAAAAACGCTATATCATTGCTCCTCACGGATTGAAAGTCGGCCAGGAAATCAATGCAGGGAAAGGTGTAACTCCCGAAATCGGGAACGCCATGTACCTGAGCGAGATTCCTTTTGGAACGATCATTCATAACATTGAGCTCCGTCCCGGACAAGGTGCCAAAATGGCCAGGAGTGCCGGGTCGTATGCACAGTTGATGACCCGTGACGGTAAGTTTGCCATTGTTAAATTACCTTCCGGAGAGACTCGGATGATTTTGCAGTCCTGCAAAGCGACAATTGGCATGGTGTCCAATGTTGACCATGGCCTTGAGAAATCAGGTAAAGCAGGCCGTAACCGTTGGCTGGGCCGCCGACCGCGCGTACGTGGTGTAGCCATGAACCCTGTTGACCATCCCATGGGTGGTGGTGAAGGAAAAGCTTCAGGAGGCCATCCGCGTAGCCGCAAAGGCATACCGGCTAAAGGATACAGGACCCGCTCCAGGAAGAATCCTTCGGATAAATACATCATCGAAAGAAGAAAAAAATAATTATTGAACGTTAAGTTTTAAAGATATGAGCCGTTCGTTAAAAAAAGGACCCTATATAGATATCAAACTCGAAAAGAAAGTTCGGGCTAACATTGATTCCGGTAAAAAGACCGTCATAAAGACCTGGTCAAGGGCATCAATGATCTCCCCCGATTTTGTCGGTCAAACCATTGCTGTTCATAACGGCAACAAATTTATCCCGGTATATATCACCGAAAACATGGTTGGCCACAAACTCGGAGAATTTGCTCCGACGCGTATTTTCAGGGGTCATAGCGGAAAAAAGAATAAAGGAAACAAATAAATTACTTGTTAAAATGGGATCAAGAAAACGATTACGTGCCGAGCGAATCAAAGAAGACCGGAAGTCGCAATATGTGGCAAACTTGAACAATGTGCCTACCTCACCACGGAAGATGAGGCTTGTAGCCGACCTTGTGCGGGGCATGGATATTGACAAAGCCTTATACGTGCTCCAGTATTCGCAAAAAGAACCGGCAAAGCGATTATATAAATTATTGCTTTCGGCCATTGCCAACTGGAAAGAAAAAAATGAAGGTTCCCGGCTTGAGGAAAATCAGTTGTATATCAAAGAGATCAAAGTTGACAGCGGCAGAATGCTGAAAAGAATTCAACCTGCACCCCAGGGACGGGCACACCGTATCAGGAAACGCTCAAACCATGTAACACTGGTGCTGGGCAACAGGTCGGAAAAAGTTGAAGAAACAGAAACTGTTGAAACAGAAAAAAATAAATAACATTACTAAATTTTTATAATGGGACAAAAAACAAATCCGATAGGGCTGAGGCTGGGGATCATCAAAGGATGGGACTCATACTGGTATGGGGGTAAGAATTTTTCCAGCAAACTTGTAGAAGACGACAAGATCAGGAAATACCTGAATGCTCGTCTTGCCAAAGCCGGTGTTTCAAAGATCATGATCGAGCGTACCCTTAAACTGGTTACGGTTACCATCAATACGGCACGCCCCGGGATCATTATCGGCAAGGGCGGCCAGGAAGTTGACAAACTGAAAGAAGAATTGAAGAAACTGACAGGCAAAGATGTCCAGATCAATATATCGGAAATCAAAAGACCCGAGCTTGACGCCCATATTGTAGCTACCAATATTGCAAAACAAATTGAGGGCAGGATATCTTTCCGCCGGGCCATCAAGACTTCCATCGCCTCCAGCATGCGTCTGGGCGCCGAAGGGATCAAAGTGCTGATATCCGGCAGGCTGGGTGGGGCCGAAATGGCCCGTACCGAGCAGTATAAAGACGGACGGATACCGTTGCATACACTCCGTGCCGACATTGATTATGCTTTGGTGGAAGCACATACTACTTACGGACGCATCGGGATCAAAGTCTGGATATTCAAAGGTGAAATTTACGGTAAACCGGAAATCGTTCCTACAACCATTGGCGGAGGCAAACAGCGGACAACAGTTCCAAAAGGCGGAAGGCAAAGAAGAAGAAGGTAAAGGGACCGGGGACTTTTGATATAACATTTTAAACTGACAAGGCAATGTTACAACCGAAAAAACAGAAATACAGAAAACAGCAAAAAGGTAAAATGAAGGGCAATGCCCAGCGTGGTAACCAGTTGGCCTTTGGTTCGTTCGGGATCAAAACTTTACAGGAAGGCTGGATCACATCACGACAGATAGAAGCTGCCCGTCAGGCTGTTACACGTTACATGAAACGTGAAGGTCAGATATGGATCAGGATATTCCCTGACAAACCGGTGACCAAGAAACCTGCAGAGGTACGTATGGGTAAAGGAAAAGGTGCTCCCGAATATTTCGTCGCCAGGGTAACCCCCGGTCGCATAATGTTCGAGGCAGAAGGCGTTCCTTTGGATATCGCAAAGGAAGCGCTCCGCCTGGCAGCACAGAAATTACCCGTAACAACAAAGTTTGTAATTAGACGAGATTATACTGAAGAAAAATAAGACCATGAAACAGGAAGTAATTCGTGAATTAAGCACGGCAGATTTGGTGGAACGGCTGGAAGAGGAAAAAAAACATCTTACGCGTATGCAGTTAAATCATGCTGTATCGCCGCTGGATAATCCTCACCAGATCACCGAAAACAAAAAAACTATTGCCCGGCTTAAAACAGAACTGAGAAAAAGACAATTAGAAGAGCAAAAAGAACAAAACAATCAATAGGTACAATGGAAAAGAGAAACCTGAGAAAAGAAAGAACAGGCATCGTCGTCAGTGACAAAATGGATAAATCCATTGTGGTTCGCATCGAGCGCCAGTTCAGGCACCCGGTTTACGGAAAATTCGTGAGGAAAACGAAAAAATTTATTGCTCACGACGAAAAAAACGAGTGCAATATAGGCGATACGGTACGTATTATGGAAACCAGGCCTCTAAGTAAAAATAAAAACTGGCGGTTAGTAGAAATTATTGAAAGAGCGAAATAATCATGATACAACAAGAATCAAGACTTGCGGTAGCTGACAATAGCGGAGCAAAAGAAGTGCTGTGCATCAAAGTGCTGGGCGGAACAAGAAAACGTTACGCAAGCATTGGTGACCAGATCGTCGTTACTGTAAAAAATGCTTTACCATCGGGTAACATTAAAAAAGGAACAGTTTCAAGAGCTGTTGTGGTCAGGACGAGAAAAGAAGTACGTCGCAATGACGGGTCTTATATCCGTTTTGATGATAACGCGGTGGTTCTTTTGAACAATACCGGTGAAATGATCGGAACACGTATCTTCGGACCCGTTGCCCGTGAACTTCGTGAAAAACAATATATGAAAATAGTATCACTTGCACCTGAGGTGCTTTAATTATCTGAAAGAATAAAGTTATGGCTAAACTGCACATAAAAAAAGGGGATAACGTAATGGTGATTGCGGGAAATCATAAAGGTTCTTCCGGACGCGTCCTGTTTGTTGATGTTAAAAAACAAAGGGCCATCGTCGAAGGAATTAACCTTGTCTCAAAACATACGAGGCCCAGTGCTGATAACCCGAAAGGCGGGATTATCAAACAGGAATCGCCTGTGCACATTTCAAATTTGATGTTGATTGACAAAACGGGAAACCCCACCCGTATAGGCCGTAGAAAAGATGAAAAAACTGGTAAATCAGTTCGTTATTCTAAAAAAACAGGGGAGGTAATCAAATAATGGAACAGCCGAGATTACGAAAAAAATATTACGAGGAAATTATACCTGCTTTAACCAAGGAATTTGGTTACAAAACAGTGATGCAGGTTCCCAGGTTGGAAAAGATCGCCCTGAACCAGGGTATCGGTGCAGCACTTGCCGACAAAAAACTCATTGATGTGGGTGTTGCCGAAATGACTGCCATCACAGGGCAGAAAGCCGTTCCGACCATTTCGAAACGTGACGTTTCTAACTTTAAACTTCGTCGTGGAAATCCTATTGGGGTTCGCGTAACATTGCGTGGAAAAAAAATGTATGAATTCCTCGACAGATTAGTCGCGGTAGCTTTGCCACGTGTGCGTGACTTCAGGGGAATCAGCGACAAAGGATTTGACGGACGCGGTAACTATTCGTTTGGTGTCCCGGAACAGTTGATCTTTCCGGAGATTAACATTGATAAGGTGAGCCGGATCAACGGAATGGACATTACTATTGTTACCACGGCCAGGACAGATAAGGAAGCTTTTGCTTTGCTCAAGCAGTTTGGATTACCGTTTAAAAATCAAAAAAAATAATAATACATGGCAAAAGAGTCAATGAAAGCGCGTGAGCGCAAAAGACAAAAAATGGTGGAAAAATACGCTGCCAAACGGGCTGCCCTCAAAGAAGCCGGTGATTATGAAGGATTGCAAAAATTACCGCGCAATGCTTCCCCGGTACGTTTGCACAACCGTTGCCAGCTTACGGGCAGGCCAAAGGGATATATGAGGCAGTTTGGTATTTCGCGTATTAACTTTCGTGAAATGGCTTTGAAAGGCCTGATCCCGGGAGTGAAAAAAACCAGTTGGTAAAAATTAAAAATATTTATTCAAATGATAACTGATCCGATAGCAGACTATTTAACAATGATAAGGAACGCTGTTGCTGCAAGGCACAGAATGGTTGAAGTTCCGTCATCGAGGTTGAAAAAGGAAATCACAAAAATCCTTTATGAAAAAGGATATATCCTGAACTACAAATTCGAAGATGATGCTTCGCCACAGGGAAAAATCAAGATCGCTTTAAAGTATCACCCAGAAACTAAAGTCCCGGCTATCAACAGCATTCAGCGGGTTTCAAAACCGGGTTTACGTAAGTATGTGGACGCCGATAACCTGCCCAGGGTACTCAACGGGCTGGGTATTGCAATCCTTTCCACTTCAAAAGGTGTGATCACCGATAAAGAAGCCAGGATCATCCACGTTGGCGGCGAAGTAATTTGTTTTGTAAGTTAATAAATAGGAGAGAGATAACCATGTCACGTATAGGAAAATTACCGATAAATATCCCTCAAGGTGTTGAAGTCACCGTTTCCGGTACCAACAGAGTAACGGTTAAAGGGAAACTTGGAGAACTTCAGCAACTGGTTGATCCGGCTATCAAAGTCAAGGTAGAAAACGGTGAAGTCGTATTGGAAAGGGCTACCGAAAGCAAAGACCATAAATCAAAACACGGTCTGTACCGGTCGCTCATCAATAATATGGTACAGGGTGTATCACAGGGTTTTAACATTGTGTTGGAATTGGTGGGAGTAGGTTACAAAGCCGGTGCCAAAGGTCAGGTGCTTGATCTTTCATTGGGCTATTCACACCACATATTTTTTGAGATTCCGCAGGAAGTAAAAATAGAAACAGTTACTGAAAGAGGGAAAAACCCGTTGATTAAACTCAGCTCTTTCGACAAGCAGTTGATCGGACAGGTAGCTGCTAAAATACGTTCGTTGAGACCGCCTGAGCCTTACAAGGGCAAAGGTGTCAAATACCAGGGCGAAGAACTCCGCAGGAAACTCGGAAAAGCTGCAGCAGAAAAATAAAATTGTTTTTTTAAACAGAAACTGAAAAACCCTTAAGTGATGGGAGTAAAAAATAAAAAAGTATATCGCAGGTATAAGATCAGGAAAAGGATCAGAAAAATTGTCAACGGTACGCCCGAAAGACCGCGTATGACCGTTTTCAAAAGCAATAAACAAATCTATGTCCAGTTGGTTGACGACTTAAATAGTGTTACCATTGTATCGGCTTCGTCACGAGACAAAAAGTTTGAAAAAGCCGAAGGGACAAAAACGGAACAAGCTGCAAAAGTCGGGGAACTGATTGCCGAAAAAGCAAAAGCGGCAGGCATTGAAAAAGTAGTATTCGACAGAAACGGTTATTTGTATCATGGCAGGGTGAAAACACTTGCTGATGCTGCAAGAAAAGGCGGACTAAAATTTTAACGAGTTATGTCAAACACAAACGTAAAAAGAGTAAAATCCAGCGAGATCGAATTTAAAGACAGGCTGGTAAGTATACAAAGAGTTACAAAAGTAACCAAAGGCGGACGTACCTTCAGTTTCTCTGCCATCGTAGTTGTCGGCAACGAGAACGGCGTGGTGGGTTACGGACTGGGAAAAGCTAAGGAAGTTACATCAGCCATTGCCAAAGGTATTGATGATGCCAAAAAGCACCTGATCAAAGTCCCGGTTCTCAAGGGAACATTGCCCCACGAACAAACCGGGAAATACAGTGGCGCCAAAGTGTTCATCAAACCGGCAGCACCCGGAACGGGAGTTATTGCAGGTGGCGCCATGCGTGCCGTCCTTGAGAGTGTGGGCGTTAAAGACGTCCTGGCAAAATCAAAAGGGTCGTCAAATCCTCATTCGGTAGTAAAAGCTACCATTGATGCGTTGACAAAAATGCGCGATCCTTATACGATTGCACAGACCCGGGGAGTTGAACTGGATACTGTTTTTAACGGATAAATTGAACTAACCATGAGCAAGATAAGAATAACACAGGTTAGAAGTGCCATCAACAGGCCCAAACGTCAAAAACTGACATTGGAAGCGCTGGGGCTTAAAAAACTGAACCAAACCAGGGAAATTAAATCCAGCCCCCAGGTTCTTGGCATGATCGAAAAAGTAAAACATTTATTGAAGGTTGAAGAAATTAAAGGAAAATAAAATGGACTTAAGCAATCTTAAACCGGCTAAAGGTTCTGTAAAGAACAGAAAACGGATCGCACGCGGCCAGGGCTCGGGTTATGGCGGAACTTCTACCAGGGGACACAAAGGTGCCCAGTCGAGGTCAGGCTACAAACGCAGGATCGGCTTTGAAGGAGGCCAGATGCCTCTTTTCCGGCGTGTGCCGAAATTCGGTTTTAAAAATATTAACCGTAAAGAGTATCAGGGAATAAATATAAGTGCTCTTCAGGAACTGACCGAAAAAGCAAAAGTGACAGAGATCAATCCGGAAGTTCTGATAGAGCATGGCCTGGCTAACAAAAAGGAGTTGATTAAAATTCTGGGTAACGGTGAACTTAAAGCCAAGCTGGAAGTAACAGCTCATGCCTTTTCAAAGTCAGCCAGGGAAGCCATTGAAGCACAGGGAGGTAAAGCCATTAAAATATAAGATTAAATGAGAAAATTAATCGAAACAATAAGGAATATATATAAAATCGAGGAACTGCGAAACCGGATCCTTTACACACTGGGTATATTGCTCATTTACCGGTTGGGTGCTTATGTGGTGTTGCCGGGCATTGACCCACACCAGTTATCGGCACTTCAGCAACAGGGCAGCTCAGGGCTTATGGGCCTGCTCAACATGTTCTCTGGGGGAGCATTTTCCAATGCTTCGATTTTTGCCCTTGGGATCATGCCTTATATCTCCGCATCCATTGTAATTCAACTTTTGGGAATGGCGATACCTTATTTCCAGAAATTGCAGCGCGAAGGGGAAAGCGGACGAAGAAAGATCAATCAGATCACAAGGTATCTGACAGTTATCATCGTAGCTTTGCAGGCACCGGCTTATATTGCCAACGCAGTATCGCGTCTGCCCGCAGGGGCCATTATACCTTTCGATCCTACTGTTACATCTCCACCATTCTTTTTCTGGTTTTCATCTACCGTTATCTTGATTTCAGGCACGCTTTTTATCATGTGGCTCGGTGAAAAAATTACGGATAAAGGCATTGGAAACGGGATATCATTGATCATTATGATCGGTATCATTGCCCGTCTGCCCGGCTCACTGGTTCAGGAGTTCGTATCCAAAATGGGGCCTTTGGGAGGCGGACTGGTTTATTTCCTGCTGGAAATCGTTATTCTTATTTTCGTTATTCTTTTTACTATTCTCCTTGTCCAGGGAACGCGCAGGGTCCCGGTTCAGTATGCAAAACGGATCGTGGGAAACAAACAATACGGTGGCGTTCGCCAGTATTTGCCGTTGAAAGTTAATGCTGCCGGTGTCATGCCGATCATCTTTGCCCAGGCCATTATGTTCCTGCCCATTACCCTTATCGGCTTTGCCAAATCGGACTCACTTTCAGGTGTGGCTGCTGCATTTGCCAATATCAACGGGTTCTGGTACAACTTTACTTATTTTATCATGATTATCCTGTTCACCTATTTCTATACGGCCATTACCATCAACCCGAATCAGATGGCAGACGACCTGAAGAAAAACGGTGGCTTTATACCAGGGGTTAAGCCGGGCAAGAAAACGGCTGAATACCTCGATAATATATTGTCAAGAATTACCCTGCCCGGGTCTATTTTCCTGGGATTTATCGCCATTATGCCGGCTTTTGCCCGGTTGGCCGGGGTAAGCACGGGCTTCTCCTATTTTTACGGGGGAACATCATTGCTTATCCTTGTAGGTGTAGTGCTTGACACATTGCAACAGATTGAAAGTTACCTGCTGATGCGTCACTATGACGGATTGACCAAATCGGGACGTATCAAAGGCAGGTCGGGATTCAGTATGTAATTCATTTCGACGGATGATACCGATTAAGACAGACCAAGAAATTGAATTACAGCGAGAAAGTTCTTTACTTGTTGGAAAAACCCTGGCAGAAGTTGCCAAAAGGATAAAACCGGGGGTAAAAACCATTGAACTCGACAGGATTGCGGAAACATTTATCCGCGATCATGGAGCAATACCCGGGTTTAAAGGATATAACGGTTTCCCCGCCACACTTTGCATATCGGTTAACGATGAGGTGGTGCACGGCATACCGGGTGACAGGGAATTGATGGACGGCGATATCGTTTCAATTGATTGCGGAACGCTGATGAATGGCTTTTATGGCGATTCGGCATACACCTTTCCGGTGGGTGAGGTGGAACAGGAAGTGCTCGACCTGTTAAAACGTACGAAAGAATCGCTTTATCTTGGCATCGAACAGGCGGTAGCAGGCAAAAGGGTAGGTGATATCGGTTATGCCGTCCAATCATACGTCGAGAATTATGGCTATACGGTGGTTCGCGACCTGGTAGGTCATGGCGTAGGCAGACAATTGCACGAAAAACCGGAAGTGCCTAATTTCGGAAGAAGGGGTACAGGTCCGAAACTGAAAAAAGGCATGGTAATTGCGATAGAACCTATGATTAATCTCGGCGTGAAGGATGTGTTGCAAAACAGGGACGGATGGACGATCAGGACGGCCGATTCAAAACCGTCGGCACATTTTGAGCATGATGTGGCCATTAGAAACGGGGAACCTGATATTTTGTCATCTTTTGAAGAAATTGAAAAGGTTTTAAATAAAAATAAAGCGTAAGTAAACATTAAAAAATAAAATTGTCACATTTATGGCAAAACAACAATCAATAGAACAAGACGGAACAGTGATCGAATCACTGGGCAACGCCATGTTCCGTGTTGAACTGGAGAACGGGCATGTCATTACGGCTCACATCTCCGGCAAAATGCGTATGCATTACATCAAGATATTGCCGGGTGACCGGGTAAAACTGGAAATGTCGCCCTATGATTTGACAAAAGGAAGAATAACATTCAGATATAAATAGAAAGCCATGAAAATACGAGCATCTTTAAAGAAAAGGTCAGCGCAGGACAAAATCGTCCGCAGGAAGGGGAGATTGTATATTATCAATAAAAAAATCCCCAAGTTTAAACAAAGACAAGGTTAATAGAACAAACGATAATCATTATTAAATAGCATAAATTATGGCAAGAATTGCTGGAGTTGACATCCCCAATAACAAAAGAGGCGAAATCGCACTGACTTATATTTTTGGTATTGGCAGGAGTTCCGCTCAAAAAATTTTAACTGAAGCCGGTGTTAACTGGGACAAGAAAGTTCAGGACTGGAATGACGAAGAACAAAACAAAATCCGTTCGGTCATCAGTGAGTCATTCAAAGTTGAGGGTGAACTCCGTTCGGAAACACAAATGAACATCAAGCGGTTGATGGATATCGGAACTTACCGCGGTATCAGGCACCGTATCGGGTTACCGGTACGTGGCCAGACAACAAAAAATAACGCCCGTACCCGTAAAGGCCGTAAAAAAACTGTTGCCAACAAGAAGAAGGCTACCAAATAGTGAACAAATTCAAGTAATCGAATAAAAATGGCAAAAAAAACCAGAAGTACAAAAAAACGTGTGGTCAAGGTTGACCCTGTTGGAAGAGCTTATGTAAAGGCTTCATTCAACAACATCATTATCTCGCTGACCAATGAGGCCGGACAGGTGATCTCATGGGCATCATCCGGAAAAATGGGATTCAAAGGATCAAAAAAGAACACCCCTTATGCAGCTCAAATGGCTGCCCAGGATTGTGCAAAGGTAGCTTATGATCTGGGTTTGCGTAAAGTAAAAGTTTATGTTAAAGGACCTGGCTCCGGAAGGGAATCAGCCATTCGTACCATTCATTCATCAGGTATTGAAGTGATGGAGATCATTGACGTGACCCCGTTACCTCACAACGGATGCCGCCCTCCCAAAAGAAGAAGAGTGTAACGTTTTTAAAGTATTTTTTATTGAGAATAACGAATAATTATTTATAAACTATGGCAAGATATATTGGCCCAAAATCAAAAATTGCACGTAAATTCGGTGACCCGATTTACGGTCCCGACAAATTCCTGGAAAAGAAAAATTTTCCTCCCGGGCAACATGGCCAGATGAGGAAAAGAAGAAAACAATCTGAATATGGTATTCAGCTGCAGGAAAAACAAAGAGCTAAATATACTTACGGGATCCTTGAAACACAATGCCGTAATATATTTAAAAGAGCTTCCAGGAAAGAAGGCATTACCGGCGAAAACCTGCTGAAACTGATTGGAGCACGCCTGGATAA
>CAZMOS010000036.1:0-24965 GCA_964567945.1 uncultured Lentimicrobiaceae bacterium
AGAAAATTCAAGACAGTCACATTCAAGCTTTCCTCGCGGCAAATGAAGTCGTTGGAGAATTACTGCAAGGCACGGAAGACTACCCCAACAAAGCTTATCAAAAGAAGCATTCACGATTACATCGAGAATTTTGCCCTGGAGGTGCCCGAAAAATACCATGTTTCGCACAACCAGCTCGACCTTTTCGAAGAAGACAATGAGACGCTTTCGATGTTCGACTGAAGGTTGAAGAACATTCTTCTTTCCCCGGCATCACTATCGGAAAGTGGGAATAAAGAATATATTTGCCAAAAAATCACCCTGAATGAAATACATTGACGAATACAGGGATAAGGCGCTGGTTCTGGCTCTTGCCGGTGAGATCAAAAAGGTTTCCTCAAGGCCCGTCAGGCTCATGGAAGTTTGTGGCGGGCACACGATGGCCATCCAGAAATTCGGGATACCCTACCTTCTGCCCGGTACCATTCAACTGATATCGGGCCCCGGCTGCCCTGTCTGCGTGACAAGTAACGAATTTATTGACAGGGCTGTGGCTTACAGCCGCCGTGATGATGTGATCATTACCACTTACGGCGACCTGATCCGTGTGCCCGGTTCCAGTACCAGCCTCGAGCGTGAAAAAGCCAACGGTGCGGATGTGCGTATCGTCTATTCCATTCTGGACGCCCTGGAAATCGCCAAACACAACCGGAGGAAAAAAATTGTTTTCCTGGGCATCGGTTTTGAAACCACAGCCCCAAGCTCGGCGGCGGGCATCATCAAGGCACAGATGGCAGGCATCAGGAATTTTTACGTTTACAGTGCCCATAAGGTGATGCCACCGGCCATGGAAGCCCTGATTGACGAAGGCGTGCAGATCAACGGATACATCGGCCCGGGACATGTGAGCACGATCACCGGAGAAGGCATTTATCTCGATATTCCGAAGAAATTCGGACTGGGCGTGGTGATCAGCGGTTTTGAACCCGTTGACCTGATGGAATCCATTCTCATGCTGGTGTGGCAGTTCGAAAACAATGATCCCAAAGTGGAAATTCAATATACACGTGCAGTAAAACCGGAAGGCAATATCAAGGCGCAACAGATGCTGGACGAAGTGTTCGGTTTTGGCGATGACTGGTGGCGCGGGTTGGGCGTACTGAAAAACAGCGGGCTGAAGATCAGGGAGAAATATGCTGCCTTTGATGCCGAGAAAAACATTGAAGTGGAAGTGGAGCCGCTGAAAGAGCCCAAAGGGTGTATCTGCGGCGAGATACTTCGCGGAGTGAAAAACCCCAAAGATTGCAGGCTTTTCGGGAAAGCCTGTACCCCTTCAAACCCGGTCGGCTCGTGCATGGTCTCCGGCGAAGGAACCTGCCAGGCCTATTTTCTTTACAATAGATAAAGAGACAATAATGACAAAAAAAACAGATACCATTTTGCTTGGGCACGGCAGCGGGGGCAAGCTCTCGCATGAATTGATTGACAAGCTTTTTGCCCGCCATTTTGACAACCCCGTTTTAAACAGGCAGTCCGATTCGGCCATACTGGAAACAGAAAATACACATCTGGCTTTTACAACCGATTCATTTGTGGTTGAACCCTTGTTTTTTCCGGGAGGTAACATCGGCAAGCTGGCCATTGCAGGTACGGTGAACGACCTGGCTGTTTCAGGTGCTGTCCCTGAATATTTAAGTGCCGGATTTATCATCGAAGAAGGCCTCCCTTACGATGAACTGGAACAGATCGTCAGGTCAATGGCGGAAGAGGCTGCCGGGGCAGGGGTCATTATTGTCACCGGTGACACCAAAGTCGTGGATAAGGGCAAATGCGATAAAGTATTCATCAACACTTCGGGAATTGGAAAAATTGCTGCAAAACATATCGGGATCAGCTCGGGTCACAACATCAGGCCCGGAGACAAGGTCATCATCAACGGAAGCATCGGAGATCACGGAATGGCTGTTATGGCTGCCCGTAACGACCTGAACATTGCCGCCGACATCCGCTCGGATTGTGCAACGCTGAACCACATGATCAGTGCAGTGCTGGAGGTCAGCGACGGGGTCAGGTTCATGCGTGATGCCACGAGGGGCGGGCTGGGTACTGTCTTATCGGAGATCGTAAACGGTAAACCTTTCGGCATCGAGATCAATGAAGACGACCTGGTGATCCGTACCGGCGTCAGAAGCATGTGTGAACTGCTTGGTTTCGACCCGCTTTACGTAGCTAACGAGGGTAAAGTTGTGATGGTGGCCGATGGAAAGGAGGCCGAAAAAATAGTGAAAACATTAAGAAAGGATCCTTTCGGAAAAGAGGCTGCTGTCATCGGCGAGATCACCGCCGGCCATCAGGGCATGGCATGGCTCAATACGGTGGTGGGAGGAAAAAGGATAATAGACATGCTCTCGGGACAGCAACTGCCGCGGATTTGTTAGTAAATGACACCTGGGTTTCTTATCTGTGGAACAATATGGAAAATATCACGGTGCTCCGCACCTTTCTCACTTTGCAGAAGAATAGGAACAATTCATCAGGTATGATACGCGTTTTCAATGTGCGTAAATCCACGCAAATGTACGTCTACCTATAAGGAGATGACAAAATTGATTGAGTATTTTACTCAACTGGAAGGTATGGGAACGTATGCCGCTCTTGCCATCAGAAAAAAAGAAAACATTGATATCACTTTTATTGAAAGGGGGCATTCTAACCCTCCTTCATTACAGCTCGTATTCGTTATAAAACTGGGCCAATTCCGTGCTTAAATCAGTAAATGCCACATAATGGTTGGGGCATCCTGCACGGGAACAAAATGAAACGCGGCCTCCCGCTTTCAGTACGAGGTCGGCCATGGGGGCCCCGCAGTGTTTACATTCTTCCTTGACCAGCAATTCTTTATTGCAATGCGGGCAATAGATGTCAACGACTGTCCCTTTTTCGATTTCCACATCGGCTTTATGATCAAAACATTCATAAACCGAACACAGATAGATCACCCCCCTTTCTTCAGGCGTTACAATGTTCAGCTTAATACTGGGAAAGCCATAAAGCTGATGTTCTTCATCCATCAATGACTTCCGGCAATACGGGCATTTTACCTTCAGGCTGATTCTTTTTTTCATGTTATATTAGGTTTGTTTTTTCTGTCGAAAGTGTGTCGCTAATATAAAGAATATTTAGCGAAAAAATAACCGGTTTTCATTTTTAGAATCAAATTAAATAGGACATTAAATAAGTTTTTGACAAAAGAATACGACGTGCCTGACAGTGAATTTTATACTTTTGTTCCGGGAATTTAAAAATATCAAATTATGTGCGGAACCTGCGGATGTGGTCAGGAAGACCAGGTAACTTATACAAAACCGGGAGAAGATCATCACCATCATGATCACGGGCATCATCACAGTCATGATCACAATCACGATCACTCGCACGGGCATCATCATGAAAAGGAGATCCAACTGGAGATAGATGTCCTGGCACAAAACAACCTTGTTGCCGAACGCAACAGGGGTTACCTTGAAGCCCTGGGTATCACCGCATTAAATCTTGTCAGCTCGCCGGGATCGGGAAAAACCAGCCTGCTTGAAAAAACGATCAAAGGAACAAAAAACGGTAGAAAACTTTACATCATCGAAGGTGATCAGCAAACCACCAACGATGCCGACAGGATCAACAAAGCCGGCGCTCCGGTCATCCAGGTAAATACCGGTAACGGATGCCACCTGGATGCGGAAATGGTGAATCATGCCATCAAAGAACTCAGGCCGGAGCAAGGTTCCGTGTTATTCATAGAAAATGTGGGAAACCTTGTTTGTCCCTCTCTTTTTGACCTGGGTGAAAGCAAAAGGGTGGTCATTATGAGCGTCACCGAAGGGGATGACAAACCGTTGAAATATCCCACCATGTTTGAATCTTCACAACTTTGTATCATCAACAAAACCGACTTGCTGTCCTATGTTGATTTCGACATGAAAAAAGCCAGGGAATATGCAGGCAGGGTGAACCCTGACCTTGAATTTATCGAACTCTCGGTAAAAACGGGAGAAGGAATGAAAGAATGGTACAAATGGCTGGAAGCTGTTTAAAAAACCAACGTTTCATTCTTCTACGAAATTAGCCAGCATCACATCCGAAATCCAGCCGGTAACAGGTTCTTTGGTGCCACCGCCTTTTGTGATGAAGATATCCTTGCAAAAATCCAGTTCCGCCATTTTGTTTTTGGCCACCCCAAGTGTTGCTTTTTCCGAAAGGATGATGAATGCCGAATTAATGCCGAAGACAAACCCCATTGTTTTCATTTTTGAAAGAAAAGATTCCAGAGAATCTTCCAGTTTGCCACCTTCAACCAGATAACGGTCAATGCTGCTCAGGTGGATCATGTATTTTGCCACCTTGTTTTCATCCAGCACAGGCATGCGGTTGATCTTTCCCCCCAATAACTTTCGCAATTCGTTCAGTTTTATTTCTTTTTCACTTTTCCCGGCAGGGATAAGAAAATAAACTATGTTGTCCAGCGATTTCATGACGGACTTCACCTGAATATCAGGTATGTTTACCCTTGTCATCTGCCGGGTAAACTTTTCCACCTGGTTTGTTGCTGCCACAAAGTTCTCCCGTCCGAAATAAAACGCAATGATCGTCCCTACCCACGTTGCCACCACGGGCAAAACCATGTTGAACACAGTCATGGTATTATTTGCGGCATCTTTCCATATCGCGATCAGCGCAATAATTAAAATAATTAAAAGTGAGATGATGGTGATCACCAGAGACAGTTTCTCCCGTTCACTTTTTTTGGATTGGTCGTCTTTTGCCATTTCAGTTTGTTTTTATTAATTGAAAAAAGTTTGCTTTAACACGCCTCTGCTAATTTACGGAGTTTTTAGCGTTTTTCAAAATAAATTAATGTTAATCAATTGGTGTCTGTCTATAAAGTCCGAAAATGTTTCAAGTCCGCTTTACCCTGATCCTAAAGGGTAGCTTATTTTCAACATTTTCTCCCTTTAGGGTTGGGGTAAAAAAGGTTGAAAATTAAAATGTATTGATATTATGGGCAGACACTAATGAGTATGAATTTTATTAACTTTTAACTTTTTAATCCTCCCTATTTTCCTTTTATCAGTTCTTTTAGTTGTTTGATATCGGCTTTTAGCTGTTCAATTGTTTCCTGCTGCTGAGCAATCTTTTGTTGGCCATGCTCAATCATCTCCTGCTGTTCCTGCACGGCTTTCACCAGGGGTACGACAAATTCGGCGTAGCGCAGGCCGTAATAGTCATGTTCGTTTTTGGGTGCATCCACGCTACTGAAATCGTAGCCGATGGAACGGGCTGCTTCTTCCACGTCCTGGGCAATGAAACCCGTGAGCTGTATGTTTCCTTTTTTCGATTTGGCGTAGTAGGCTGCTTTTTCCGCATCTTCAATTCCCAGGAAATCATTCACCGCTTGCAGGTCCAGGTTATAAGTTACCGGTTGCAGGAGTTTTATGAATTCCAGGCCGGGCACATTTTGCCTGATATTTGTCTTGAACCTTCTGTCAGAAACATTTGACCAGTCGGCAAAGCCGCCGATGCTGCTAACACTCGCATCGCCAAGGCGTATCTGGTTGCTTGCGGTAATAACAACTGCATCGCCCAAAGCAGATGAATTCTGTTCGGATCCACCGGAGATATAACTGTGTGCGCCTACAAAACTGTTGTAACTTCCTGTTGTCAGGCTGTCCATAGCATTTGCACCGACGGCTGTATTTCTGGCGCCGCCTCCCAGATCATAAAGCGCATTGTCGCCAACGGCTGTGTTCTTATCCCAGCCGTCCAGGGAGTTAAGCGCATACGCACCCATGGCGGTGTTTTTTCCGCCGGTCTGGTTCGCATACATTGCGTGATAGCCCGTTGCCGTGTTGTAGGAACCCGTATCATTCTGGTAAAGCGCAACACTGCCTGAAGCGGTATTGTAGTTGCCTGTAGAGTTAGTGAAGAGTGCTGATGCACCGCTGGCGTGATTGTTACTTCCGCTGGTATTGAAATAAAGCGCAATTGAACCAACGGCAGTATTACCTGTTCCGTTATTGTAATAAAGGCTTCGCTGCCCTATTGCGGTATTTACGTTTCCGGTTGAGTTAGAATAAAGTGTGTGATATCCGAATGCTGTATTACTGCCTCCTTTGGTGTTTGAATAAAGTGTTTTTGAACCTACCGCAGTATTTTCTTCTCCCTCTCCGGTTGCTGTGGCTCCCGTACCATTGTTGTACAATGCCGAATCGCCAATGGCAACAAGGTTTGAACGATCAGTGTTCGCAAACAAAGCACTGACACCAACGGCAACATTTGATGAGCCTGTCGTATTCAAATATAACGCTTCGTAACCAAGCGCTGAGTTGTAATATCCTGTAGAATTGTTATACAAAGCCCAATAACCGATGCCCGTATTCAGAAAACCTTCATCATTGTATAATAATGCCTGACTTCCAACCGCTGTATTGCCATATCCAATAGTATTTTGATATAAAGCAGCATCCCCAAAAGCTGTGTTTTCATTCCCCGTAGTATTATAATATAATGTAGTAATTCCCATAGCTGTATTTCCAGTACCTGAAATGTTTGAATATAATGACTCTGAACCTGTTGCTGTGTTGTAATACCCTGAGTCGTTTAAATATAAAGACTTGTACCCTATTGCAGAATTCCCATATCCGATTGTATTTGTCGCCAGTGATTTTGAACCCACAGCGGTATTAAATGATGCATGCTGACTGATGGTTGCACCGGCTCCATTATTATACAAAGCCGAGTCACCAATGGCCACCAGGAAGGAGCGGTCGGTGCTTGAGTTCAAGCTTCCTGCCCCCACGGCCACATTAGAATTTCCGGTTTTGTTAGATTGCAAAGCAAGATATCCAAACGCTGTATTGAAAGAGCCCGACGAATCTGCATACAAGGCGTATGTTCCCACAGCCGAATTTCCGGATCCATTTTTGTTATTATAGAGTGATTGATCACCGACCGCAGTGTTGTAAAAACCTGTCGAATCTGAAAACAACGCTTTGTGGCCAATTGCTGTGTTTCCGACGCCGAAAGTATTTGAATAGAGCGACCTGAAACCCAGGGTAGTGTTGTAATATCCTGTTGTATTTGCAAACATGGATTTTGAACCCACGGCTGTATTTTCCAACCCCGATGTATTATTAAACAAAGCCGAATCGCCTATGGCCACAATTTTGTTTAGCGACGTACCCTGCGAGGCAGCCCGCAAACCAAGTATTACATTGCCTGAACCGTCGGTGTTCGATAGGAGTGCGTAAAGTCCTATAGCTACATTTCCGTCGCCTGAAGAATTGTTTTGCATGGCCTTGTAACCGAGGGCGGTATTAAAATCTCCTGTTCTGTTTTCGAAAATGACATAACCACCGAGCCCCACATTGTAAGAACCCGAGTCGCTTTTATATATTGCACTGTATCCAATCCCTGTATTTTGTATGCCAACAGTATTATTTTGTAAACTTCTTGACCCATAAGCAGTGTTGGCATAACCACTCAAATTTTGCAATAATGAATTCAGTCCAACTGCAACATTATCACTACCTCCTGAATTGGCGTGCAATGCCGAAAACCCTATCGCCACATTGTTGTCCGTGCTGTCGCTCAATTCCATGGCCTGTGTGCCAATGGCAACATTGTTACTTCCCACCAGATTCTGGCCCATTGCATATTTTCCGACGGCTACATTGTTGATGCCTTTTCTGTTTTGCGTGAGTGCGGAAGCGCCAATTGCCACATTGTAACTCCCACTGTCGTTGTGCATCAGGGATTGTTTGCCAACAGCAATATTAAGATGTCCAACAAGATTGCTGTTCAATGATTGGGTTCCGAGTGCAATATTTTCCATTCCGGACTGGTTGTTAGTCAGCGAATAGGATCCCACTGCGATGTTAAAGCTGCCGCTGTCATTTTGTTGCAATGGCTGCCTGCCCAGGGCAATGTTTTCATTACCTGTAAGGTTGTTAGCCAGCGAATAGGACCCCACTGCGATGTTATAATTGCCACTGTCGTTGTATTGTAAAGATTGTATTCCAATGGCAAGGTTATTATTTCCACTCAGATTGTTAGAGAGCGTCCACGACCCGATGGCAATATTCTGTTCACCTGTCAGGTTGCTGCGCAAGGGAAAATAACCCAGGGCGACATTCTCAAGTCCCGTGGTGTTGGCTTCACCTGCAAAGTATCCGATGAAATTGTTGTGGTTTTCTGACAAATCATCATTTGCACCTGCCCTTGTACCAATAAAAACAGAGCGCCCTGTGTTAGTCACATCCAACCTTCCGCTGTCCATTTTGAAAAACTCGGTGCCTGCCTGGTCGAAACGGATGATGTCCTCGTCGGGCGATTCTTCCACCTGGATTTTGGTATCATTGTCGGCATCGGCCAGTCCTGCATTGTTGTTTGCGGCACGCAATTCCACCCAGCCGGGCGCCACACCTTCGTAAAACCAGAAGCTTTTGGTATCGGTATCGAACACCAGCAGGCCATTAGCCGGCGAGGATATAGTGGTTCGTTGGGTGGTAGTCATCCGGGGGATGAGCATGCCGGTGGTAGTACTTTTCACGTCCAGCATGGCCGAAGCATCGGGGCTGGAACCGTCGGTGTTGATGGCGACCTGGGCTAAAACTGGAACGTTAATTAAAATAAAAACAGACAGAAGAGTAACGATTAGCTTTTTCATGATGGTTGTTTTTTAATGAATAGCAATAAAAATGGATGAGAAACTACTGGCAATAAGACAGTAGCCTGACAAATATAATAAAAAAATCGAAAATCCAAGAATCGGATCCGGGGTTTGGGGTTCTGAATAAGGATATTCAAGATTGAGACCAGCCGGCCGCTGTCCCTTCTGAAAAACCCGGTGCTTGTCTGGTCGAAACGGATGATGTCTTCATCGTACGATTCTTCGACCTGGATTTTGGGATCATTGTCGGTATCAGCCAGGCCACTGGTATTGTTGAAAGTCCGCAGTTCCACCCAGCCCGGAGTCTGATGCCGGGAGACGGAGTTACAGCGTTTTAACTAAAAAAGACCTCCCCTGTTATTTCTTCAGTAAAGCTTCCAGCCGGTCGAGGCGTGCTTTGAGCTGGCGATTTTCCTCTTCGAGTTCTGTTACTTTGTTTTGAACCCGCAGCATTTGCTGGATTTGCTGTTGTTGTTCCTGCATCCCTTTCACCAGCGGCACCACAAATTCGGCATACGACAAGCCGTAGTAATTGTTGCTGTCCCTGGGTTTTTTCACCCCGCTGAAATCGTAACCGGCCTGTTTGGCTGCTTCTTCAACTTCCTGTGCCAGGAAACCGCTTTGCTTGATCTTTTCGATGTCGTACTTTTCAGGGTAGTCGCTGTCGTCCGTAACGCCCATCAACCGGTCCGTTTTGTCTTTGTCGAAATGGTAAGTTACCGGCCGCAGGTTCATGATAAAGTCCAACCCTTTTACATCTTCCTGAATGTTGCTTTTGACCCGTTCATCCGAAACGGCTGTCCAGGTAACCTGTCCGCCAATCCAGGTTACGCTGCCGTTGCCTAACATGATCGTATTGCTTGCATTTGGCTCGGCATTGTAGCCCAGCGCCGTGCTGTTGGACCAGCTCGTGCCCAGACTGAATGCGCCATGACCGACCGCTGTGTTGGTGGCGCCGTCGGTATTGGCCAACAAGGTCTGGTAACCGACGGCGGTGTTTTTCCCTCCTGTTGTTGTGTTGTACAGCGCCTGGTAACCGTTGGCGGTATTGCGGTTGGCTGTGCTGTTGTAAAGCGCCTGAACACCATTGGCCGTGTTGCGGTTGCCTGTGGAATTAGAGTAAAGCGACTGATATCCGGTAGCGCTGTTGTTGGCTCCCGCCGTATTGTTTGTCCCGGCCTGGTAGCCCACAAAGGCGTTTAAATTTGCCGAAAGATCGTCGTTGGCGCCTGCACCATCGCCCAGGAAGACCGACTGGCCTGTACCTGTCTGGGCAATCCGTCCGTTAACATCCAGTTCCGCCGCAGGCGTGCTTGTCCCGATGCCGATGTTGTGAGTGGTGTTGTAAACGTAGCTTCCGATGACCGTCCAGCCTCCACTATTTACGGTGTCGCCATCGGCCCAACCGGCATTACCCGAAGCGTCGGACACGAGGATCAACCCGGCTGCCTGTTTACCGTCAACGTAACGCAAGGTTCCTGTCACGTCCAGAGTTGCAGTGGGTGTTGTAGTTCCCAGTCCCAGGTAGCCATTGGCCAGGTCACCGTAAAGGGTATTACCGATGTTGAGTTGGTTACTACCGGTAGCAGAGGGTGCATCCACCGATGAGCCAATGATGATGTTGCCGCTGCCGGAAGTAATGTTATCGCCTGCCATGTATCCCAAAGTTGTGTTTTGGTAGCCGGTTGTGTTGGCCAGCAGTGCTTTCGAGCCAATGGCTGTGTTCTGCGTGGCTTCAATGGTGAGCGTTGCCCCAATGCCGTTATTAAATAAGGCCGAATCGCCAAAAGCCACCAGGTGACTACGGTTGGTATTGTTAAATAAAGCATAGGCGCCTGTAGCAATATTTGCTGATCCCGTTGTGTTTTTGTAAAGTGCATCTTCTCCTGTAGCCGTATTGCTGTTACCTGTTGTATTCTTGTTGAGTGTTCCGCTTCCAAAAGCGGCATTGCTTTCTCCTGTTGTGTTGTAATTAAGCGAAAGATAACCGGTAGCAGTGTTGCTGCTTCCTGTTGTGTTACTTTTGAGCGCATAAAACCCATTCGCAGTATTATTGAAACCACTGGTATTGACATTCAATGCCTCATGACCAATTACCGTATTGAAATAACCTGAAGTATTTGCATTGCCTGCATTGTAACCGATAATAACGTTTCTGTTGTCCGACAAATCGTCATTGGCCCCTGCTCCTTCTCCCAGAAATACGGAAAACCCTGTACCGGTTTGGACTATTCGTCCGTTCACATCCAGTTCTGCCAAAGGAGTTGCCGTTCCGATACCGATGCTGTCGGTAATGTTGTAAATATAATTCCCGCTTACAGTCCAGCCGCCACTGTTTACAGTATCGCCACTGGCCCAGCCGGCGTTTCCGGAAGCGTCGGAAACCAGGATCAGCCCGGCACCCTGTTTGCCGTCAGCGTAACGCATGATTCCTGCCACATCCAAAGTAGCTGTCGGTGTTGCGGTACCAATTCCTACACTGTCTGTGTTGTTGAATACATAATTTCCGTTTACAGTCCACCCGCCACTGTTTACAGTATCACCACTGGCCCAGCCTGCATTGCCCGAGGCATCCGAAACCAGGATCAGCCCGGCAGCCTGTTTACCGTCAACGTAACGCAAGGTTCCTGCCACATCCAGTGTGGCGGCGGGTGTTGTCGTCCCCAAACCCAGATAACCGTTTGCCAGATCGCCGTAAAGGGTATTGCCGATGTTGAGTTGGTTGTTGCCGGTTGCAGAGGGTGCATCCACCGATGAGCCAATGATGATGTTGTTGCTGCCGGAAGTAATATTATCGCCTGCCATGTATCCCAGCGCCGTGTTTTGGTAACCGGTTGTATTGGCGAGCAATGCCTTTGAACCGATTGCTGTGTTTTTTGTGGCATGATCTACCGCACTAGCGCCCGTGCCATTGTTGAACAAGGCAGAATCACCGACCGCCACCAGGAAACTGCGGTCGCTGTTATCTTTTAACGCATAGGCACCGATTCCCACATTGCTCGACCCTGTGGTGTTACCACGAAGTGACCAGTAACCGCCTGCAATGTTGTAATTTCCAGTTGTATTTGAATATAGTGAGTAGTTACCTGTTGCTGTGTTGTTGTTTCCCGTTGTGTTAGATAGTAATGCATTAGCGCCGCTCGCAGTATTGTTGTTTCCTGTTGTGTTATTTAACAGCGCTGCACGACCAACCGCTGTACTTTCGTTACCGGATTCGTTGTAACGGAGTGATGAATTGCCGATTGCAGAATTTCCGGTACCGGTTGTATTACTGTAAAGTGCTGAATTTCCAAAAGCAATATTGAATTCACCTGTTGTATTTAAGTATAACGAATGGCTCCCTGTTGCCGTATTGTAATTTCCCGTTAAGTTATTGTAAAGCGACCATAAGCCGACGGCCGTATTGTTATCTGCCGTAGTATTGTTGGCAAGGGCCTCAGCGCCAACAGCGGTATTCGCCGTCCCGTCGGTGTTACTGGAAAGAGCGAAGTATCCAACAGCTACGTTTTTATTCCCAATCGTATTGCTATTACCTGCGTAAGTACCAATAAATACGTTGTAGTTGTATGACAGGTCATCATTTAAACCCGCTCTGTAACCCAGGAAAACGGAATTGCCAAGGCCTGTCTGGGCGATTCGGCCGTTTACATCCAGTGTTGCCGAGGGGGTGCTTGTTCCGATACCGATGCTGTGGGTGGTGTTGTACACGGTGGTGGAGCTGACCGTCCAGCCCCCACCATTGATGCTGTCTCCGTTGGCCCAGCTTGCGTTTCCCGAGGCATCGGAAACCAGGATCAGCCCGGTAGCCTGCTCGCCGTCCACGTACCGCATGGACCCTGCCACATCAAGTGTTGCTGTCGGTGTTGCAGTACCAATTCCCACATTGTCTGTGTTGTTGAATACATAATTCCCGTTTACCGTCCAGCCGCCACCGTTCACGGTATCCCCGTTCGCCCAACCTGCATTGCCCGATGCATCGGACACGAGAATCAGTCCGGCAGCCTGTTTGCCGTCCACGTACCGCATGGACCCTGCCACATCCAGCGTGGCAGTGGGTGTTGTGGTTCCCAGCCCCATGTAGTCGTTCGCCAAATCGCCGTAAATGGTATTGCCGATGTTAAGCTGGTTGTCACCGGTGGCAGAGGGTGCAGTCGCATCCGAACCTATAATAATATTATTGCTGCCCGTAGTGATGTTAGTACCAGCATAATAACCCAGTGCCGTATTTTGACTGCCGGTTGTATTACCGTAAAGTGCGTTCGCACCGATAGCCGTATTATTATTACCGTTTATGTTGTTATACATTGAAGAATTTCCGACAACTGAATTGTATGCTCCCTCGGTATTGTTGTAAAGTGAGAATGCGCCAACAGTATTGTTAAAACCTCCGGTTGTATTTGACCGGAGCGAATTTTTGCCATAGGCCGAATTCCGAATTCCCGTCGTGTTTTTGTTAAGTGAATAATCGCCGCTTGCTGTGTTATCGTTTCCTGATGTATTCTTATTGAGGGCAGCATATCCATTTGCTGTGTTGTAACTTCCGGTAGAGTTATTGTAAAGTGACCAGACACCGGTTGATGTGTTATTATTTCCCGTTGTATTTCCGTAAAGTGCCTGGGTTCCGATTGCTGTGTTGGTATGTCCCGTTGAGTTCAGGTAAAGCGCCTGATACCCAATTGCCGTATTAATGTAACCTGTTGTGTTTCTCACAAATGAAGAAGTTCCGATTGCGGTGTTTCTGTCACCTGATGTGTTTAGCGCTCCGGAATTGTATCCTACAAAAACATTTTTCCGGTTCGACAAATCGTCGTTATCGCCTGCATTTTCTCCGATAAATACGGACCCGCCCGTGTTCAACACTTCTATTTGCCCTTTGGTTGTGATGCGCAACCGGGCTGTGTCGTAGGTGCGAATAACAAGGTCCCGGTTATCGGTGGTACCCAGGAAATTCCCAAAAGTATTTGTTCCGCTGTTCCCTGTCGTTGTCCAGGCTCCTGTGCTTCCTGAACCGGTGACCAAAAGTACCCAGTTGGGCGCACCTGACGTTCCGGAATTGTAATAAAACCCTGCCGGAGTGAGGCCGCCGGTTCCCGTGTTGTAAACCAACAGCGCCGTGGCCGGAGTGGCAATCGTTACTGCGTCGGTGGCCGATGTAACCGCTACCCGGGGAATCAGTATTCCGCCGCTGGCCGATTTCACATCCAGCATGGCAGAGGGATCCGGTGCACTTCCATCGGTGTTAACAGCTACCTGAGCTTTCAAAGAAATGTTCACAAACAAGGAGAGAAGAACAATTGAGGCAAGAAATCTTTTCATGGTGTTAATTGTTAATGAATAATATATTGATTCGTATCAGATGATAATTTAATTTATACTATCGGTTACAGGTATTTTTTATCATAAAAAAAACGTAACTGCATTACAGTCCATCCCGTGCAGAAAACCAGGCATACAAGGATTCTGTCAAACAGAAATATAGATGCAAGATATTTGTTATCAAGTATCTACACGTTTAAAAAAAATCAGATTTCAATAATTAATTTGGATGGGAATTTGTCAAAACAAGATAGTAAGAGGGCAAATATAAACCAATTTAGCGAAAATCCTAATTGTCAGATATCGGGTCTCAACTCCTGTTTTTTCATAAGATAAAAGTGGAATGGTAAAATTGGCCCGATGGTTTTATTTCGCCAACACCTGTCAGGACGCCCTCACACCGCCCTACGGATCTGACAGGAGGCGTACCCTGCAACCCGTATCACTCATCCATTCTTCTGCCGAAGGCATGCCTTTGGCACATTCTTCAAACATTCCAAAGTTCCCTCACTCTTTCTTCACCATCTTTTTCAGCAGCTCAATTTCCGTTTTCAACTGTTTAATCGTTTCCTGCTGACTTTCGATCATCCCCTGCTGCTCCTGAACGGCTTTTACCAGGGGGACGACAAATTCGGCGTAAGATATTCCGTACAGGTCCTTATTGTTTTTTGGTGCCGTAACTCCGCTAAAATTGTAGTCTGATTCCCGGGCTGCTTTTTCCACTTCCTGTGCAATAAAACCGCTGAATTCAATTTTTTCAATGGCATATTTTTCTTTAGAGGTGTTATCGTCTGTAATACCCATCAATGCGTTTTGCCTATCCACATTGAAATGATAAGTTACCGGCCGCAATCGTTGGATAAAATCCAGGCCAACTACATTCTCCCGGACATTGTCTTTTATTCTCCCGTCGGAATAAGTGGTAAAATCAACCTGTCCTTTTATTTCGGTTATGCTGGCGTTTCCCAGGTGAATCTGGTTATTACCGCTGACGGCCGTATTGTAACCGATTGCGGTTGAATTGGTATAGGAGCCCGTACTGTAGGCATTGTATCCGATGGCGGTATTGTTATTCCCGGAAGTAACATTGTGAAGTGTACCGGAACCAAAGGCTGTATTCTGAAACCCGCCGATGTTATTGTCAAGGGAAAGATAACCTGATGCCGTATTCTTATACCCTTCGGTATTGGCATACAGAGAATGATAACCACAGGCGGTATTCGACCCGCCTTTGGTATTATTGTAAAGCGCTTTGGAACCAATAGCGGTATTATTAACAGCATCCCAACTTGCACCTGCCCCAATCCCATTATTGTACAAAGCCGAATCGCCCACGGCCACGAGGTTGGAGCGGGAAGTGTTGCTGTATAATGCTTTTATACCGATGGCTACATTGGAATGGCTGGTTGTGTTGTCATAAAGGGCCTGATTACCAATGGCTGTATTGCTGTTCCCCGACTGGTTAAAATAAAGCGCATCCCGCCCTACAGCCGTGTTGTTGTTACCGGTAGAGTTTTTACGCATGGCATCGGCCCCAAAGGCTGAGTTAGAGCTACCTTCAGTATTTGAAACTAAAGCCTGCGACCCAAACGACGCATTACCATTGCCAATGGTATTGGCAATCAATGCCTGGTAACCAAAGGCGCTGTTATTTGAAGCTGTATTCGAAAACAAGGTTTTGTATCCGGTGGCCGTATTGTTAAACCCGGTTGCGTTGGTAAAAAGGGCTTTAGAGCCCACGGCCACATTGCCCGACATGGAATTATAAAAAAGTGCTGAATCGCCTACAGCTACAACTTTCGAGCTGTTGGAGCTGTTAAATGATGCGCATATACCTATAGCTACATTTCCATTTCCGCTGCTATTGAAAGCAAGTGCATAAACCCCACTTGCCGTGTTGCCATCCCCGGATCTGTTTTCATAAAGTGCGTAAACCCCACTTGCCGTGTTGCTACTTCCAGATGTGTCCTTTTTAAGTGCCTCAAGTCCAATTGCCGTATTCCATGTTCCGCTTATGTTGGAATAAAGGGCAGAATATCCGTTTGCTGTATTCCAACCTCCTGTTGTATTGGAATAAAGTGCAAAAGCTCCCGTTGCTGTATTTTTATCTCCGATTGAGTCAGAGGCCAGTGCGCTGACACCGGTCGCAGTATTGCCCCACCCTTCCGTATTGGAATAAAGGGCTTCACTGCCAGTCGCTGTATTCCGATGTCCGGTAGTGTTTGAGAACAAAGACCTGGAACCAACAGCCGTATTTCTTTTAGCTTCAAAAGTCCCTGTTGCCCCAATCCCGTTGTTATACAAAGCCGAATCGCCAATAGCTACCAGGCTGGAGTGCACAGTGTTGCTGTATAAGGCTCCGGTACCGATGGCTACATTTGAGGAACCTGTCGTGTTGGAGTAAAGAACCTCATACCCAAAGGCAGTATTATTACTTCCCGTTGTGTCTGAAAAAAGTGCCTGATAGCCACTGGCGGTGTTATTATTTCCGCTGGTATTTGAATTAAGCACCCAACTCCCATTTGCAGTATTGTAATCTCCTGAGGTGTTGTTAAGAAGTGCACTAATGCCAACTGCCGTATTAAAAAGCCCTGTTGTATTTGAAGATAGTGCATAAGCCCCGATGGCTGTGCTACTATTTCCGTTTGTGTTAGAATAAAGTGCATAACTTCCATTTGCAGTATTGTAACCTCCTATTGTATTTGAATAAAGTGCATTAAATCCACTTGCTGTGTTAAGAACTCCCGTTGTATTGGAACCAAGTGACGAATCCCCAATTGCCGTATTGAAAGTTCCCCAGGTGTTAGAAGAAAGTGCGTAAAAACCAACTGCAGTATTGGATGAGCCTGTAGTGTTGGAATACAGGGTTTTGGAACCAATAGCAGTATTAGCGTTAGCTTCAGAAAGCGCTGTTGCCCCGATGCCGTTATGATACAAAGCCGAATCACCAAATGCAACATTTTCCCTGTCAGTAAACAATCCTCCTGTTTCTCTCCCGATAAAAATGCTGTTCCTGAAGGGTTCTATCCGCATGGAGTCCATACTGAAGGAATTGACATTGAAAGAATAAAACCGGATGATGTCTTCATCGGGTGAGGCCTCCATGTCTATCTTGGTGTCATTGTCGTTGTCAGAAATCAGTCCTATAACCCCTGCCCTTATTGCCCTCCATTCAAATTTCCGCCAGAACCAAAAACTTTTGATGACGGTGTCATAAACCAGCAGGCCGTTGGCGGGGGAGACGATGGCTGTCCGCTGGGCGCTTGACATGCGTGGCACAAGCATCCCCATGGTGGTGGACTTTACATCGAGCATGGCCGATGCATCAGGGCTGCTGCCGTCGGTGTTGATGGCTACCTGGCTAAAAGCTGTGGCAGAGAGCAGGGTGATTGCCAATAAGATGATAATTTTTTTCATGATTTCTGGGATTTTGGTCCCGGCACTGAAGCCTGCCTGCCGGACAGGCAGGGGCCGGGTAACTGATTGGTTTCCATCCCGGCCATGAATGACCGGGTAATTGATTGGTTTCATAATATAATATTCGTTTTCAATTTCCCCGCCATTTATGGCGGGGTACACGTTTTCAGTTTCCCTCCCGATAGCTATCGGGGTTATGGCGGGGTTCCTCTTCCGGCTTCAAACGGTCAACAGATTATTCCTTCACCACCTTCCTGAAAACCGAGGTTCCTTCCCGGTAGGTTATCCTGAAAAAATACAGGCCACGGGGAAGTGTTGATAAGTTGATATTCCGGTGTTCCGGAAGAGCGCTTTTTTCAAGGATCATTTGCCCGTTCATGTTGTAAACAACCAGCTTCGACAGTTTATGTTCTGTATCGGAAATGGTTATGGTGTTGTGGAACGGATTGGGCGCTATCAGCAAGCTGTTTTGGTACAGGTCTTCAATGCCGTCAACGAATTCCGGGTAAAGCGTGTCGGAATATTCGATACATTCTTCCACAGCGGGGAGTCCTGCCGACACGATAAGCCCTGCAGAAACATCGTCATTGGTCAGTCCGGAGGCGATGAAATCATAACTGCCTCCGTTTCCCATAGTTGTACCGAGGGTAATGTTCCCATTGATCTGTATCAAACTGTACTTCCAGTCATCACTGGTATTGGATACGGTTACAACCACATCATCACCAATGTTGGGTGTGGGATCGGCAACGGCGGCTTCGGGCGTTTCCACAGGACAAATAAATACCGGGTAGAGAGTGTCTGAATATTTGATGCAGTCCACACCGGGCTCGATGACCGAGACCACCAGTCCCTGTGAGACATCATCGTTGGTGAGGCCGCCTGCCGTAAAATCCAGGGTTCCGCCGTTGCCTGCGTAAGTGCCCAGAGTAACTTCACCGTTGATCTGCAACAAACTGTAGTTCCAGACATCGCTGGTGTTCTGAACATGGACAACAACATCACTTCCCATTACCGGCTGTGTATCTTCAAGAACCGCATCGGGTTTGATCACCGGGCAAATGTCTTTGACTTTTAACAGCAGTGCCAAAGGGTTGGAAGAATAATATAAAGTGCCCACGCTGATAAAAATCTTTCCTTCCGGGTTGATTGCAAAATCATACGCGGTTTCATTCAGCCCGTAATCAAAATGCCTTTTCTGCAGCAGATCGCCGTCTAATGAATATTTTAAGAGCGAAGCATCGGAAGAGCCTAAAGATGTTCGTGCCAAAACCAGTATATTATCCTCATCGTCAAGCAATACTTTTAAAAAACCGGTTTGTGAATATAAAGCGCGGGTATATGATCTTTTCCAGATCAGGTTGCCGGCGGTATCGGTACGCATAATGATACCATCGGTATAACTGGCACTGCTTTCATCTGGTCCGATGCCACAAATAATGTATCCCTGGTCATTGGGCAAAACAAGGATATCATTTCCCTGTTCGTTGGTTCCGTCTTCCTGGAAGATTTTTAGTTTTATCAGAAAGGCGGTGTCATCCCTGATTTTTACTTTCGCAAGTAAAACGTCGAGGTCTTCGGCACTGCCCGGAATATAATCGCGCTGTCCGGTAAGCACAAATGTTGAGTCATTTATTTTGTCCATACCCAGAAACTTACCGTTAATATAGCCTGGCTTCCCCGGATGCACAAAGCTTGTATCCCATTCAAAGCCGCCTAATGAGTCTAATTTTCGCAGGGCAATAGATATCCCCGACCCGTAGGTGCTTTTCTGCGCGGCAACCAAATAGCCGCCGTCAGCAGTCTGTTCGGCATCATAACCCGATTCATAACCGTTTTGACCATCACTTACTGTGGCTTTAATGATTTCCCCGGCGGGAGAAATTTTTGTAAAATAGGTATTGCCTTCATAAGGGCCGTAACGGCCTGCCATGACATAGTTGTTGTCGCTGTCCTCCAGCAGTTGGCTTGCATACTGTGCGGTATTGTTGAACTGTTCTTCGGCAAAAGTTGTCCAGATAACATTTCCGGTGGTATCGGTTTTCATAAAAAACATAGTGCCGATGTTTGGACTGGAATTACTTGGCCCTGCAATAAGCAGTTTATCGTCCTGTGTTGAAAGTATGGCGGTTGCTGCCGCATGGGTACCCAGACCAGGCAGTTCGATATACCATTCCTGGATGAACTTTTGCCCGAAAAGTGTGGATGCCGATAAAATGCACGTGAATAAAGTAACGAGAGTTTTCATGATGTTGTGTTTTAAAAATGTTTAAAACAAATAAAAGCCGAAACCCCTGAAATCGCTTGCACTATTTGTTCAGATGTTTGGAGTATTTCTTCAATTATTGGATTGAACAGGGAAACGGGGGTGATTAGTGATTTGTGAGTGGTGTGACGGAAAGAAACAAGAACCAAGACACAAGACATAAGGCACAAGACATAAGACATAAGACACAAGACATAAGACATAAGACACAAGACATAAGACACAAGACATAAGACACAAGACATAAGACATAAGACACAAGACATAAGATTGATTACTGCTGATTGATGACTGAAAATTTGTTATTGGTAAAGAGAGAGCACAGTGGTGGAACACCTTCCAGAGTACGCCGTGGCGTACCTGGAAGAGTGTTGCGTGGATGCAGTACAATACAAACTGTAAACAGGAGAACTGAATAGATGAAAATTGGAAGAGTGGAAGGATGGAAGAATGAGTCCACTCCGAAAAGTAAATATCTTGCCACAAAGACAGAAAGACACAAAAGAACACCAATCTCAAATATCAAGGTATCATCCCTTTGTGCACCTTGGTGATTTGGTGGCTAAAATGACAGATCGGAGTTTTCGGAGTGAACTCAAGAATGGATGGTTTGTTACAGGTTAAATTCCGAAAACTGTGCCGACTGAAGACTGAAGATTGAAAACAGAAGACTTGAGACAAAAGACAAAAGAAAGATGACAGAAGACTGTTTGACGTTGAATTACTTCCTGAAAACGCTCGGCGAAAGTCCGAACTCCTCTTTGAAGGCACGGCTGAACCAGGCAGGGTCGTTGAAACCGCACCGGTAAGCAATCTCCGATATATTGAAATCACTTGTTTGCAGCAATTTTTTGGCTGCCGACAGACGTATTCCCCTGATGAAAACGGAGATGGATTTATCACTTAAGGCTTTTAATTTGCGGTACAACTGCGATTCGCTCATATTCAGGTTTGCCGCCAGCATCGAAGCATCCAGCTCGTGGCTGTCAAGGTTTTCCTCGATGATACCAATAGCCTTTTTCAAGAAGCGTTCTTCGCCTGTGGGTTCTTCTATTTCGGTAAGGCTTATTTCAACCCTACTGTATTTTTCCTGCAAAGCCCTGCGGATTTTTATCAGTTGTTCAAGTCTGACAAAGAGTTCTTTTTTGTTGAAGGGCTTGGTCAGGTAAGCGTCTGCTCCGTGCGACAGACCTTCAATGCGGTCGGTTTCGGTGGCTTTGGCTGTGAGCAGGATGATGGGAATGTGGCTGGTGCGTTCGTCCTGTTTCAGTGTTTCACAAAGTTCAAAACCGTCTTTTCCGGGCATCATTACATCCGAAATAATGATATCGGGGATGGAGCTGATTGCCGCTTCAATTCCCTGTATTCCGTCGCTTGCCCGGTTTATCCTGTATTGTCCTGCCAGGCACGAAATAATGTATCTGGCCACGTCGGGATTATCTTCCACAATAAGGGCCAGAGGTAAATCCTCGCTGCCTGTCCCAGTTACAACAGTCATCCCCCCGTTTGGTTCGTCAATAAGCTGATTTTTTAAAGGTTTTGACTTTTGAAGCGGTGCTTTTTTGGTGATGGGCAGTATGACACAAACCTCCGTCCTTTCACGGGGAATGCTTTTCACATTGATCTTACCCTTCATCAGTTCCACAAGTTCTTTGGTCAGCGCCAGCCCGATGCCGGTTCCTTCGCCTTTGCGGATGTGCGAATTGTCAACCTGGTAAAACCGGTCAAAAATATGTTGAAGATGCCCCTCTTCAATGCCGATGCCCGAGTCCTGCACTTTGATGACCAGGTGCTCCTTATCGTTGCGTATTTCTTTTTTTACATGAAAAATCACTTTCCCGCCGGTGGGGGTAAACTTTATGGCATTGGAAAGCAGGTTGGAAGCGATGACGAAAATTTTATCGGGATCGTAGTCCATGATAATCCGGCCGGTTTCGTGGTAAAACACCAGTTTGATATGCTTTGCATCGGCCATGGACTGAAACGACTCGAGCACATATTGCAGGTAAGAAACGATGTTATCCCGGATCAGATTGAGTTTCATTTTGCCGTCTTCAATTTTCGACATGTCGAGCATTTGCCGGACAAGGTGCAGCAGTTTGTCGCTGTTGCGTTCGATCATTTTCAGTTTGTCGTCGAACCGTTTTTGTTCTGCCGGGTTCATGTTTTCGATCATTTCATCGGCCATCCCTTTGATCACGGTAAGCGGTGTCCTGAATTCATGGGTGATGTTGGCATACAGCCGCGACTTGAGCCTGTCCAGCTCTTTCAGTCTGGCGGTTTCTTTACGGGCAAGCATACGGCTCAACTGGTAATGGTAAACGATGTAAATAATTCCCAGGAATGCCAGCACGTAAAAAGCGATAGCCCACCAGGTGTTCCACCAGGGGGGGCGGATGATGAAGTGCAAAGAAGCTTCCCTGAACAAACCAGGTGACGATTTACTTTCTGCCTTTACCATAAACCGGTAATTCCCGGGACGGAGATTTGAATAATTGACATTCCTGTGCCCGGAGGTCACCCAATCCCTGTCAACATCCGTTAATTTATGCGTAAAACGGATGTCTTTACCATTGTTGATGGCCAGTGCCGAATATTCAAATGTCAGGGAGTTTTGATCGTGATCCAGTTCGAGTCCTTTCGAAAAAGTCACTCCCTTTTCTACGGGCACATCTTTTCCAAACACTTTTAATGAACTGATATAAGGTGCAAATTCCTCTTTGTCTTTGCGTATCCTGTCAGGATGAAAAAAACCAAGGCCGCGCCTGTACCCGATGACAAACCTGTCGTCGGAAAGTTTAAACAATAAGCCGGGGAGGGTGGGGTCCCTGTTTACCCATTTGTCAAACTTGACCAGCCCTTCGTTTTCGTCGAAGACTACAGTTTTCGACTGACCGGGGACGAGTTTTTCAACACCTGATGAGGTAAGCAAAAAGAAATTGCCGGAAGCGTCCCGTTGCAAGCTTATTACGCTTTTGTTATCAACGGAATTATAGATTTGTATTCCTTTTTCCGGCTCTTCCGGATTGATAAAACCAAGTCCCTTTTTGAAAGTACCCGCCCAAATTGTATCCGAACCGCCTCCAAAGAATGACAGGATGACCAGGGCCTGACTTCCGCCGAAATATTGCATGCTGTCGTTTTCAGGATCGTAAAAACCATAAGAATCCTCATCCCGGAACCATATTCTGTTATGATCGTCAACAATTATTCCTTTGATCTTCGGTAATATCCCTCTTTTTTCATAGAACTTTTTTACCCGGCTGACATCACGGAGACGTCCTTGTTTAATGTTCAGTTGCTGCAATCCCAAATTTGAACCCGATACCCAGTAATTCCCGTTACGGTCTGTCGTAATATCCGTAAACATCGGATAGTCTGTATATTTTAACTTCAGCGGTACCGGTGTTTGCGCAGACAGGGAAAATTTGTAAATTTCATCGGGTGAGAGGATGAGAATATTTTCTTTGTCCAGGGGAAAAACGGCCCTGACAATGTTTTCTTTAATCATTCTTTTTGAAAGGGAAATAAAATGAAATGTATGGGTTTGCAGGTTGAAATAGTTCAACCCCTGCCCACGTGCATACCCGATGTAAAGCCGTTTGTTCAGGGTATCTTCAAAATACGACGTGGGGAGAAACCAGTGGTTTTCATCCACCGGAGTAATAAAGTAATTGTCAAAATATTTATTGGTCAGCCTGAAACGCATGATCCCGTATTCGGAACTTAACCAGATCGCGTTTTTATCAACAAAAGCAACTTGCTGGACGTAATTGTGCCCTTCGGCATTTTTAAAGGTCTTGAGAATTTTAAATTTATTGTTGCCTGTGTTAAAGATGCCAACCCCTTCGGCAGAAGAGGCCCACAATTCAATATCCGATTTTTCAAGATAGGGGACAAGCGGTGAAGTAAGGAAATACCGGGGGTCTGAAGTATAGGGGCCATAGTTGAATTCAAATTTTTCATTAACAGTATTGAAAACAACCATGCCTGCATTCCAGGTGCCGAGATACAGCTTTCCGTTTGAATGGGCGGTGATACCGGTGAAGGCATTCAGGTCGTTTTTGTACTTTTTGGCATCAAAAAAATAAAAGTCAAATTTTTCAGAATACTTGTTGAATTTTAAAAGCCCTGCAAGTGTGGCAAGCCAGAGGACGGAATCATTACTGACATCTTGTTTGATGGAGAAAACATTGTTCATCTTGTTTTTGTCGGTGGTTTCAAGACCGGGAATTTTGCCGGAACAGTTAAAGGAATCGAATGTATGGCCATCCCGGTTAAAACGGAAGATGCACGAGTTAGTGCCCACCCAAACGACGCCCTGCCTGTCAACGAAAACGGAATGAATTTCAGGAAAATAATCCGTGGATTTTTTCTTGCCGGTAAAATTTTTGAAAACAAATGTGTGCGGATCAAAGAAACTCAATCCGTTTTCCGTTGCCAGGATAATTTGTTTTGAGACCGTATCAAAAATAAATGCATTTCCCGGGATGGAGTTACCCGGAATGGACGTACTGTCGGCCGGATCGTTTACGAAAGCTCTGACTGAAATGCCGTCCCACCGGCAGAGCCCTTCATCGGTGGCAATCCACATAAAACCCAGGTCATCTTTCAGAAGGGATTTGACATGATCGGTGAGTAATCCTGACCTTTTGTTAATGACCTGGGGATTATCAAAGGATATTTGCGCAAATCCTTCCGTAATGAACAGAAAAACAAAGAACAAAATGATACCGTACCTTTTGGATAGATGTTCCATGAACTATTTTCGACAAGTATCAAAGGTATATAATTCATAGACATCATTCAAGAGTGGGATGAATTTCCGGCTAAATATTATTTTTATGTGCTGGAGTTAAATTTCGCCAGGTCTCTTGCGTTGCAACTACATTGAAGATTATCTTTTATTCTGTAAATAGAAGGTAATAAGGTAGAATTGTAGTTGAATTGCAGGAGCTACTAATGTTTCTTTTTTCGATAAGGTTTTGAGAACCTGCAAATGAAAGAAACAAAAGAAAAAAATTAATTGCCAACTCAAAAAAACCTTATCTATTAAAATGGTTTAGACACCTGTCTGCCGATTGAACTCCTTTTTTGTTAAAGTATTCCACTCTGTCAGGTATCGGCCATAAAACCTTAGTAGCAGGAAATGTAAAAGATAAAACCGACCTTATTACCTTCTTTCAGGAATTATTGGTTCCCGGTTTAAATTAAAGATAATTATTGATTTAACAATATCATTTTTCCGGTTTCAGTAATTCC
>CAZMOS010000037.1:0-24900 GCA_964567945.1 uncultured Lentimicrobiaceae bacterium
GTAAAAAAGCCCTCGTGGAAAGTGACGGCGACATGGATAAAGCCATTGACATCCTCCGTAAAAAAGGACAGAAAATTGCTGCCAAACGTGCCGACCGCGCTGCCGACGAAGGTGTGGTTCTTGCCAAGGTAAACGATGACAAAACTTTCTCTGCCGTCCTCATGATCAATTGCGAAACCGATTTCGTCGCCAAAAACAGCGACTTCATTGATTATGTAAGAGCAGTGCTGGACCTTGCCATAGAAAACAAAGCCAAAAATGCAGACGAACTGAAAGCATTAAAACTGAACGGGCGAACAGTTGAAGAAACCGTCACCGATCAGACAGGCGTAATTGGTGAAAAAATCCAGTTGGGTGGCTATGAGGCAGTGGAAGCACCTATGGTTTTTGCTTACGTTCACCCGGGCAACCGCATCGCAACGATTGCCGGCCTGAACAAAGCCGGTGACTTTGATCAGGTGGGCAAAGATGTAGTCATGCAGATCGCTGCCATGTCTCCCGTTGCCATTGACAGGGATGACGTTCCGCAATCGGTCATTGACCATGAGATCGAGATCGGCAAAGACCAAGCACGCCAGGAAGGCAAACCCGAAGCCATCCTCGAAAAGATCGCTTTGGGTAAGCTGAACAAATTCTTTAAAGACAGCACCCTGTTGAATCAGGTTTTTATCAAAGATTCGAAAAAATCCGTCGGCCAGTACCTGAAAGAAGCTGACAAAGAGCTGACCGTTGTTGCCTTCAAGCGTATGGCACTGGGATCGTAATATACTTGTTTCATAATACATTTTAAAGCCGGGTGTTGTTCATCCGGCTTTTTTAAAATCATTACTTTTACCCGTAAAAGAACAAGAATGAAAATCGGACTGGCACTGGGTGGCGGAGGAGCCCGCGGCCTGGCACATATTGGCGTTTTAAGGGTGCTTGAAGAAAATAATATCCCCTTGTATCAGATTTCAGGCACCAGCATTGGTGCAATAATCGGCGGATTATATGCGAAATTCAAGAATATTGACAAAGTGGAATCATTTATTTACGACCTGGTTGAGAGCCCGGTTTTCAAGAACCTTAATCTTGATGCATTTGACCCGGAAACGGAAACGACCGGTTATTGGAAAGAAATTGTAAACAGCGCCCAGCGAAACCTGTCCTTTTTACGAATGTGGCGATATCCGTCTGTCATAAACGATTCAATAGTCAACGGGATATTTAAAAAATACCCGGATGACCCCATCGAGTCGCTGCCCATAAAATTTGCTGCTGTCGCCACTGATCTTATTTCGGGACGTGAAACCGTGATTGTTGAAGGGAGTTTGAAACAAGCTGTCATCGCCAGTTCTTCAATTCCCGGAATTTTTCCGCCTGTAAAAAAATCAAAATCAATGCTGGTTGACGGGGGAATTATTAATCTTGTTCCCGTCTATGTAAGCCGCGGGCAGGGTTCGGAATACATCATTGCCGTTGACGTTACAAAAAGTCTGGACAGTATCGAACCACTGACAAACGGACTAAATATTATTGACCGTTCACAAACGATCCTTGCCTTCAAATTATCAAGAGAACTGCTCGCCGGCGCCGATCTTGTAATCAGGCCGTCGTCACGCAGGTTTTCCTGGGCTTCCGTAAGGCACATGCCCGAAATCATTGAATCGGGGAAAAGAACAGCCGAAGCAGCCCTTCCAAAATTACTGGAAATGCTGGAGCGGTAAATATTGAAAAAATATTTTCCTTTTTACTATTTCATCATTTCATTGACGGTTTTGGTCACGTCAGCGTCAACCAAGATCCTGCCGCAGTATTCACAAACAATGATCTTTTTGTGCATTTTGATGTCCATTTGATGCTGAGGTGGGATTTTGTTAAAACATCCGCCGCAGGCGTCACGTTCAACCTGAACGACAGCCAGTCCGTTGCGGGCATTTTTCCTTATCCTTTTGTAGGCCGTCAGCAGCCGTTCCTCGATCAGTTTTTCATTTTCCTGTGATTTCCTGATCAACTCCTGCTCATCTTTTTCCGTTTCGGCAACGATCTCGGTAAGTTCGGATTTTTTGGCTACCAGATCGCCTTTTCTTTCTTCCAGTGCTTTGCTCGCTTCTTCAATATCGGTTTTCAGGCTTTCGATCTTGGCGTTGGCTTCCTTTATTTTCTTTTCCGCAAGCTGGATCTCCAGTTCCTGGAATTCGATTTCTTTGGTCAGGGCATCGTACTCCCGGTTGTTCCTAACGTTCATTTGCTGGTCTTTGTACCGGGTAATCAGCGCTTCGCTTTCTTTCTTTGTATTTATCCGCTCGTTGATCTCTTCTTCAAGCTTTTCAATTTCAGTGTTGAAATTCTTGATCCTTGTTTCCAGGCCGGCAATTTCATCTTCCAGGTCCTGAACCTCAAGCGGGAGCTCGCCTCTGATAATTTTGATTTTGTCAATCTGTGAGTCAATATGCTGTAGAGTATAAAGGGCAATTAGCTTTTGTTCTACGCTGACATCTTCAACTTCCGTTTTTTTATTTGGCACCATAATATATTTAATTTCAGTTTTTTACAAGATTCTTACCGGATTTGTATTTACTTCCGAAATAAGGAGTGCAAAATTAGGAAAATTTTCTTTTAAAATTGAATAGATCAACTCTTTTGTAAATTGCTCTGTTTCATAATGTCCGGCATCGGCAATGACCATCTTTCCGGCATAGCCGAAAAAATCATGGTATTTCACATCACCTGTTATAAAAATATCAGCTCCGGCCCTGAAGGCTTGCTGAGTAAGAAAACTTCCGCTTCCTCCGCAAATGGCGACCTTCCCGACCTTTTTTCCTGTCAACTGGCTGTGCCGGATGGCGCCTGTTTTTAAAATATTTTTTACTTTTTCAAGGAATTTTCTCTCCCCCGTCTCCTCTCCGGGTTCTCCGATAATTCCTGCACCCGTCTTGCTGTTTTCGTTTTCCAGCGGATATACATCATAAGCTACTTCTTCGTAAGGATGTGCTACAAGCATTGCGTTAATGACGGCATTAATTTTATAATCCGGCACAATGGTTTCAATCCGGGTTTCTTTTTCAAAATGGATTTCACCTTTTATCCCCACAAAAGGATTGGTCCCTTCCAGCCCCCTAAATGTGCCTTCGCCTTTCAGGTTGTAGCTGCAACTGTCGTAATTGCCGATATGCCCTGCCCCCGCCAGAAAGATTGCCTCCCTGACTTTGTCTGCATAATTATCAGGGCAAAAGGTGACCAGTTTTTTCAATCCACCTTTTTTTGTTGCAAGAATATGGGTATTTTTCAATCCCAGTTTTTGGGCAAGTATCCCGTTAACGCCGTTAAGCACATTGTCAATATTGGTGTGCACGGCATAGAGTGCAATGTCGTTTTTTATGGCTTTTATGATAAGCTGCTGGGATTCATCATCTCCTGTGAGGCGCTTTAATGCTTTGAAGATCAGTGGATGGTGAGCAACGATCATGTCACATCCTTTGCCGATGGCCTCGTCCATTACTTCATGAGTCACATCCAGCGTGATCAGCACTTTGTTTGTTTCCCGGTCAGGGGAACCAGTCAGCAGGCCTGCATTGTCATAAGGTTCCTGCAGGGTCAACGGGGCATATTCCTCAAGCCGGTTTGTTATTTCTTTTATCTTCATAACTAACTAATTAATGTAAACTGTTGTTTTAATGCAACTTTTTTGTAATTTTCAGCGCGGATTGATAAGTTTAAAAATTTTCAACGAAGTTAAGTATTTTGATATTCGGGGAATACTTTTTTATGCAGGTTTAACATGGGATCCTGGAAAATAATTTTATTTCCTTTTGCCTGGCTTTATGGCATCGCCATCAGATTGCGACACTGGCTTTTTGATGTTGGAATTCTCACTTCCGAACAATTTTCCATTCCCCTGATTGTAGTAGGTAATCTAAGTGTCGGCGGAACAGGAAAAACCCCTTTGGTAGAATATCTTATCAAATTGTTGTTGCCTTTTTACAATGTCGCTATTTTGAGCAGGGGCTACAAGCGGAAGACCAGGAATTTCATCAAGGGAAACCAGTTTTCCAGAGAATCGGAGATTGGTGATGAGCCCATGCAATATCTGAATAAATTCGGCAATAAGATAACGGTTGCTGTTGACGAAAAACGGGCTCATGGGATACATTCGTTAATGAAAAACAACGATTCGCTGGACGTGATCCTTTTGGATGATGCTTACCAGCATCGCTATGTCAGGCCCGGCTTATCCATTTTGCTTACCGATTACTTCAACCTCTATATGGAGGACCATCTTATCCCGGCAGGCAAATTACGGGATGTTAAATCGGCTGCCAAACGTGCTGATATCATTATGGTCACAAAAGCGCCGAAAGTCTTATCACCGATTACCAGGAAAAGAATTACCAATTTGTTAGAACCTTTGGATCGTCAGAAAATATTTTTCTCTTATCTGAAATACGACAAATTGTTGCCGGCAAATGAGTTTACCGATCCTGAAGCTCCGGAGAAAATAAACACAATTATTTTGTTTTCAGGTATTGCCAACTCATATCCATTGCGGGAATACCTCGAGAGGAAATGTTCCGAAATACATGTTCTTGATTTTAGGGATCACCATGTTTACTGCAGGAAAGATATGGAGTTGATAAGAAAAACTTATGAAAATATTTTTACTCGAAATAAGATCATCATCACCACTGAAAAAGATATAATGCGTTTGAAGGATTCTCTCTACTTTAGCGTCCTTAAAAGTTTACCTGTTTATTACCTTCCCGTACGGATGAAAATAAACAAAGAGGATGAATATGAATTCAATAAAACAATTTTAGACTATGTTGAGCAAAACAGAAGAAACAGTTAAATACATATCGGAAAAAATTGATCAAAAGCCAAAGATCGGTATCATATTGGGCAGCGGGCTTGGCCTGTTGGCCGATGAAATTGAAGTGGATGTGAAAATACCTTACGTTGATATTCCCAATTTCCCTGTTTCCACGGTAAAGGGACATAAGGGACAATTGATATTCGGGATATTGAACGATGTGCACGTTGTTGCCATGCAGGGGCGCTTTCATTATTATGAAGGTTACACCATGGAAGAAGTGATTTTCCCCGTCCGGATCATGAAAAAACTAGGTATTGAGTGCCTGTTTGTTTCCAATGCCGCCGGTGGCGTGAACGCTGACTTTATGGTGGGGGACATTATGTTTATAACCGATCATATTAACCTGATGCCTAATCCGTTACTCGGCCCGAACCACACTGACCTGGGGCCCCGTTTTGTGGATATGAGTGAAGCGTATAACAAGCAAATTTTGAATAAAGCCAAGAAGGTTGCCCGGCATCATGGCATCAACTTTAAAACCGGCATTTATGCGGCAGTCACAGGGCCTACTTATGAAACACCTGCCGAATACCGTTATATCCGCACCCTTGGTGCCGATGCCGTAGGGATGTCCACCGTGCCTGAGGTGATTGCAGCACGTCACATGCGGCTGCCTGTTTTTGCAGTTTCGGTGATCTCCGACCTGGGTGTGGAAGGAAAGATCGTGGAAATTTCGCATGATGAAGTGGTTGACGCGGCATCGCATGTTGCCCCCATGCTGAATGTGATAATCAAGGATTTGGTAAAAGAGGTGTGAGCTTCCCGCCTTCTCCGTCAGATGACGGATTCGGCGCGCAGGGGAGTTTGGAGTTTGGAGTTCAGGCGCTGAAGTTTGGAGTTTTGTAGGGGTTATGTTAGTAGTAATAACGTAATTTGCACCCTGTATCGGCAAAGTAATAAAACCAAAAAAATCATAAAAAATCTGCGTAAAATCAGTGTCAAAAAATACACTTTGCATTTCTGACAGATTTGTAATTTTACCGTCTTAACTCTTTGCTACTTGATTTGAAAAAGACCAGGTTATATTTTGCATCCGATTTTCATCTCGGGATACCCGATTATGAAAGCAGCCTTAAGCGTGAAAAACTGCTTGTCAAATGGCTTGATACCATTGCTGCGGATGCCACGGAAATTTTTTTAATGGGTGATATTTTTGATTTCTGGTTTGAGTACAAATATGTTGTCCCCAAAGGATATGTCCGTTTGCTGGGAAAAATTGCCGAGATCAGGGATAAAGGGATTCCCGTCCATCTTTTCAGGGGAAACCACGACGTATGGGCTTTTGATTACCTGAACAAGGAACTTAATGTTCAACTTCATCGTGAGCCGGTTATCCGCGAATTTGACGGGAAGAAATTGTTTCTTGCCCATGGTGACGGGCTGGGCCCCGGCGATAAAGGTTACAAAATGCTGAAAAAAGTATTTGAATTCAAACCCAATCAGTTTCTTTTCAGGTGGCTGCATCCCGACATTGGAGCCCGGATGGGTTTGTATTTCTCAAAAAAAAGCCGCCTGGCCAACGAATCGAAAGTCGGGAAAGAAGACAAAATCAATTCCCCCGACAGCGAAATGCTCGTCAGATACGCAAAGAAAAAAACAGAACAGTATCCTGACGTAGATTATTTTGTCTTCGGCCACCGCCACATACCCATTCAATTGAAAATAAATGAAAAAGCCGAAATTGTAATCCTCGGAGACTGGATCACCCATTTTTCCTACGGCGTATTTGAAGACGGGAAAATGAGGATAGATTTTTTTCCTTCCAAATAACCCCCCCTGCTGCAAGCGTCCAAGCTTGCAGTTTACATCTTAAAAATCAAATGTTTTTAAAGGACCATTCGGATTAGCACTGGAATAATAAATTCAAACAAACTTCTCGATCAGTTCCACCAGCCGGCTGGAATACCCCACTTCATTGTCGTACCATGCCACTACTTTTACCAGCTTGTTTTTATCCCCCAGCACTGCCGTCAGGTTGGCATCGAAAACAGCGGAATGGGTATTGCCGATCACGTCCATTGAGACGATGGGGTCTTCGGTATATTCAAGAATACCTTTTAACCTCCCTTCGGCGGCTTCTTTGAAGGCCGCATTGATCTCTTCGATACTTGTGGATTTTCTTACAGTACAGGTCAGGTCGGTCAGCGAGCCGTCAATGACAGGTACCCGGATACCGGCGCCTCCCAGGTTTTTTTCCAGGTGGGGAAATATCTTTGTGGCCGCTTTTGCCGCCCCTGTGGTTGTAGGAACAATTGAATATCCGGCAGCCCTGCCCCGTCGCCAGTCATTATGGGGTCCATCCACCAGGTTTTGATCTTTGGTGTAAGAATGAACGGTAGTCATAAAACCTTTATCTATTCCCCACAGTTCATCCAGGATCATGATCAGGGGGGCTACATTGTTTGTCGTGCATGAGGCATTGGAAATGATCACGTCATTTTTGTCAATGATGTAGTCGTTAACACCCAGCACCACATACTTGACATTTTCGTGTTCGCCTTTGGCAGGTGCCGAAATGATCACCTTACGGGCACCGGATTGCTCAACGTGTCTGATGGCCTGGTACCGTTCAACAAACTCACCCGTGGATTCGATGACCACATCAATCTCCAGTTCTTTCCACGGAAGCTTACCGGGATCGGGTTGATTGAAAACCAGCACTTTTCTGCCGTTAACCAGCATGTGGTCGCCATTATGCTGAACCGTACCGTTGAAGTGTCCGTGCAGTGTATCGTATTTTAAGAGGTGAGCCAGGTTTGCCGAGTCGGTGATGTCGTTCACGGCAACCACTTCCATGTTACCGTTTTCCTGTATCTTTCTGAAAGTGATCCTGCCGATCCTTCCGAAGCCATTAATGGCTACTCTTATCTTTGACATAAAAAGGTCTCTTTAATGCATTACCGTTACAGAACCCCTTTTCGTGAAATCTTTATCAAGCATGCTGGTATAATAAATAACATAAGCATAAGTTCCTGTAGGTACCAGTTTACCGTCAGGGCTTTTGCCATCCCAGTAATCTTCCAGGTTATCCGACTCATAAATAAGGTCTCCCCAGCGTGAGAACACCTGAATTTTGAATTGTTTGATACCGACGCCTTTTACCTCAAATTTGTCATTCAGTCCGTCACCGTTGGGTGTGAAAGCAGTAGGAGCATAAACGGCAAAATTGGGATGAACGATCACTTCTTTTTCCATTACACTTTCACAACCGTTAGAGGTGGTTGTGGTCAGCACGACAGTATAAGTACCTGTGGCAGTGTAAGTATGCGAAGGACTCTTCTCTCCGGATGTCGAGCCGTCACCGAAATCCCATTGGTAGGTCAACTGGTCGTTTCCGGAAGAATTGTTTGTGAAATCAATGGTGGCATCTTCCAGAATGGTTTCAGGAGGTACGGCATCAAAATCGGCAACGGGTGTTTCATTAACGGTGATATAATTTGTTTGTGTACTGATATTTGAACAAACTCCATCGTTTGTGATGGTTAGAGAAACCGTATAAGTGCCCGGGCTGTTAAATGTGTATTTCGGACTGTTGACACTGCTTTCGTCACCGTTACCAAAAGACCACAGGTATGTGACATTATCGCTCAGGTTTGTTGAGTTATTTGTGAAATTGACTTCCAGCGGATCACAACCTTCCAAAACATCGGCTTCAAAAAGCGGTTGCGGTGTTTTCAGGACATCAATGTTCTGGCTGGTTGGCTGGCTGATACATCCGTCTTCCGTAACCGTAAGGGTAATGGTTTTCGTTCCCTCGGTATCCCATGAAATGTCATAAGGTCCGCTTCCCGAGCCTGCAAGGATTTGTCCGCCGTCAAAATCCCAAACATAAGTAGCAGCACTTCCTGCATTCCCGGTATATTGAATTGAGAATGTTTCTCCCTGGCAGGTGGCAAAATCCTGAAGCTGGAAGGTGGAAGTAACTTCAGGCTTGACCGTAATGGTTTGTTTGAGAGTTGCCGGGCAATCAAACCCTGCCACAACGGCTGTCAGCATATAGATTGTCGTCGTATCCGGGGTGACTATGACAACGGCATTGTTTTCCTGTCCGTTGAGGCTTGGATCGTAAGGATCGGATGTCCAGGTGTAATTAGCATCTCCGTTTGCCGTGAGGGTAGCCGACTCGCCGAAGCAAAGAAAATCGTTGTCAACAGAAACAGTTACGCTGGGCACAGGATCTACCTGCAACACCATGGAATCGTTGTTGGAACACTGGTCCCAAACCTGGACATAATAACGGTAATTTTCTTGTGTTGGCGGTGTGACTACCGGGTTTGGCAGCGTATCCTGGCTGTTTACAAACAATGAAGGGTCATTGGGGATTGACGACCATTGATAATGTGTTCCTCCTGAAGCATTCAATTGATACGACTGGCCGAAGCAAACCGCACCGTTAGGTCCGGCATCTGCATTGGGCAACTGAGTTACGTTCACCAACACGTTGTCAGAAGCGGAAAAGCCGCATTCGTTTTCTACTGTAACTGTGTAAACGGTTGTCGTTGCAGGGCTGACAGAAATATTCCGGTTGTTTTCCTGTCCGCTGAGGCTCGGGTCGGGCGGAGTGGCTGTCCACAGGTAACCTGCTCCCACATTACACGAGAGGTAAACCGTATCGCCAAAACACATCCCCTGGTCATCACCCGCATCTGCAACCGCATCATTGAGTGTGACGTAGGTGGTGTCAACTGCCTGGTTTGTACAATTGTCAGAAACATTTAACAGGTACATTGTTTCCTCTTGTGGCGCTACCCAGGGTTGCAGCGAATCTTCTTTCCCGGAAAGCGTAGGATCGAGCGGGAAGGACGACCACAACCAGTCCTGTGCCCCCGGGGCGCTGCCTTCCAGTTGAACACTATCCACATTGCACATGGATTTTACCGGCCCTGCATCGGGGATCAGGTCAGGAACAACAACAAATGCCGTATCGGAAACCTGCTGGCCGCAAGTGTCGTATATCACAGCGGGAACAAAAAATGAATTATCACCCGATGGGATGTATTCCACTGTAGGAGTATGTTGGTTTAAAGTGTACCAGTCAAAATAATATGGCGGAGCTCCGCCAATATTGTTACCGAAATCCAAAATGAGAGTATCTTCACAATAACCGGAAAAAACCAGATTGGTATCCGGCATATCAGGTAAATCAGCAATTCTGATATTTACCGTATCGGGAGTTCCAAAACCACACATGACCGAATTAAAGATCAGATAAATATCTTCAATACCTTCAACTTCATTGTCGGCATAAGGTACAATGCGGATAGAGTCCATCAAAGAACCTGCTTCAATAACGATAGTATCTCCGGAATGTGTTGTGAAAAGACTGTAATCCACATCCCGGGTGGCTGTGGACATGGTGTCAATCTTGAAAGGAATTCTGTAATCCGATGTCCTGAGTGAGCCGATACTAAAATAAAGAATAGCTTCATGGTTGTTGCAGCTTTCAAACAACAATGAATCAACCGTCGGATGTGTGTATTGTGTTTGTTCTTCCACATTGCCCGGATCGAAACTGCCTTTTTCCAGAAATACACCACTATCATAAGCCGCATCACTTACATCACCAATGGCCAATTTTATATGGTACCACTGGCAGGATTGCACTTCATTATCAGCAACAAAAGGAAGAGTATAGGCATCCAAAGCTACCTGGCTAAAACTACCCTGGGCCTGTATTGTATTGTCATGTAAATACTGGCAGCCGGGTCCGTCACCCAATGGTATATCACAACCCGGGCCGACATTACCACAGTTCACATTACTGATGGATACCGGGTTGTGTGTGCCCGGAACTTCCGCAATATTAATGGCATTATTGGTATAAGGGCCATTAATCCCCGGACCGCTCAGAAAAAACCCGAATACATCATTAAACTGAGTGTTTACCCAATCATGATATTCTTCAGACCCGAAAATAAAATTAAATTTTACCGAGTCACCGGAGGGTTTAAAATCAAATTCAATAACACAAGCATCATTAATGCCCAAACCGGTAAGATCATTTAAATCCGGGTCTGACCCGCCACCGGTACTTCCGCTGGCATTTTGAGCAGCACAATTATTAGATTTAGCCAGTGTTCCGGCAAAACCTGATGACATAATAATTCCCTGCGGATGATTAAACCCAAAAATAAATCCTCCGGAAAAATAGCCAACGGCTCCCGGATTTCCAGTAAATGAAATATTATTGATCTGGGAAGGATTGACACCTTCCAGAAAGACAGTGTCAATCAATGCAACAACTGCTGCCGAATCGGCACATTGTTCAATCGTTAAATTAAACTGGGCGTTGACTTTAAAAGGTGTAAAAACTGCATACAAATATAAGGCAGTAATGAAACTGAAAAAGTAATTTTTTTTCATCTCGGAAACTATGATTGATTACGGTTCGACGCAAAGATAATATTTAACTTAATAGGTGATATTTATTTGGTGGCTGGAATTTTGATTTTGGAACTAAAACATTGATTTTATGTTCTTTCAGAAGTACCCTTTTGGAAAGAGATTGTTGCCTGATGTCTGATGTTTGAAGTTGGTGAGAAAAAAAGCAGAATTAATGGAGCTATCAATTCATCAAATAGAAAAACGATTGAACAATTGAACCATCACAAAATCTTTTCCTTACTTTTGCCCCGAAAATAAAAATTATGCCTTCAAAATACATTCATCTTTTTTTCGACCTTGACCGCACCCTTTGGGATTTTGACGGGAGTACCCGTCTGGCTTTTGAAGAGATTTTTAACAAATACCAACTGGATAAGCAAGGTGTGACTTCAGTAGATGATTTTCACCGTCAATATACGATCCATAACAATGAACTGTGGGCAAAATATAGGGTTGGCGACATCCTGAAAGAAGAGTTGCGCGGATTGCGATTCTATCTGACATTGCTGGATTTCGGTATTGACGACCGGGAATTGGCCGATCGCATCGGTGCGGATTATCTCTCTATGATTTCCAACAAGGTGAGTTTGTTTCCCAATGCATTCCGCATACTGGAGTATCTGAAACCTAAATACAAACTTCATCTGATCACAAACGGTTTCAACGAAGTTCAATCTACAAAACTGGCCGTTTCCGGACTGGGAAAGTATTTCCTGGAAGTGATCACCTCGGAAGAAGCCGGGTTCAAAAAGCCCGATGAAAGGATTTTCAGATATGCCTTGCAGAAAGCAGGTGCTTCTCCTTCCGAAAGCCTGATGATCGGTGATGATCCGGAAGTGGATATCGAAGGAGCCAAAAACATTGGCATGGACCAGGTTTTATTCGATCCGGAGGGAAAATATGATAAAAGTAAAAGCACATTTTACATTCGTGACCTGTGGAAGCTGAAAGATCTGTTGTGAACAATATTCTATTCTTTCCGGTGCACCGTGCCGGGTGAAAAAGCAGGCAGGCAAACAGCAATGTATTCAGCACCTTCAGGCCCGGGTGTGCTGTAACGGACTTCCATCCCTTTTTTCGCGATGAATGCTTCATTGGCTTTAACGGTAATTACCCTGTCAACGGTTTCTACCTGCAGTTCCCCGTTTAAGACCAGTGTGTATTCGTCAAACTCCGGTTGCTGCGGCGGTTCTTCCCATCCGGGAGGGCTTTTCATCCGTGCGATGCTTATTTCGGGGGTATGTGTGTTTACATTTCCGATGAATTCTTCAATGATTTTGTTCCCTTCTGCTTTGATAAGGGTAGGTTTTTCGATGTGAATACTTTCATTATTCATTCTATCATGTTTAAAAAAAATCCTTTTATTCTTCGCGGTTGGAGTTCCTACCAGTAATTGCAAGATGTTTTTTTGCCAATGTTCCCACCGGCAAGGGGATAATTTAGGTTCGGACAAAGGCACCATAAACATTACAATCCCAACAGCACTTCAATACCGTCTTTCCCGCCAAAGAGCATCCTTTCGGGATTCTCCAGCATTTCTTTTACTTTGACCAGGAAACTTACAGACTCACTGCCGTCAATCAGGCGGTGGTCGTACGAAAGTGCCACATACATCACGGGGTGTATCTCCACTTTTCCGTTTACGGCAACAGGCCGTTCCACAATATTGTGCATGCCCAGAATGGCACTTTGCGGCGGGTTGATAATGGGTGTGGACAACATGGAGCCGAAAACACCCCCGTTGGTGATGGTAAATGTCCCCCCTTGCATTTCTTCAAGGGTGATCCTGTTCTCGCGGGCTTTCACTGCAAGTTCCTTGACGCGGGCTTCAATTTCCGCCAGGCTGAGCATCTCGGCATTACGTATAACAGGGACTACCAGTCCTTTAGGGCCGCTGACGGCAATGCTGATATCTACATAATTAAAAAAGACAACCTCGTCTCCGTCAAGCTGAGAGTTGATTTGCGGGAAATAGGCAATGGCTTCTGTAATTGCTTTGGTAAAGAAAGACATGAATCCCAGCCCCACCCCGTGTTGTTCTTTGAATATTTCTTTATGACGGGCGCGGATATTCATAATGGGTGTCATGTTTACCTCATTGAATGTCGTGAGCATGGCGGTTTCATTTTTTACCGAAACCAGCCGCTGTGCCAGTTTTTTACGCAGCATACTCATTTTTTTCACCTCTCTGGTTCGTTCTCCTGTCCAATGGGTTGATGCCACGGGTAACGTTTTTGCAACAGGGGCTTTGTCCTTTTGTTTCATGTAAAACTCAACATCCTGTTTGCCGATCCGGTACTGTTTGAAGAAATCAACCAGCTCTTTTTCGCTTACATGCTCTCTTTCCATCAGCTTTCTCGCAAGGGGTGAGACAGTCAGGTCAATGTCGCTTTTTTCCGGTTCTTTATCCGGTTTAGCGGTTTGTTTTTTTGCGGCCGGTTTTTCTTCCGGCTTCTTTTCTTCAACAATTTTTTCCACTGCCTTTTCTTTAACGGGCGATTTTTTCTTTTTCCCTTTTTGTTCCGTATCTACGGTAGCGATTACCGTTCCTATTTCAACGGTTTCTCCTTCCCCGACCAGAATGGTTATCTTTCCGTCTTCAGGTGAAGCCAGCGGCAGAGTAGCTTTGTCCGAATCAATTTCAACGATGTCCTCGTCTCTATCCACCGTTTCACCGTCTTCGACAAGCCAGCTTGCTATCTGTACTTCATTAATGGATTCTCCCGGGCTGGGGACTTTTATCTCAACAATCATTTTTATTTTATTTCAAAGGTTTAATTCCTGAATGAAATTTACTGTCAATATGGTCAACGTGCATTTCCTGCAATTCTTTTTCAAATGATTTCCACTTATTTCCGATGCAGACCATAGCACATTCTTCATTTAGATAAGGGCAGATGCATTCTTCGAATACTTTATCAATGATCTTTTGCTGCCGGATAACATGAAATTTGGAAGAGCCGGTTGCAGGACTGCCACTGGCAGGGCGGGCAATTGTCTTCAAACTGAAATCAGGCTCCATATTTTTTCTGACAAACTCCCAACTCCCCATATTTATCGGTTCTTCCTGTGCCCAGATAAAATGCGTGGCATTTTTGTATTTTGCTTTCAGGTTGAGCAACTGCTGTTTGGGGAAAGGGTATAACTGCTCAATCCTGATCAGCGCTATGGTTTCCTTTTTGAGCTTTTCTTTTTCGGCCAGCAGGTCATAATAAACCTTTCCCGTGCAAAAGACCAGCTTTGTGATCTTTTCGGGATCAGCCGTTTCATCATCCAGTAACTCTTTAAAACCGCCATTTGTAAAATGGCTAATGGGCGAAATGCAACGCGGGTGACGCAGCAGGCTTTTGGGTGTAAAAATGATCAGCGGCTTCCTGAAAGGGCGTTTTAACTGTCTCCGGAGAATATGAAAGAAGTTAGCCGGGGTGGTGCAGTTGGCAATCTGCATGTTGTTTTCGGCAGCCAGGATCAGGAAACGCTCCATGCGGGCGCTGGAATGGTCAGGTCCCTGGCCTTCGTACCCGTGTGGCAAGAAAACCACAAGGTCATTCATCACATTCCATTTTTCTTCAGCACTGCTGATGAATTCGTCAAAAATGATCTGTGCACCGTTGGCAAAATCACCGAACTGGGCTTCCCAGATAGTCAGCGAAAAAGGGGAAGCCAGCGAATAGCCGTACTCAAACCCCAGTACGCCATATTCCGATAACGGGGAATTGTAGATCATAAATTGCGCCTGTTTATCAGAAATATGATTAAGCGGGACATACTTTTCATAAACATCTTCGATACTCAACACAGCATGACGGTGTGAAAAAGTGCCCCTTTCCACATCCTGTCCGCTCAACCTCACGGGAACCGCTTCGGTGAGCAGGCTGCCATAAGCCATCAACTCGGCCATAGCCCAGTCCAGTATCCGTTTTTCCATGACAAGCTGCCTGCGCTGCTGCTGCATGCGGATGGTTTTCCGAAAAAATTTCTTGTCCGGGGGAAGCGTTGTAATTTTTTTTGTGATATCCAGCAATTGTTTTTCCGGAATGGATGTGTCGGGCGATTCAAGAAAGTCCTCATCTTTTGCCCGGTAAATATCCTGCCAGGTTTCCTGAAGGAAGCTGGCAATGGTGGCTTTATGGCTTTCTTTTGATTGCTCGAAATATTTTTCCAGTTTTGCGTTGAAATGTTTTTCCTCATCCTCACAATCATCCGGGCCGACCACTCCTTCGTTAATCAGTTTTTCTTTATAAATCTGGTATGGATCGGGGTGTTTTTCAATGAACTTATATAAAATAGGTTGTGTAAAACGGGGTTCATCGCCTTCATTGTGGCCGTATTTCCGGTAACAAAGCAAGTCAATAAAAACATCCTTGTGGAATTTGTTCCTGAATTCCATGGCTGCCTGAATGGCAAAGACCAGGGCTTCGGGATCGTCGCCATTGACATGAAACACGGGCGACAGTGTGGTTTTGGCCACATCCGTGCAATAGGTGCTTGACCGGGCATCCAGGTAATCGGTCGTGAAGCCGATCTGGTTATTGATCACAAGATGGATAGTCCCCCCGGTGGAATACCCTTTCAGGTCCTGCATCTGGATAACTTCATACACCACACCCTGTCCGGCAATGGAAGCGTCGCCATGGATCAGTATCGGCGCAATATTATCCGACTCTCCTTTGTGAAACAAGTCAATCCTCGCCCGTGTAATGCCTTCCACAACAGGTGTAACGGCTTCAAGGTGAGATGGATTCGGCGAAAGGGTCAGCTTTACATCTTTTCCTGCTGTGGTTTTACGTTCAATAGTATAGCCCATGTGATACTTTACATCACCCAGCAGGGTTTCGTCTTCATACTCAAAGCTTTCGAACTCGCTGAAGATATCAACAAAAGGTTTTCGTAAAATGTTTGCCAGCACATTGAGGCGTCCCCGGTGAGGCATTCCGATGATAAATTCCCTGATCCCCATTTCCGATCCGCGTTCCATGATGGCATCCATAGCCGGGATGAGTGTTTCGGCTCCTTCAAGCGAAAAACGTTTTTGCCCCGGATATTTCTTTTGCAGGAATTTTTCAAAAAAAACAGCCCTCCTTAATTTTTTCAGAATGAAGTTCTTTTCTTCGTTTGTATAGGTTGGCGTGTTGCGGGTGGTTTCAAAAAGGTTTTGCAACCAGTTTACGATTTTCACATCGCGGATAAACAAATACTCCACGCCAATGGAATGGCAATAGGTCTGGTTAAGTACTTTGATAATTTCTTCAAGGGTGGCAGGCCCCAGGCCGATTTCCCTGCCTGCCTGGAAAGTCCGTTTCAGGTCTTTTTTCTCAAGTCCGTAATTTTCAATATCCAGGTTAGGCGAATAGTTCCGGCGTTTTCGAACCGGATTGGTTTTTGTGAATAGATGTCCCCGGCGACGGTAATCATTGATCAGATTGATCACCTTGAATTCGTCGGATGTTTCAATACCATCGCCGGTAGTCACCGGATAATGCCGCGATGCAAAGTCAAATCCTTCAAAAAATTTACGCCAGCCCGGTTCCACCGAATCGGGGTCTGACCGGAATTTCTTATAGAGTTCTTCAATTACTTCCGGATCGTTTGAACTTAGAAAATCGAGTTTATCCATGATGGTTTCAATGCCTGATTGTCTGCAAAATTAGGAAATAATCAGCCACTTACAATTATTTAGATTGAATAAAAATAAAAATATTAAATTAAAAAAAACCCGGACTGGCAGTCCGGGTTTGGTTAAAGTCTTATTGCTTTAATTATTCGGGATGAATGGCCTCTACAGGGCAAACATCGGCACAAGCGCCACAATCTGTACAAAGATCAGGATCAATTTTATAAATATCACCTTCCGAAATCGCTTCTACAGGGCATTCGTCAAGGCAAGTGCCACATGCTGTACAATCATCAGTTATTACGTAAGCCATGATTTTGTATTTTTAAATTATTAATTGGCGGCAAATATATACAGATATATTGTAAATTATTTGATATGATATTGAATTTTTAGCTAATCTAAATAAATCGTAAAAAAGAACTTTTATTCGTGAAACTCTATGTTTAAAAACGAAGTGCATTGACCCCGAATTACTCGGGGTAAGTTGAACGAATCCCGATAACGTAGCGTATCGGGATATAAATGAGTTTAATACTCCAATGCTCTGCATCGCATTGAATCAAATTCTATTTGATACCTCGTTAGCTCTGCTTCGAGGTAGTTCATTACCTGTTCGATTTCAAATCAAAAAAGAATAATTTGATAATTCCTCGTTTCGGTCTTTTTAAAATATGGTAAAAAGGGTAACGTATCTGCCGAAAAAACGTAATGATTTTGACAGATACTTTAAAAATTAACGTATGGTTTGGGTTAAAAATTTGCGCCGGGATGATGCAGGTTTTTGATCTGTGTTACTAAACAGATATAAAACAAGCAGTTATAAAATTATTCATAATAAATTCCAAATAATTTTTTTCTGTTAAAAAAAAGCAATGATTTGTACCATTGACCGGAATAATAAAATTAATTTTGCAGCAAAATTTAGCCAATAGACACGAAATATTATTTAAGAATGGTTTCAAAAAAAGACAAAGTTGTTGAACTCGAAAATGCGGTAGTCCGTTTTGCCGGAGATTCCGGTGACGGCATGCAGTTAACCGGGAGCCTTTTTTCCGATTCCACTGCATTTGCCGGTAATGATTTTGCAACATTCCCGGACTATCCTGCCGAGATCAGGGCACCGCAGGGAACGGTAGCCGGCGTATCGGGTTTCCAGATCCATTTCGGGAGCAGCGACATTCATACATCAGGCGACCTTGCCGACGTGCTGGTTGCCATGAACCCGGCCTCTCTCAAGGCAAATATGAAATGGATTACCCACAATGCCGTGATCATCGTGGATACCGATGCTTTTACCGAGAAAAACCTGATCAAAGCAGGTTATGAGACAAATCCACTGAAAGACGGGACATTAACCGGACATACTCTGATAGAAGCCCCCATCACTACCCTCACAAGGGAAGCTGTTAAAAACCTGAATATTGACAACAAGTCCGCCCAGAAATCAAAGAACATGTTCGCTCTGGGTATGGTTTTTTATATGTTTAACCGGGATTACAAAAAGACATTTGATTTTTTTGAACAAAAATTCAAGACCAATCCCATCGTTATTAAGGCAAACAAACAGGTATTAACTGCCGGTTATAATTATGCCGACACCATTGAAGTTTTCACCAGAACCTATAAAATCATTCCTGCACCTTTAACAAAAGGCCTTTACCGCAATGTTACCGGAAACCTGGCTACATCCTGGGGATTGCTTGCCGCTGCCGAACGCTCGGGAAGGAAGCTGTTTCTAGGTTCTTATCCCATCACGCCTGCATCTGAGATATTACAGGAGCTCTCAAAGCACAAACAATTCAGCGCCATCGCCTTTCAGGCGGAGGATGAAATCGCAGGTATCGTATCTTCCATAGGGGCAAGTTTTGCCGGCGCCATGGCCGTGACCAGCACCTCCGGCCCCGGATTGTCGTTGAAAAGCGAAGCCATCGGGCTGGCTGTAATGACTGAATTGCCGCTGGTTATTATTAATGTTCAGCGGGGAGGCCCGTCAACCGGACTACCGACCAAATCGGAACAAAGTGATTTGATGCAGGCTTTATACGGCAGAAACGGGGAAGCCCCGGTCATTGTGCTTGCTGCACAAAGTTCGACAGATTGTTTTTATGCGGCGTATGAAGCTGCCAAACTGGCAATGGAACACATGACACCGGTTATATTACTGAGTGACGGTTCACTGGCCAATGGTTCAGAAGTATTCAAAATTCCCAACGTGGCCGACCTGCCGCCCATCAAACCACCTGTCGTTAAGGCCAATGATCCTGACTACAAGCCTTACAAACGTGATCCTGAAAAACTAAGCAGGTCATGGGCTTTGCCGGGAACCAAAGGTTTAAGGCACCGCATCGGCGGACTTGAAAAGGAAGATGTTACCGGAAATGTTTCGCAAGATCCGCTCAATCACCAGAGAATGAGTGAATTAAGAGAAGAAAAAGTGGAACGTGTTGCAAACTATATTCCCGACCTTGAGGTTCTGGGTGATAATGAAAGTGATGTCCTGGTTGTCGGATGGGGAGGGACCTACGGTGTAATACTTACCGCCATCGAAGAAATGAGAAAAGAAGGAAAAAAGATCAGCCTGGCCCATTTTAAACACATCAAACCATTACCTAAAAATACAGGTGATGTTTTTAAACGATTCAAAAAAATACTGGTTTGTGAAATCAACCTGGGACAGTTTGTCAATCATCTTCGGATGAAGTTTCCCGGCATTGCTTTCGACCAATACAACAAAATACAGGGCTTGCCTTTTATGGTTTCGGAACTGAAAGAAAAGTTCAATGAATATTTAAACGACTGATCATGGCAGATTCGATAGATACAAAAAAATTACACCTGACCAAAGAAGATTTTGAAAGCGACCAGATGGTAAAATGGTGTCCCGGTTGCGGAGACCATGCCATTTTACGTTCGGTTGAAAATGTTTTCCCGGAACTGGGTATTCCCCCGGAAAATTTCGTAGTGGTTTCCGGAATTGGCTGCTCGTCGCGTTTTCCTTATTACATGAACACTTACGGGATGCATGGAATTCATGGTCGCGCAGCCGCACTGGCTACCGGTATCAAGCTGGCCAATCCGAAATTAAGTGTCTGGATGATCACCGGTGACGGAGACTCCATGGCAATCGGAGGGAATCATTTCATACACATTGCAAGGCGTAACCCGGATGTGAATATCCTGCTTTTCAACAACAAGATCTATGGTCTGACCAAAGGACAGTATTCACCCACCACACCCAAAGGACAGAAGACAAAATCGTCGCCTCAGGGAACTTTCGAAAGGCCATTCAATCCCGGTACGCTGGCCATCGGCGCACGGGCTACTTTCTTTGCCCGGGTGGTGGATACCAACCCCAAAATGATGACCGAAGTATTTCTGGAAGCTGCCCGTTTTCATGGAACTTCCATCGTGGAAGTGTTACAGAATTGTGTCATTTTCAACAACAAAATCCACAGCCTGATCACCTCACGGGAAACCAAAGATGAGAACCAGATATTTCTGAGAGCCGGTGAGCCGATGATCTTCGGTAAAGACAGGGACAAGGGCCTGATGATGGACGAAAAAGGGCTTCGTGTGGTTAAGCTTGGCGAAAACGGCATTACGGAAAAAGACCTGCTTGTCCATAATCCTTTCGAACAAGATACGGGCATCCACAACATGCTTTGCGAAATGATGCCTCCCGATTACCCGGCAGCGCTGGGTGTGATCCGTTCGGTAAAAACGGAAACATTGGAAGATGCGGTCTGGAATACTGTTGAACATGAAAAGCAAACCTCTCCGCTTAAATCTGTTGACGATCTGCTGAGAACAGGAAATACCTGGGAGGTGGAAACAGACCCGCGGAATAACGGGAAAAAGAAGAGATAATTTTCAAAACAGACAGAATATATTTACCCGGTTATTGATGACCTTACCCCGTTTTTGGTGTCTCCACCAGTCATAAAACCAGAAAGGGGCCCCATTATGCGAGATGACACATCAATAATGGAATGTGAAGTTATTTTCTGACGTTTTCACATCATTCCCGGACTCATTTCGTACCTTTGTTTTATGCTTGCGGCTTTTGAAAACTTTATCCGTGAAAATGAATTGATCTCTACCGGCGGCAAAACCTTGCTTGCTGTCAGCGGAGGCATTGACTCGGTGGTGATGCTCGACCTGTTTCACCGGGCGGGGTATCCTGTTGCCATTGCCCATGTTAATTTTCAATTACGGGGCGAAGAATCGGACGGGGATGAGGAATTTGTCCGTACGTTGGCCGATAAATACGGAGTCCGATGTTTTGTGAAGCGGGTGGATACTTCACGGTTTGCCAAAGAAAACAAACTTTCGATCCAGGAAGCCGCCCGTGAGATCAGATACCGGTGGTTTGAAGAGTTCTGCCGCTCGGAAGGATTTGAAAAAGTAGCCGTGGCCCAGCATGCCGATGATCAGATCGAGACTTTCTTTATCAACCTGTTGCGGGGGTCGGGTGCCGGCGGGCTGAAAGGGATGCCCGTAAAACGGGGGCCGATCATCAGGCCGCTGATGTTTGCCGGACGAAAAGAAATTGAACAATATGCCACAAAACACGGACTGTCGTTCCGTGAAGATTCTTCCAACCTGTCGGACAAATATTTGCGGAACAAAATCCGCCACCATCTGTTGCCCGAATTGGAAAAAATAAACGAAGATTATCGCCAGGCGCTGGGGAAAAGCATCGGCTATCTGGCAGAGGATCACCGGCTACTGGAATATTTCATCGCGCAAAAACGAAAAGAATTATTCCAAAACGAAGATGACGAAGTAGAGATCCCGGTAAAAGCATTGCAGACTTTTCCCGATACGCAGGCCCTTCTTTTCTACCTGTTGAAAAACCACGGATTTAACCGTGAGATAACGGATTCGGTTTACGAAGCAATGCGAAAAACCGGGATCGGTAAAATATTTTATTCCGGCGGTTACCGGTTGCTGACGGAGAGGGATTTTCTGATCCTGAAAAAAAAGTCAACTGATACCGGCGATGAGGTGTATTACATCCGGCACGCAGGGGATGCGCTTAATGCTCCTTTTAAACTGGCGTCGGAAATAGTGGAGGACACTGAAAAGATTTCTTTCAAAAACGATCCTTCCACTGCTTATTTCGATCTGGAGAAGCTGACTTTCCCCCTCATTGTGCGTAAATGGAAAAGGGGCGACCGGTTTGTTCCCTTCGGGATGAAAGGGTCGAAGCTGGTCAGCGATTACCTGATTGACAGCAAAGTCAGCCGGTTTGAAAAAGAAAATGTTTACGTGATGGAATCCGGCGGAAAGATCATCTGGCTTATCGGGTACCGGGCATCGGAGGAGTTGAAAGTTACCGGTAAAACCGGCAGGGCGGTGATGTTTAAGGTTGTCAGGTGAGGATTTTATATTTCACGCAGAGACGCGGAGGCGCAGAGATTTTTGAAGTTGAGCTTCAAGTGTGGACACTTGAAGCAAAGGCAGGTGTATGTTTAAAACGCTTCAGGCGAGGACGCCTGAAACAGGGCGGTCCTTATCAGTGGTGGTGATACCAACAACGGGGCAGGCAATATTCACAGGAATTTTACAATCTTTGGTATATTTAGGCATTCATTAAGATTGTGTACCATGAAGGAAGATCATACAACAAACGGCCATAATACATCTATTACCCGGATGCGTATGAGGGTGCTGCTATTGCTGCTTTTTGTCGTTCCGTTAGGGTTTGCCACAAAATTCTATACCGATGGCGGGCATCTTTGGGTAAACAACTATCTCGGTGGATTTTTTTATGAAATCTTCTGGATTCTGGTGGCGTTTTTTATTTTCCCCCGATCAAAACCTTTTCATATTGCATTCATTGTATTCCTTGCCACCTGTGCGCTTGAATTCCTCCAGTTATGGCACCCCCCTTTTCTGGAATGGGCAAGATCATATTTCATTGGCCGCACAGTTCTCGGGAATTATTTTACATGGTACGATTTTCCCTGGTATATACTCGGCAGTCTGGCAGGTTTTGTGATCATAAACTCGCGCTTTTTCAGGCATATCTGATCATGCTTCAAGCGTGGACGGCTTGATGCAGAGGATGTATATTTTTAAATGCTTCAATTACAGACACTTGAAGCGGTACAGCCATAAACCACGAAGTGGTTAAACGTGAATAGCCGCAGACAAAGTCTGTGGTAAAGGAAAGAAGGAAAAAAGAACCCCGGCAGGGGGTTCAATAAAAATAAACATGAATGACACAAACTCAGACAAAATTCTTCACCACGAAATCCAGCGCATTGGTGAAACAGATCTTTTCCGCCAGTTGCGCAGGTGTGAAACCAAAAAGCAGCTTGTCTTTTTCGGGATCACTGTCAATGGTTTTTTCCAGGTCTTTCCGGAGCGTTGCAAAATCAGTGACCGTGGCATATTTATCCACCGGATCAACATAACCGTCATAATCAGTACCCAGCGAAAGCAGGTCAACAACACGGTTTTTATCAGGAAGTTCATCCCCGGTGGCTTCAATCACTGCCAGCATCATCGCCCGCATATTCTGCCATACGTAATGAATGTGCTTTTCCCTGTTTTCGCGGTCTTCTTTGGGGATGCCCAACACACGCTGGTCCAGGTTGATGCCGATCAGCCCTCCGGTTTTGAAAATGGTGATCACATCTTCGTCGCATACATTGATGTTCCATGCATTGAATTTATGCCCGAGACGTTCCGCCATAAAGCCGTCGTTTTCATCAAGTATGTTGTCAATCAATTCCTGCAGCTTTTCCCTTCCCGAGTAAGCCACATGGCTGGCGATCACCGGGATGACATCTCCTTTTTGAAAACAGGGATTAATGATCTGTTCATAATATTCCTTCCGTGCCACCACACTCAGATGTTTCACGTCAATTAAAATGCGCCTTCCAAAAGCTTCGTTTCTATTATCGTTCTCATCAAGGCTCAAAAGATACCTGACGACTTTCCGGCCCTTTTCCGTAAAACCGGTGTTCATTCCTTCTTCCTGGTCTATCAGTCTGGTGCCGATATCGGGAATGCTGTGCGCGTGGCCTGCCAGGTAATTATAAAAGTGGTGTGTAAAAGTGATGAAAAAAAGCGGTTCGTTCCATCTTTTGACTTCGGCAACATTTTTCAACACCTCCGCCACAGGAAGGTGTGAATTGAAAACATTTGCCCCTTCAATGGAAAGTACAAAAGCCGTTTTTCCTGCGTTAATGGTGTCCAGCACCTGTTTTCCGTTTCCGGCAATAACATAGGTTCCTTCCGCATCAAGTTCCACAGGACATTTTCTCCTGATCTTGTTTTTGTTGAAGATCAGTTTCTTCATGGGAGGGATAAATATCTCCGACCTCGTTTCGACTCCGCTTTTTTTCAGGAGGTAATTGTGTTCGTTCTTCAATTCTTTAAAATAATCATACTTTTTGCTCTGGAAGAAGTTGATCTTCCTGAAAGGCAGCTTCATATAAATTGCCTGAAGAAAATCCCGGATAGCCGGGTCACCGCCTTTATCCTCACCCAGCCACCGGTAAACGGCTTTCAGCGCACCCCCAAGTCCGTTGCTTACCCATGCATTGAAATCGTTATCGCCTAATATTTTTTTCAGGTCAACGGGGTTTCCTGCGGGGTCACTTTTCCGTCCGGTAACCCAGCCCTTCTCCATCGGATACAGCGAAACGACGGCAAGTTTCAGGTTTCCGTTGGTGACCTGTACCAGATCGCATTGCGAATAAGCGGCTGCCCGGATACCTTTGTCGGAGCTTTTGAATTTGGGAAGAATGATCCACCAAGGATGGTACTTTTTACTTTTTGCCGGTTTCCAGGGTTTGTAAAGCCAGTTGAATGAACGCATGTGCGGATGGCAATGGATGTCGGCAAAATGAAAAGAAGAGTCAGGCATTTCTTCCCGGCAGAATTTTCGTGTTTTCATAGACAGATGAAGTTAAAATGTAGTTGTTAATTAGTCTTCTTTCACAAAGGTAGGAAATACCGTAACATAAAGTCATTGCATTTACATTTTTCTCAAATTCGGAATGGTTAAATAGCGAGTTTAAAGTCAGCCGGT
>CAZMOS010000038.1:0-5076 GCA_964567945.1 uncultured Lentimicrobiaceae bacterium
TGAAAAGCAAGGAATGAAAATGGCAACCAAAGCCCTCGGTTCACGGAAGATGATGGATATGGCCGGGGGAAAAACAAAAAATACATTTGCCAAATTGTTTGCTTCCAAAGCGTGGGGACCCCGCAGGGAATTCCCGCACATTGCCGACAAATCTTTCAGTCAGCAATGGAAGGAAAAACATCCTGATAATTAGTTGTCCGGGAAGGAAAATCCAAACATCAAATAACAATTAATTCCCAAACATCCAATTTCAATTTTCAAACAGGTGGAATCCGGAAGGAATTACCACCGACCTGCTGAACAGGAATGAAAAATCGGAAAATCACGAAGTGATTAAATCCGTCAACTGACGGATAAATGTGAATAGCCCCGGATGCAATCCGGGGAAAAACAAAGAACATCAAAAACCCCGACTGGGGTTTAATAAATGATAACAATCATAAACGGATTTATTTGAATAAAATAGCTTGTTTTTTTGTTTAGCACCAGTCTCGCCCACGCGCAAGGCCGGGCGGGAAGACTGGCGCCAGTTGGTAATTTACTTATTGAGCAAAACCAATAATACCTGCATATAGATATATCACATAGATAACTATTGATAAGAACATATGTAACCAAAAAATAACTTTGTTTTTCCGGTTTCTGTATTTTTCACCATCCTGCAAAATCTTTACACTTTTTTTCCTCTTTTGTAAAATAAAAACAATGAATATCATTGCTAAAAATGAAACCAGCAAACTAATAAAATGCGGATAACCTTTTCTGAATATAACCAACTCCATTAAAGTCAGGATATTCATTCCCCAGATAAAAGCAAAAGTGTATGAAGTGTATTTTTCAATGCGTATAAAACCATAAAGTTTTACATACATGTATTTTAAATATCCTTTCATGTTTTTTAATTGATTTTGGGAAAATTTAACATTGTATGAGAATGTTTATTATCTGAAAATCTTTTCAATAAACGACAGAGTATCCGATTCAGGTTCATAAATATCCAGAATAAATAAATATTTATTTTCACCTGATATCAAGGTTAGTGTATCCGACCCCGGCCGCTTAATTAAAACATTACCGGGTGCAACCGTGTAACCGAAATAGACATCTTTGTTTTTAATGCTTGAACGAGCTCCTATCTGAAGTTTATCTCCATCAGTGAATGTAATAAAAGCATAACAACATTTTCCCCTCCACTTCTTTGTCCGTTTGTTGCTAAAAACTGATTGAACTGTGCTGTTTAAACTATCATTAACCGAGATGAATGAATATTCCTCGTTTAGTTTCTCTCCTAATGTTCTATCCAATCTGTAATCATACATTGCCCAAATTAATAAAAATAAGACAGGGATGTTAGCTAATATTATCAACCGTATTTTATTTTTATTATATTTTTTAATCATGATATTAAATTTTATATTTTAAAAGCCCCAAAAAATCCAACCATTATTTATGCCTCCTGATATCGGAGTACCAGCACCAATGCCAAACGATAAAGAAGTCGAAATAACATAGTTACCATTTAAAAGCTGTCTACTAACAGCCACCCCTAAACTGCCTATAATTTCTTCGCCGCCACCAACCCATGCTTTGGTTCGTTCACCGTAAATATATGAAGGATCAAACTCATTAGCATTCCCGGTATAATCAATTCTTGCGGTTTCAATACTTGCATTTGCCCCACTTGGCTCAAGTCTTGTGTGCCGACCCCGTGCGCGGTTGACCTGGGCCAAAGCTATTCCGATAAATCTGCTCTTGTTTCTCATCTTTCAAAAGTAATAAGAACATTTTGATTTTGAAAGCCGGGGTTGTTTTCCACCCGACTGGACCAAGCCGGATTGAGGAGATGTGGTTTTCGATCCGCTAACTCCGGGGCGAGTTAGCGGGTCGGCAGCGCTCTGACCCGCTGAATGGGCTATTGGGCAGGCACTGCGGGAGGAAGCTTTCAGCGGGTCGAAAAAAAGGGTGTATTTGAAAAAGATAGTTTGTTTTAGCCCCGTACCAGTCTCGCCAGCACACAAAGCCGGGCGGGAAGAATGGCGCCAGTTGGGGGCGTTGGTGTCAAACGATGCAATCGTGCGACAGCGGGTTATTATCAATCAATGTGTTTTTGCCACCAAGGCACGAAGTCACCAGGGAATCACAAAGGGTTACGACATTGAAAATCACAAAGTGATTTAACGTGAATAGCCCCGGATGCAATCCGGGTTAAACAAAGAATTACAAAAACCCCGGCTGGGGTTTAATAGATTCCCGTAAATAAATTGTTGTTGGTGCAGACACCAACGGGTAAGTAAGTGGAAACACCAACAACTGATAAAGTTGTATTTATATCCCCCGCACAAGCCTCACCGGCATATGTGAGCCGGCCGGAAGACTCGTGCGGGGGACGAAACTATTTGATAAACACTTTTTTGGAAATACTTTCCCCGCTATTCAAAAACTTCACTTTCAGGAAATAAACTCCCTTGCTCAAATCAATGTTTATCCTTGCTTTCTGGTCGTTGAAACGGTTTTGGTAAACCACCGATCCGAACTGGTTCAGTATTTCAATGCTGCTGATCATAGCATTGCTTTCCACCACAAACTGTCCGTTGTTGGGGTTAGGATACACCACCAGGCTTGCTGATCGTTGTACATCATTTATTCCCACACACTCATCCACGAAAATGGAATCCATGGCGAAATTGGAGCAACCGTTTTCGTCCTCATAAGTGTAAGTAATCACATTCCAGCCAAGTGGCGCTTCTTCGGGTGAGAATACGCCGTCTTCTGTAACGGCATTACCGCTGTAAACGCCGCCCGTAGGTTCAGCAGTCAACTGGACGGGAGGTTCCATCTGGTTACATAACTGATCAGGCCAGTCGCCAAGGGTAATTGAAGGTAACGCATTAACCGTCACCAGCACATCGGAAGAAGCGGATTGCAAACTGTCCGAAACATCTACAAAGTATGTGGTTGTAACGTCAGGGTAAACTACAGGGCTTTGCTCGTCGGATGTAAATCCTGCCGGGTCGGACGTCCATGAATAGGTATAATTACCGTCACCCCCTGATGCGCCGGCATCCAACTGGCTTGAATCGCCCTGGCAAAGCACATCCGGCGTAGCTGTTGCAATAACGGTGAGTACATCCACCGCATTGATGTAGTTCGTCATAACCGTGTCATCGGAACCTGCCGTGTTGGAAACGGTCAGGGTAACCGTGTATTCTCCTGCAGCATCGAATCTTAAGGCAGGGTTTTGTGAACTTGTATCACTACCGTTCAGGAACGTTACGGTTGCCGGGTCAAATGCCCAGTCCCATGAATCCGGATTGTTTGTAGAAAGGTCGGTAAATGTCACAGTATCAACAACACTCGGATGTGTTGTATCAGCTTCGAAATCTGCAACGGGAGGAAATACCTGCACCGAGGCATCAATGTAATCTGTTTTTGTTTCGGTATCCGAACCTCCTGCATTGGAAGCGGTTAGCGAAACAGTATAAAGCCCCGCAGAGTCAAACACGACTTTCGGGTTTTGAGAAGTTGAATCGGTTCCATCAACATAAGTTATGGTTGACGGTGTTATTTCCCAGCTCCATGATGTGGGCGAATTGGTTGATAGGTCGGTAAACGAAACCGTATCCGTCGTGTAAGGTGTTGTATTATCGGCGACAAAATCGGCGACAGGTGCTGCCACTGTTGAATAAAGATCGGATTCCCACAACCCCCGGCCAAATGTAGCAGCCCTGATTTTCGAATTGGCCGGATTGCTGTCGTAATAGATATCCAGCTCGGTTACCACAACATTGGGAAGGCTGTCATAAAAAGCAGCCCAGTTGTTGCTGCCGTCTTTAACATAGACACCGACATCGGTACCCGCATATAAAACAACATCCGTTGCAGAGGTATCCTGAATAACACAGTTTACTGGTAATTGCGGCAAACCAGTTGAAATATTTGACCACGAACTCCCCCCGTTGGTTGTTTCATAAACACCATGAGAATTAAAACCACTGAAAGATACCCAAACGGTATTCGGGTCATCATCTTTTACGGCAATATAAGAAATATTGGATGATGAAACCGGTAAACCGGAGGTTATATTCGTCCACGATGTTCCGGCGTTTGTGGTTTTATAAAGAGTTGTCAAAGTAGCCGCATAAATATAATCGGAGTTATTGGCAATGGCCAGTGACCGGATGGTGTTTCCGTACCAACTGCTTAATTGCGTCCAGGAATTCCCCTGGTTTGTTGATTTCCAAACATCCTGGTACCCGACATACAAAGTGGAATTATCGTTTTTATCAATGATATAGGGTGTAACCCATGCGGCATTACCGGAAAGTCCTGAAGTAATATCAGTAGATGTTACCCAATGATTTGTTGTTCTTTTGATAGCACCGAAATACAATTCGCCATACTGGGTATTTTCATCAGACCAGTCAATCAAACATTCCATTCCGTCACCCCCGATCACATCATTCCATGTACCCGAAAGCATGGCTTTTGTTCCATTATCCTGTAAGCCTGTTATCACGTCATCACTGGCTGTTTGGGAAACGCCGAGCCGGTACATTTGACTTATGACCAATCCGCTTCCAAGATGAGTCCACGTACTTCCACCGTTTGAAGTTTTATAAAAACCGCCGTCGTTGCACTCAAAAAGTGTGGAAGTGCCATTTTGGTATTTAAAATAGTGTTTATCGGCATGGACAGCCGGAACGCCACAACCACCATACCAATGGTTGTTTATATTCCATGTAGAGCCGCCATCGGAAGACTTCCATGTATTTACGCCGCCCACGAAAACAATGTTTTCATCATTGGGATCACTGGCAATACAAAGGTCATACCAAGCCTGGCCGCCTGATCCCGAACCAGTACAGCTCCAATCAAGAAGATTTGCTGTTGATCCGCTAAAAACCAGTGAAAAGCTGGTTCCTCCATTCGTTGATTTATAAATTCCGCTTAATCCGCTACTGGAATTAGCCACCAAGGCATATACAACAGAAGGGTTATCAGCGGTTACAGCAATTTCTGTCCGTTTTCCACCACTGACAGTTAACACCGAAGACCATGAATTTCCGTAATTCGTAC
>CAZMOS010000038.1:5176-24847 GCA_964567945.1 uncultured Lentimicrobiaceae bacterium
CGTTTTCCACCACTGACAGTTAACACCGAAGACCATGAATTTCCGTAATTCGTACTTCGATAAACCTGGCCGCTTTTGTTTGATCCGTAAATCTGTGCTGTATTTCCAGGCTGAAATACAATGTCAATAAAAATAGTACCGGTCTTTAAAGACCAACTGGTTCCACCATCAACCGTCTGGTATAAACCGTCAGATGTTGCCGCATAAATGGTATCAGGGGCATCCGGGTCAACGATCATGCGGTTGATCAGCTTAAACTGGTTTTGTGTCCAATCCAATCCTGTAGTGTTCCATGTTGACCCACCGTCGGTGGATTTCAAAACACCAACGGAGTAAGTATCACTATGATCCCGGTCGCCGGTACCGATATAAATGGTTTCAACGCCGTTTTTTTCCACGACCACAATATCGCTGATTCCTAGGGCTGCAATGGAATCGCTCACAGGCGCCCATGTGGAACCGCCATCAGTGGTTTTCCATACCCCACCGGCTGCTGCACCAACGTAAATCGTATTATTATCCGAAGGGTTGAATCCGACGCAATTCAGACGTCCAAGGCCGGCATATCCGCCGCCCGTCTGGTCAGGCCCCATACTAGACCAGTCCCCTGAGCTGCTGTTTTCTCCTCGCCCTGATGTAAAGTCAGCAAAAACTTCCAGTGCTGTTTTATCCGGGAACTCTCCGGTGACCGGGTTAACGCGGCTTTCCCAATACCATTCCCAGCGTTTGAATTGTTTCCATCCGTACGCTTTTTGCTTTTCTCCGTTCAGCATGTAATAGCCGTTTTCAACATTGAATGGTTCCCAGTATTTATTAAATGCTTCCTGGTAATCTTTCAGGGTTAATGTATGGTTTTGCAACTTATCCTGGGGTAGATATTTTGTCCAGGGTTGGGCTGATGCAGTGTTAATGGTAAACATTATTGCCAGAACAGCCATTAGCTTTTGTATCCGGGAAAAAGTAAAATATTTTTTCATTTTTTTGATAAGATTGAATGAACAACAAAACAAAACAGTTTAAAAAACTGATTAAGAATCAGAAATTATTACGATTAACAGAAATAAAGGTTTCAGATTACCGGAATTACCGAAACCTGTCAAAACAATAAGTTACTTGTACAGTTCTTCAAGTTTTTTCTGAAGATTTTCGCCTCGTAAATCTTTATCAATGATCATCCCGTCAGGATCAATAAGTACATTATGAGGAATTGACTGAACACCATAAAGTTTACCGGCTTCGCTACCCCAGTATTTCAGATCGGAAACCTGTGTCCATGTTAACCCGTCATCCTGTATGGCTTTCACCCATTTATCGTGGTCTTTATCAAATGAAACACCGAAAACCGTGAATCCTTTATCGTGATATTTGTTATAAGCTTTTACAACATTCGGGTTTTCAGCACGGCAGGGCCTACACCAGGCAGCCCAGAAATCAACAAGAACATAATTTCCCTTTCCGGCAACAGAAGACAACGAAACAGGATTACCATCAGGATCGTTCAGTGTAAAGTCAACGAACGGCTTTCCAATCTGGACGTTTTCAAGAATTTTCACACGATCGCCTAAAGATTTTGCATAAGTTGAACCTGCAAGCGAAGGATCCAGCGCATCATTTACTTTTTGAAGGTCTTCAAGTTCAAATAAATAGGAATAATTCATCATAATGAAAGGGGCAACAATTGACTTGTTGTTTCTAAGTGCAAAGTCAATAATGTCATCGGCTTTTTCTTCCGACATTTTATCGTATTCATCGGAAATTTTTTGTGCCAGCGCCTCATCATTATTTTTTTTGGCTTCCTGATATTGTTTTCCAAGATCAGAAGCTTTCTGGTCATATTCGTCCAGCTTATCAAGAAATGATTCATAAACGGTTTGTGATTGGGAACCTTCTACCTTCGGACGGCTGAATGTCTGGGCATTTGCCGTAACCTTAATGTTTCCCGGTTCGATAAATAACGGCATGAAGTTTCTGGAATTTTTCATGGTCACGTAATAAAATTCAGGTGTCTGAAGCTTGCCTTTGATTTCAGCTTTTCCATTTTTAAGCTCCACCGAATCAATTTTAATCCAGTTCCCGTCTTTACGCTGTTGCATGATCAGCCATCCGTCCTTAATTCCTTTTATGTCGAAAGTAACCGTATAATTATCCTTACCCGTATTGTCGCAGGATGAAACAAAAAACAGAGATGACACAAAAATTGCTGCAAAAAATAAATTCTTCATTTTCAAATATTTTTAAATGTTTATACAAAATTAGTTATACATGATATGCAATTGAAAAAATTAACAAATAATTATTGTTTTCGCTTTCCGAAAAGCAAAACCAGGATCATGATGATGAAAGTCGAAAATAAGGAGCTGATCATAATACGGTAAAATGTTTCCCGGAATTCCTCAAAGCTGAACACTTCCAGAAGAAACAGGGCGGTATGGTGAATGAGCACAAGAATGAAGGTATAGCGTAGAAATTTACCAAATCCCATTTTTGATATTCCCGGTTCTTCGTTTTGTCCAAATTCAATATTTTTAAAGAAAGAATTTAATATCCACGGCCTTGCAAAAGCCATCAAAACAGTTGCCGCAGCATTCAATCCAAGGGTATTTCCAAAATAATCAATGGTTATTCCTGTTACAAAAGCCAGCAACAATAAAAGGCTTCCGCTTATATCGGCAGGCAGCAAAAGAATAAAAAGAATGTAAACATACGGGTTCATATAACCCATCAGGTTCATGTTATTCAGAACAAGAATCTGTAGCAGAACCAGCAAAATAAACCGGATGATATTTTTAAGGTAAATGTTATTCATCCCCCGTTTCGTTTAAAAGTTTTTCCTGTTCTTCTTTTACAGGGTTTTTTATTATGTAAACATACTCAAGCCGGTTAAAGTCGGTGGCGAAATTCAGGATGGCGTGTCCCAACTCCTGATTATTTGATTGTTGATTGCTCTCGATCGTTCCGATTAGGATACCCGGTGGAAAGATCAATGAATTCCCGCTGGTAATAATAGTATCGCCTTTCGATAAAGTAAAATGGGTCGGGATATCGGTAACCTCTCCTTTTGTATAATCCCGGCCATTCCAGATTATGTTGACCAATTGGCCGTTTTTTTTCACGCGTCCGCTTATTCTGCTGTTGCGGTGCAACATGGACATGACAACGGCATAATGATCGGATACCCCGATGACAATTCCCGCTATTCCGGTGGAGGAGATAACCCCCATTTCTTTTCGTACACTGTCAACACGTCCCTTATCTATTAATATCAGGTTGTTTCGTTTGTTAACACTGCTGCTTATCACATGGGCTGGTATGTAATAATAGCTGTTTGTATCGGAGAGCAGTGAATCGGGATATACCCGGATACGGCTTAATTTGTTTTTCATACGGGCATTTTCTTCAAGCAACTGCCGGTTTTCGTTTTTCAGTGAAAAATAATTTTCAATGTTGCCATAAACCGAATAGATCTTACCCGTAAAATCGCTGACCGTGTTGAAATACAATGACCTGTGGTATGAATAATTATTAAAAAGCAGAATGAGTGATATTGTTTCAAGAATGAGAAAAAAAATAAAAAACTGATATTTCCATAATAAAGAAAACAGGTTACGCATTCGGTATCAGATTACGATTTTAAAAATATTTATACCGGCTTTGTATCCGGGAATTTATTTTATCAGGAACGTGAACTTGTCGAAATTTTTCAATGCAATGCCCGTTCCCCTGGCTACAGCGCGCAACGGGTCTTCGGCAACATGAATTGGGAGTCTGGTTTTTAAATGTAACCTTTTATCCAGCCCGCGTAACATGGAACCGCCGCCGGCAAGATATATACCTGTTCTGAAAATATCCGCAGACAGTTCCGGCGGAGTGTTCTCCAGCGCATTGAGTACGGCAGCTTCAATTTTTGAAATGGATTTGTCAAGGCAAGCGGCAATTTCCTTATAGTTGACTTTTATTTCTTTCGGGATGCCCGTCAGCATGTCCCTGCCATGAACGGCATATTCATCAGGAGGATTGTCCAGTTCGGTAAGTGCAGCGCCCACTTCAATTTTGATTCTTTCCGCTGTGCGTTCGCCGATGTTGATGTTGTGATGTTTTCGCATGTATTCTTCAATATCGGCATTGAAATCATCGCCTGCAATCCGGATGGATGTGTTGTTTACAATACCGCCAAGGGCAATAACGGCAATTTCGCTGGTGCCCCCGCCGATGTCAATGATCATGTTTCCGGTGGGTTCCAAAACATCAATACCAATGCCTATTGCGGCAGCCATAGGCTCGTGAATCAGCCGTATTTCTTTGGCTCCTGCCTGTTCGGCGGAATCTTTTACAGCACGTTCTTCAACACCGGTGATACCTGAAGGAATGCAAATGACCATTTTTAACGCCGGAGAAAACAAAGCATTCTTGAACCCGATCATTTTGATCATTTCACGGATCATGTATTCAGCCGATTCGAAGTCGGCAATTACACCATCACGCAAAGGACGGATTGTTTTAATGTTCTCGTGTGTTTTACCATGCATCAGCATGGCTTTTTTGCCAACAGCAATGATCTTTCCCTGATTCCTGTCAATGGCCACAATGGAAGGTTCGTCAACAACAACTTTATCATTAAAGATAATAATAGTGTTGGCAGTTCCCAGATCAATTGCGATTTCCCGGGTTAAAAATGAAAACAATCCCATATCTCTTCTCCTATATTCTTGTGTTTATTCTAACAAAACGAAACTACAAAAAAAAGTTTCATATATCAATATACTTAATGTTTAAAATGTCTGATCCCGGTAAATACCATTGGAATGTTGTGTTCATTGCAGTAATCTATCGAATCTTTATCACGAATTGACCCACCGGGTTGTATGACAGCTTTTATCCCGGCATTGTTTGCAATTTCCACCGAGTCGGCAAAAGGGAAAAAAGCATCCGAAGCCATAACCGCACCTTCAAGGGGTAAATTAAAATTACGTGCTTTTTCAATGGCTTGTTTTAAAGCGTCAACACGTGAGGTCTGACCAGTTCCCGATCCGATGAGTTGCTTATTGATTGCCAGCACTATAGTATTCGATTTAGTGTGTTTTACGGTCTTGTTGGCAAAAAGCAAATCCTCCACCTGTTCGGGTGACGGTGTCATCCGGGTAACCGTTTTCAGGTCTCCGGCGGTTTCCGTAACCATATCTTTTTCCTGGTATAACACGCCGTTCAATACCGAGCGAAACTGATGTTCCGGGAACCTGAAACTTTTAAGGATCAGGATGATCCGGTTCTTTTTGGTTTTAAGGATTTCAAGCGCATCATCGTCATAAGACGGAGCAAGGATGATCTCAAAAAATATCTTGTTGATCTCTTCCGCCGTTTCCCGGTCAATGGTCCTGTTAGCGGCAAGAACTCCTCCGAAAGCAGAAACCGGATCGCCTGCCAGCGCATCTGTCCACGCTTGTTTCAACGTGTTGCGTGATGCCAGTCCGCATGCGTTGTTGTGTTTGATCACAGCAAAGGTTGTTTCTTCAAAATCATTGATCAGATTAATGGCCGCATCCAGATCAAGTAAATTGTTGTAGGAAATGGCTTTTCCGTGAAGTTGTTCGTAAACTTCTCCGGGTTTACCAAAGAAAACACCTTCCTGATGGGGGTTTTCCCCATATCGCAGGACGGTAGCGTCCGTTACACTTTGTTTAAACGCTCTGATGCTTCCCGGATTTATCCAGTTGAAAATAGACGTGTCATAATGGGAACTTATATTAAAAGCCATGGCAGCAAAGTATCGCCTGTCATCAAAATCTGTGTTCCCCTTTTTTTCGTCAAGGAGTTTGATCAGTTCATTATACATCGTTGATCCAGAAACCACCAAAACGTCTTTATAATTTTTTGCTGCCGCACGGATGAGCGTGATACCCCCGATATCAATTTTTTCGATGATCTCATCTGTGTCACCGGTTAAGTTTAACGTTTCTTCGAATGGATAAAGATCAACAATGACCAGGTCAAAGGAAGGAATCTCATACTCTTCAAGTTGCTTCACGTCGTCTTTCTTTTCCCGCCGGGCAAGGATTCCGCCGAAAATTTTTGGGTGTAATGTCTTCACCCTGCCACCGAGAATGGAAGGGTATCCTGTTAAAGATTCAATGGATTTAACATCAAAACCATTTTCTTTGATAAAGTTAAAAGTTCCACCGGTTGAATAAACCTCAACACCCAATTGTTGAAGCCGTTCCATAACATCAACCAAACCGTCTTTATAAAAGACTGAAACTAAAGCGGTTTTAATTTTTTTCAAAGCAGTAATTTATTTTTCGGATGATAGAAATTAAAAATGTTAACGATATTGCAAAATAATATGAATTAATCAAATGTTCATTACTTTTACTCACTTATTTATGCAAAGTTTTTTTGTTAATAAAAACAAAGGTTAAATAATTTAGGATGCGTGCTGTCAAACTTATAATCGAAAGCATTGTTTTTGCATCCAGAGCGCTGGTAATTAATAAAGTAAGAACAATTCTGTCGCTTTTGGGCATCACCATCGGAATCTTTTCGATCATTTCAGTTTTTACTGTTTTCGACAGCCTTGAAAAAGCGATAAAAGACGAAATCAATTCATTGGGCAGCAATGTGTTGTTTATTCAGAAATGGCCCTGGATGATGGGGGGAAGTAATTATCCCTGGTGGAAATATATCAACCGCCCGGAACCTAAAATGAATGAGATGCAGGAATTGTTGAAGCGAAGTACTACACTGGAAGACGCAGCTCTTCTGTTTAGTGTAAGACGCACTGTTTATTACAAGAACAATTCGATGGAAAACATTCCGGTACTCGCTGTTTCGCACGATTACAATAAAGTTATGAAATTCGACCTGCAAAAGGGGCGTTATTTTACACCAACCGAGTCGAAAGGAGGAAAAAACATTTGTATAATCGGTGCGGACATATTGAAAAATCTTTTTCAAGGTATTGATCCGATTGGAAAAAAGATTAAAATTTTTGGTCGCAAACTTCAGGTTATCGGTGTATTGAAAAAAGAAGGGGAGAGTGTTTTCGGGAATTCAAGGGACAATTACATCCTGATCCCGGTAAATTATGCGCTGGGCCTGATAGACGCCAGAAACATTGGCACGACGATCATCGTCAAAGCCAAACCCGGCATAAGCAACGACCAGATGCGTGATGAAATAACAGGCATCATGCGGTCTATCAGAAAACTTTCACCACGTGAGGAAGATAATTTTGCGATCAACGAAACCGATATTATCACAAAAGGCTTTTCCCAGTTGTTTGCGGTCATCGCAATGGTGGGTTGGATTATTGGGGGATTTTCCCTTCTTGTGGGCGGATTTGGGATTGCAAACATTATGTTCGTTTCGGTAAAAGAAAGGACAAATCAAATCGGCATACAGAAATCGTTGGGAGCCAAACGTTATTTCATCCTTCTGGAGTTTTTGTTTGAGGCCATATTTCTTTCGGTAATCGGAGGAGCCATTGGCCTGGCTATTGTTTATGTGTTGACGTTTTATGGTGAGTCGTTGGTCAGTTTTGACCTGATATTAACTTTTCAAAATATTCTGTTAGGAATTGTTGTTTCCGCCGTTATCGGCCTGGTATCCGGTTTTATCCCATCATGGAATGCATCCCGCCTTAATCCTGTTGAGGCCATGAGATCAAATTTTTAGATTGCCTGAAAAATATAAAAAAAATTACAAGGCAGCTATTTCATAATTTTTTAGAAATCGTTACTTTTACAAGCAAAACAAAAGGAGATATGGAAAAGCGGTGGGTACTGAAAAAAACAACAGATAAAGAGGCGGTTAAACAGTTATCCAGCGCACTCAACATCAGCGAAAGGCTGAGCTCTTTGCTTGTTCAGCGCGGAGTTAAAACTTATGACCAGGCCAAACGTTTTTTCAGGCCCAGTTTAAAATACTTGCACGATCCGTTCCTGATGAAGGATATGGATAAAGCCGTTAACCGGATTCTTCAGGCCCATGAAAATGGGGAAAAGATCATGGTTTACGGCGATTATGATGTTGACGGAACAACCGCGGTGGCATTGTTATATTCATTTCTCAAACGGTTTCATAAGAAAATAGAATTTTATATTCCCGACCGTTATAAAGAAGGGTATGGGATTTCATACACAGGAATTGATTTTGCCATAAAACAAGGAGCTTCACTGCTGATTACTCTGGACTGTGGCATTAAAGCTGTCGAAAAAGTTGATTATGCCAGGGAAAAAGGCCTTGAAGTTATCATTTGTGATCACCACCGTCCGGGAGATACCATTCCTGCTGCCACCGCTGTGCTTGATCCAAAACAGCCCGATTGTCATTATCCCTACAAAGATCTATCAGGGTGTGGAGTTGGTTTTAAATTAACACAGGCTATTGCCATGAAGAGAGGGGATCCGGAAAGCACTGTTTTTTCCGGCATTGATCTTGTTGCCGTGAGTATTGCTGCTGATATTGTTCCGATTACAGGAGAAAATCGCGTGCTCGCTTATTACGGATTAAAAAAAATAAATGAAAAACCACGTGCAGGATTACGGGTTCTTTTTAATTCTGCCGGTGTTGAGAAAAACGGAGAAAAAGGGAACTTGTTTTTTGACCGTGAAATATCAGTTAACGACCTTGTTTTTTTAATCGGACCCCGGATCAATGCTGCCGGAAGAATTGAAGATGCCACGGATTCGGTCAGACTGCTGATCAGCCGTGACAATGAATATGCTTTAAAGCTGGGCAAACAGATTAACGAATTGAATTTAACACGCCGGGACCTGGATACGGGAATTACCAGTGAAGCCATAGAGATACTGAAAAAAGATAAAGATCACAGAGACAAAAAAACCACCGTTGTTTATAAAGAATCATGGCATAAAGGAGTTATCGGTATCGTGGCTTCACGGCTCATTGAGGTTTTTTACCGCCCCACAATCGTACTTACCAAAAGTGAAGGGCTGATTACGGGTTCGGCAAGATCAATCAAGAGTTTCGATATATACGATGCCCTGGATTCGATCAGTCATTTGCTTGAACATTTCGGTGGCCATACCTATGCTGCCGGGTTGGCATTACGACCCGAAAATCTTGATCGTTTTATTGACGAATTTGAAAAATATGCTTCGGCAAGGCTTACCGACGATATGATGATCCCCGAAATAGAAATAGATGAGGAGCTTTTTATAAGCGACATAAACACAAAGTTTTTCAGGATACTTAAACAATTTGCACCTTTTGGGCCGGGAAATATGTCTCCTTTTTTCCAGACACGAAATGTAGTTGACACAGGCTATGCTAAACTAGTGGGAAAAAACGGAAGTGATCATTTGAAATTTTCCGTCGTTCACCCCGACCACACAGGAGGGCCTTTACCTGCCATTGCATTTAATCAGGGGCATCATTTTGAGGACATGCGAACCGGAAAGCCATTCAGTATTTGCTATCATATTGATGAGAATTACTGGCAGGGACAGACCACGCTACAACTCCGTATAAAAGACATCAGGTTCGATTAAGCTTCAAGGTTTTTCTGGAAGTTCTTAATTTTCAATGATAGCACGATAAGGAATATTCCCATGAAAAGTGCAAGTACACCCGTTAGTACAAGTAATATTTGTGACATGGTAAAAGGATTAAAGAACAAGATAATCCCAAAAACAATACTTACAATTCCATTGATAAGAAAAGAATTTCGGCTTTTGTCATCCGGGTCAAGCCGGGACATTAGATAAACTTGTATAACACCCATAAGAATGGCCCAAATGCCAATGATAACAACAAAAATTCGTACGGCTTCCTTTGTATAAAAAGTAAGTATTGCTCCAACAACCATGGTCAGAACCGACCAGATCAGGTCGGCAGCATAAGGTTGTTTGTTACGGATATTGCTTATCACGCCGATAAGCATGGCTATTCCAACGATAAGAACAATTATACCGAAGAATCCGATAATTGTTTTAAGCATGCCTTCGGGATTATAAAATGCCAGGAAGGCATACAATATGGCAATTATGCCGCTTAATGTAAATGACCACCAGTTTGAAGAAAGATTTGTTTTCATGGTTTGTGATTTTTAAAGGTTAAAGATAGTTGATTTTTTCAGATTTATTTGATGAAACACTGATTTTTTAACAAACCATTTTTGCGTGGGGGTGCAGATAATTAATCCAGGGTAATACCCATTTTTTTCATCAGAAAAGTCAAACGACAGGCATTTGATCAATATTGTTATTAAAAAAGTGGCCGGTAAAGCCACTTTTAAATACAAGGTAGTTTTATGATTTAAAATCAGATTAACTGCATTTGAGTTTTTCAGTAATTTCATATTTTGCGGCAGCCACGTTGTCACCGGTGGTTACTTTTTTGAAAGAGCTGCAGGCTTTGGCAGTTTCACCTTTCCCTTTATAAGCCAGGCCCAGTTGAAAATAGATATCCGATTTATCATCTTGTTTCATTGCGAGAGCCTTGTTTGCAGCGTTTATGGCATCGTCGTATTTCTTAAGTTTATTGTAAGCAATCGCAAGATAAAAATAGGCTTCAGCATCTCCCGGTTTATATTTGAATGATTCGTTGAAATAATTTACGGCGGTTTGTGCATGTTCTTTTTGGAGTTCTTTTGTGGCTTCTGACAGTAATGCTTTAGAAGCAACGGTTTTTGCTTTTGCGGCATATTTAATCATCTTGGAATTTTCGGTACCATATTCAATGGCTTTGTCAGCGCTGGCCATCATTTTTTCCATATCACCTTTATCTTTAAAGGCAATACTTTCACCATAAAATGAAATCACGCATTTGGGATTGGTCACACGTGCTTCCTGAAATGCACCCAATGCGTCATCCAGCTTTTTTTGTTTGATTAATGACAACCCCTTTGACGAATAAATTTTGGCTATTACACCATTCAATTTGGAAACCATTGCGTTGTCTCCAATACTTTTCGCCAGAGACTGGCTTTCTTTCAAATTTTCAACGGAAGAATCATATTTTTTTTGTTTGTAAAGGGCAATGCCGTTTTTATAATAGGCATTGATCAATTGAGTCTGAATGTTACTTTTCAACTGGTCAGCATCCGGACCGGCAGCTTCAGCCATCGAAAGTGCATCTTTGTATAAGGTGATGGCATTGGCGTATTGTTTATTCTGGAAAGCTGAATTGGCCTCATTGTACTTGTTACCAGCATCTTCAACTGTCTGTGCGGTAACGAAAATTGAAAAAAGGAAGAATCCCATTAATGCGATTGATCTTGTTAATGTATTCATTTTAAACAGGTTTAATTATTATAATTAACTTTCGGGCGGCGAATATACAAATAAATGTATATTTATTTTGTTTACAGATTGTTAAAAAATGATAATAGATGTAGAATGTAAAATGGTAAAAGATTATCAAGCTTATTTCAATATTTTAAATTTGGATTAACTTTGCCCACCGGAAAATTGCCTCCTTAGCTCAGCTGGTAGAGCAGCTCACTCGTAATGAGCAGGTCGCGGGTTCGAGTCCCGTGGGAGGCTCTTTTTTATTTTGATCTCATCCGTTTGAGTTTAGCCACAGTTATTTAGATTGCCCTTTCTTTTTTAAATCCGTTTTTTTCTCCCGTTCACCGACTTTTTATTTCCATTCGCCGAAAATGACTTTGCCAAGCATGATCTCTCACATATTTTTGCTTCATGAAAAACGAAATAAAAAAACACAAGATCATGAAAACACGTACTTATTTCACAGAAATTTTAATAATCCTGGTCTTGACGCTTACTTTTTAGGTAACAGCCCAGGATTTTACTTTTGAAAATGAAGAGTTGGTTGATGATATCCCGTTTGATACTGAAATGATATCTCATCATGTTAAAAATGAACAGGTTAAAACTGAAAATCACCTGGCAGCTTTTCAATTTAAAGAAGAAGCGTTGATTGATGACATTCCGTTTAATACGGTGAAAGTCGTAGAAAATTACGAATATCATAAAGCATTGAATGAAAAATTCAATTTTTCCGACGAACCGCTGGTTGATGATATTCCGTTTGATACAGATTCTGTTGTTAAAAAATTAAAAGGGCAGCGTGACTGCTGTCCTTTTGTAGTTGCCTTCACAAGCGAGCAGCTATTTTAGACTAACAGGTTGTTTTCCCGGTAGGCATTGTAATTATTTTATGCCGTTCTCCAAATTTCATAAAAAAAGCGGCAGGTTCTGCCGCTCAAAGTATAAATAATAAATATTAGGGAATATCTTTATCAGGGATTATCAAATGAGTTCCCTGTTTTCTTTTAAAATATTGAATAAAAGCTCTTTCGCCCTGAAAATTTGCGCTTTGATCGTTCCCAGAGGAAGATCAATTTCCTGGCAAATTTCTTCGTAGGAATACTCTTTGAAGTATTTCAACTCAATAAGCTTCCTGTAATGAGGCTTCAGATGTTTGACAATTTTATGAACGAGATCAATTTTTTGTTCTTTGATGATCTGCTCTTCCGGATCCAGCTCACCGGACGGAACATGACTGGTCATTTTATAATCACTATCTGATTTGTCAATCTTAATGGCTGAATCAACTTTGCTTTTTTTACGCATATAGTCAATACAGTTGTTGGTAGCGATTTTAAACAACCATGTACTAAAAGCATAATCCGGAGTGTAATGCTTCAGATTTTTAAATGCTTTTCCAAATGCCTCAATGGTTAAATCATCGGCATCTAAAGGATCGCCTGACATTTTCAGCATCATGTAATATAGGGAGTCGTGATAGTGGTTTAACAATTCAGAGTAAGCTTGTTGATCATTTTGTTCCAATACGCGCTGAATAAGAATGTAGTCACGTTGTCCTTTCTCGGTTAACTTTACTGCTGATTCCATGTTTTCTCCTTCTTTTCTTAATACTTTATTCTCGGCAACGTTTCCATAGCTCAGCAAGCGTTTTTTTCGATTGCGTTTTGCACGATCACCTGAATTTATCCTACGTCATTTTTTGATAAAATAGGTAAACATGGTTTTAGATTGTAAAAAGAATAATTATAAATGCATAGGTCAAGAAAGGTATTTGATAGGTTTATACCTATGCTTTAGTGTAGGTAAAATCGTTTCAAAAAAACGTAAATAAATGTAATACAATAAGATAATGTGTTTATGTAGTTGTTTATCGTTACTCCGGCAATTTCTCAAGTATAGTTAATAACTTGTAAAAGTTGTTAATAACTCACTTTTTTTATAAGTTTTTTTACAGATTTTTGATCAATAAATAATGTTTGCATTACGGGCTTCGGTAATTACCTCTAAAAGCCTTGTTTTGTTAAATTTTTTAAAAAGGTTTTTACAATGAAAATCCACAGCCACTTTTGAAATGTGCAAAAGTTCGCCTACTTCTACCCTTTTGTAACCTTTTGCCAATGCATTTAACACCTGGAGCTCCCGGCTGGTAAGCCGTGGTGTATTTCCATTGTTGCTGGATTCAATCTGAATAAAGAAATTCGGGACATTGCTGCCAATTTTACGTTCTCCGGCTAATACGGCATGGATGGTTTGAACCAATTCATCCCGGCCACAATATTTCATTAAAATGGCATCCACTTTATTCATCCAGGCATTGAAAAGAATGGCGGTATCCGTTTCGCCGGTAAAGGCAATAACTTTTTTATCCGGATAGTCTTTCTTCAAAATTTGCGCCAATTCAACCCCGCTGAATTCAGGCATTAGTAAATCGAGTAATATAATGTGGGCGGAAGATTTTTTTAGTTTACTTAATGCCTCTTTTGCAGAATAGGCATGTCCGACGACTTTAATTTTTTCCTTTTTTCCGTCAAAAATCGCTTTGACACCTTCGACGATCACCGGATGATCATCAATAACAAAAAGATTAATCATAACACTTGTTTTAGGTCCACAGGAAACGTATTAAATCAGATATACTTAATAGTATTTTAAAATAATGTTTCCTGTTTTTAAGAACGATTGATGCAAATTTACATTGAAAAAAAAGGCTCGTCAAGGTAGGAAAATGATAGAATTTATACTGCCAAAAATGGTAGTTTGCAGTTAAATACCACCAAAAAGTTAAGAAATAACCTTTAATTTACGTGCTTCGGCGAGTAATGAATGAATCCGGTTTTTATTAAATTTCTTGAAAAGGTTTTTACAATGGAAGTTTACGGCTGCACTTGTAATATGGAGTTCATCAGCAACCTCACTTCGTGATAATCCCGTGGCCAGTAACTTAAGAACCTCTTCTTCCCGGAGAGTCAGTGTCGGGACTTTATCATCTTTAACTCCTTCGATCTGATCAAAGAAAAACGGTACATTCTGACCAATAATTCTTTCTCCTTCAATTACACGGCGCATAGTTTGAAGCAACTCTTTTTTCCCACAATATTTTAAAACAATTGCACTTGCCCCGCTCATCCATGCATCAAACAAGAGCGCTGTATCTGTTTCGCCGGTGAGGAAAATCACCTTTACATCAGGTAATATTTTTTTTATTCGCTTGCAACATTCAACGCCGTTTAACTCAGGCATATTCAGGTCAAGTAAAACGACATCAGCACCGCTTTCTTTCAAAGGTTCAATACCTTTCATACACAAATTGGCTTCACCGACAAATTCTACCCTGTCCACTTCGGGATCGAATGCAGATTTAACCCCGTCAATAAACATGGGATGATCATCAATCATAAAAACGTATATCATGTCTTGATTTTTGGTATTTCTATCATAAACAATGTTCCTTCCCCAATCCGCGAATCTATAATTAATTCTCCATTTAAAAAATCAACCCGACGTTTAATATTTTTCAAACCGTGTCCGTCTTTACTTGCACTTACGTCAAAGCCGACCCCGTTATCTTCTACAGATAAATTTATACTGTCGCTGTGTTCAAGCAATTGTATAAATATAGAGTTTCCTTTGGAATGCTTAATGGCATTGTTGATCATCTCATATACGAGGTAAAATAAATTAATTTCAAGAGAACTGTCAAGTCTTTTTTCAATATTTGCCTCCAGATCAATAGACAGGCTATCTGATGACTGATTGATGGAATTGATCAGGTTTTGGAGTGACAGAACCAGCCCGAGTTCATCAAGCTGCGTTGGAACCAGGCGGTGTGACAGGTCACGCACGTGTTTACTGATATCATTAACGGATTTTGAAATCTCTTCAAAATGCGGATTGTTCTTGAAGAATGCATCTACCATAAAACGCAGCGAACCCAGCCTGGCTCCAAGCCCGTCATGGAGGTCCATAGCCAGACGTTTTCGTTCAAGGTTTTCACCCTCAATCAATGCGTTTGCTGTTGCCAATGATTTTTCCTTTTGCATGGTTTCAAGACGCGCGCGTCCCAATAATGTTTTTTGCCTGTAGTAAATCAGTAGGGTTAGCAGGATAGCTGAAAAAGCAACAGCCCCAAAAAGAATCGCCCTGAATTGGTTGAGCTTGCTTTCCTGTGCCAGGATTTCTTTCTCTTTTTGCTCTGTTTCAAATACGGTTGAAAGGAAGAGCGATTCCTGGACACGTTGGTTCCTTCTGAATTCATTCTTTTTCCTTATCGAAGAATCTTTATAGACAATTGCTGACTTATAATCATTAATGGTTTTATAGTAGTCACTATATGAATCAAATACTACACCCTCAAGGTCTATATCATTAATTTCTTTCGTAATAGCAAGTGCTTTATCAAGAATGATGCGAGCACTATCATAGTTTTTCAGGGCCATCAGCAGGTAAGCATAATTGTTATAAAGATTGGCTACATATTTCTTATATCCTTTTTCTGTTGCAATGGAAATGGCCTGAAGATACTGCGATTTACTTAATTCGTATTTCCGGATCGCTTTGTTGAGCATGGCTTTGTTGTTTAACAGTACAACTTTTTTGTATTGGGACCGGCTGTCTTTGGCAATGATCGAATCGGAAAGGGCGAGATATTTTTGGATGGAATCAAGTTTTGTCTGCAACTGGGTCATTAACAGATAAGATTTAAGGGCATATAATGATGACTCCTGCTTTTTTGCCAACTGAATACTTTGGTTAAGATATTTTTTGGAAAGATCCGTCTCTCCCATTTTGAAATAGGCGTCAGCCAGATAGTAATATAATTCGGATTCGGATTTTTTTTCAACGTTTTTAGGTAATGCTTCATATAACTCGATGGCCTTAAAATATTGTTTCAATGCTTCCGAAGTAAACCCCATCAGCTTATATACAAGCCCGAGATACATATATACTTCCGGCTCTTTCGCTTTAAGGTTATTTTCGTTTACGAGTGTTTGTGCTTCTTTACAATTGTTGTACGCATTGATGAAGTTAGCAATTACAATGTCTGCTCTAATTTTCACAAAAAGAACATCTACTTTTTTTAGATTGTTATTGCTTTTATCAGCCAAAACGCTTGCTTTGTCAGCATAATAAATCACAGAATCATAGTTAATGTTTGTGAAATAGTTTGCTTTGGCAATGTATTCATCAATTTGTTCTTTAACAGTTTGCGGAGAGCCAAACGCAAATGAGTCAAGCATCAAAAAAACAGCCATTAAAAATAAAACCGGTTGATAAGCTTTACGGCAAACCATGTCGTACAGTATTAAAAGATATTTTCAAAATTACAACATTATGTGTTGCTGATTGTTCAATATCTTTTGTTTATCAATTTTTTTACGATAAAAGATGAGAAAAGTTTTTTAGAGAAATGTATAAAGATATCCAAAAAATTAAAGTGTCCTTTAAAAAAGGGCGAATAAAAAAACCGGCCAAGAGAACCACCTCGTTGACCGGCCAAACTATTATGAAAAATTACTGTGTGTTTTCTGTATTGATTATTATTTGTTAGTCTTCCCACACCGACATGCTGCAATCTTCGGAGGCGCTGGTTACTTTCACGCCCCACAACTCATTGTCTAATGTCATCTGGAACGGTTCACCTTCTTTTACTTTGAAAGGACCATACGAAAGATCGCCATTCAACTGATAAATTACTATGTAAGCCCATGCGCTTCCTGTTCCGCGGTGCTCATCTTCCACATCAACTGTCATGCCTCTTTCTTCCCTGTCCTGATCCTGTGATTGCAAGCCACTGTCTTCAAAAGTGGTGTTGACGGTTACCTGTACATCATAAGCAGGGATGGTGTACTGTGCATTTGCCTTGTTGAATGGTATTGCTGCTAATAAAGCTATGATTGAAATGATTATTAACTTTTTCATGATTGTAAATTTTATATGATAAAAGTATTTCTGAATTTGCCTCCCATCAAGGAAGGAAAATAATTGTTTTTATCCTATGCTAAAGGGTAGCAATTTCAGAAACAAAAACTAATTAAATAAATGACATACACTGATTAAACAAAACTGCATGTCTAAATTTCTTTAACAGTAATTTTTATTTGATCTACCGGAAAAGTTAATATAAATCAGAGGAAACACATTAGGAAAGGACCAAGTAATTCAGGTACGAATTCATAGTTTCAGGTATCAGGTAGAACATGGTTTACTTGCAAAGAAAACTAGAAATGGTCGAGGTACCACAAGTATGAAATTAATTGAATCATATAATTTGTTTTAGGTTTTAAAAATATAAAATTCAATCTATTGAGGCAAAGATAATAAAATTATTAACAAGTTATCAACAAAAATAAAAAAAAATATCAAAAATTCTTACAAAAAATCTTACAAATTCAAGAACAAAGGGAAAAAAATGCCGTATAACCATCAAAAATTCTTTAGATTTTGGTGCCTAAAACCATATTCAAACTGCACGAACCACAACATGGTGTTGGGATTCGTGAACAAAAAGAAACATATATCTATATGTTTTTCAGTTATGGTTATTATGTGATTTCGGGCGAAAAAGAAAAACGAAAAAAATACATACCCTTAAAATATCCGACAGGAAAAAAAATTAAACCGGCCTACTGGGTTGACCGCCCTGTTTACAGAGTTAAAAAAGGAGCTGGATCTGATGATCTGTTGATCAACCTGCACTTGGACAGGTTACAGGACAAAGTTCAGAAGGTTTATTATGAATTTGAAAGAAGTGGTATTATTCCTACACCTGCGCAGTTAAAAGAAAGACTGGATATAGAACTGAAAGGTAAAGACAGGGTGCCGACCAAAAGTTTTAATGAATATATTCAACAATTTATCACCGAAGCGTCGGAAGGTAAAAGGCTGACGCTTGGTAAAACACGATACAGGCCTTTGTCCATTAAAAATCTGAAAGGGTTTCAGTCGCAGATATCGGAATATCAAAAAACAAAAAACATCATTTTAAGTTATGAACAAATTGACGTTGACTTCCTTGACGATTTTGTGGAGTTTTTTAATCAAAAAGGCTATAGCCAGAACACAATAGCCAGGCATATTAAGCATTTGAAACTTATCATGCGCTCGGCAAAACAGGAAGGTATGCACAGCAATACGGCTTTTGAAAGCAAACTGTTCAGGGTAACGCAAATCAAAGTGGAACCTGTATATTTAAGCGAAAGTGAGATAAGCCTTCTTTATAATATGGATTTATCCGGCCATCGTCAACTTGATATATCGAGGGATGTTTTTTTACTGGGTTGTTACTTGGCTCAACATTATACAGATTATAAGGCGATAAAAAAGACGAACCTGACTGTACTGGGTGATGGAAGAAAAGCACTGAAAATATTTCAACTAAGAAATGGAAAAGAAATAATTGTTCCTCTGCGTCAGGAAGCCGATATGATATTGAGGAAGTATGATTATGAGCTTCCTCCCACAAATGAGCAAAAGATCAACGAAAAACTTCAAATTTTAGGTAAGATGGCCGGTATTGATGAACCGGTAACCATTATTATTAATAAAGGGGGAAGAAAAAAAGAAAAAACAGTACCAAAATATCAACTGATAAAGACGCATACCGCCAAGCGTTCAGGATGTATTAATATGTATCTGGCCAATATACCTACTGTTGAAATCATGGCCATTTCGGGTCACAAAACGGAAAGGGATTTATTGGTTTATATTAAAAGCAGTAAAAAGGAATGGGAAGTTGCACATAAACTGTCTTCACATCCTTATTTTGCAAATTCTGAACTACTATAACCGTTGATAAACGAATGTATAAAAGGTGAGAATTATTTTATTGAAGACAAAACAAAACCCCCGTAAACACAGCGTTACGGGGGTTTGATTTGAGGTACCGAGCGGATTCGAACCGCTGTATAAGGTTTTGCAGACCTCCGCCTAGCCACTCGGCCACGGTACCGTTTTTCAGGAGCGCAAAGGTACGAAATTTACACATTGAATTGCAAATGAACATGCTGATTTTTCCAACTTATTTATGATTCCAGTTCGACGGCGACAAAATCAATTTTCCCACCCAGAGGCGGATTCAGCTTTCTGATTTTTATTCTGGCATAATTGACAGCAGGGAATTCCTTCGTTATTCGGTTAAGTATTCTTCGGCCAACGTGTTCCAATAGGTTCGATTTGGTTTCCATTTCCTTTTTTACCAGGCGGTAAACTTCCTGGTAATTCACAGTGTCTTTCAGCTTGTCGCTTTGCTCGGCTTCCGTGGTGTCCACTTTCAGGAAAAGGTCAATGCTGAACTTTGTGCCAATGACCTGTTCTTCTTTAAAACAGCCATGGTAGGCGAAACACTCCATTCCTTCAATTGAGATACCTGACATAACTCTCAATTATTCGTTAGCCAACGGGTAATTGCATCAGCTTCCCACTT
>CAZMOS010000039.1:0-24811 GCA_964567945.1 uncultured Lentimicrobiaceae bacterium
TTTTTGTCCCTCGGTTTTTAGCATCTTTACAATATTTCTGTTTTCAATCATTTAAATATGAACTTATTAATAAAAAATATCAAGAAGCTTGTAGAGGTAGAATACGAGCCCAAAGTAAAATTATGCGGCAACGAAATGTCGGAATTAAAAACGCTGGATGATGCCTGGCTGAAAATTACAGACGGCAAAATTGATTCTTTCGGTGAAATGAAAGACATGAGAGCGGAAAGCGCTGACAAAGTGCTGAATGCAACGGGAAAAATGGTCTTTCCTGCATTTGTTGATTCGCACACACACCTTGTTTACCCGGCATCACGCGAGATAGAATACATTGATAAGATCAGGGGATTGTCGTATGAAGAAATAGCACGCAGGGGTGGTGGTATTCTGAACTCTGCTAAAAGAATGCAGGAAATCTCCGAAGAAGAATTATTCGAATCGGCTACCCGACGGCTGGACGAGATCATCAGTTACGGTACAGGTGCGGTAGAGATCAAAAGCGGCTACGGGCTGACAACGGAAAGTGAATTGAAAATGTTGCGGGTTATCAGGAAACTGAAAGAAGCATCACCGCTGACTATCAAAGCCACTTTTTTGGGGGCTCATTCCATTCCGATGGAGTATCGTAATAACCGGACAGCTTATGTTGACCTGTTGATCCATGAAATGCTTCCGCAGGTTGCCGCAGAAGAGCTGGCCGATTACATTGATGTTTTTTGCGATAAAGGGTTTTTTTCTGTGGAGGATACGGAAAGGATCCTCGAAGCAGGGATAAAATACGGTTTACGTGGAAAAATTCACGCCAACGAGCTGGATTATTCGGGCGGCATTCAGGCCGGAGTAAAATTTAATGCGCTCTCTGTTGACCATTTGGAATACACCGGAGATGCTGAAATTGAAGCGCTGCTGAACTCGGAAACGATGCCAACCATATTACCGGGGGCTGCCTTTTTTCTGAACATGCCTTATGCTCCCGTCCGTAAAATGATTGATGCCGGACTACCCGTGGCTTTGGCCACCGATTTTAATCCGGGGTCATCCCCTTCGGGAAATATGCAACTGATCCTTTCGATGGCATCTGTTCTTTATAAAATGTTGCCTGAAGAGGCAATTACGGCAACAACCATCAACTCTGCTTATGCCATGGGAGTCAGCGACAGGCTCGGAAGCATTGCCGCCGGAAAAAAAGCCAATGTATTCATCACACAGCCCATTCCAACGTATGAATACATGCCTTATTATTACGGAACCAACAAAGTGGAAACGGTTATCCTGAACGGAGAGGTTGTAAAGCAAAATTAAAAGGATGGGGTTCAGGAATCAACATATTTGTAAATACGTTCCAGGTCAACGGGGTACTCCCCGGGTAAAACCAACATTTTGTCCAACACTTCCTGTTCTTCTCTGTAAATTTGATGGTTCTTCCAGATATGATCAATATACCACTCCGGTTCCCGGCCCCAGCGCAGGTCTTTGCGTTTTCTTTCCAGGAAAGTCTCTTCTTTCAAAGTAAAATAAATCATCTTGTCAAAAAGTTCGATAAACCTCGGCTGGTGGAAAACAAATATACCTTCCCCTATCACAATGTCATGGTCTTTGGCATTCTTTATAATGGCCCTGTAAAACCTGTCAAAATCCATTGACTTGGGAACTTCCCAGTTAATGTGGCCTTTTATTCTGGGTATTTTATCCTGCGGGAGCGTATAATCGTCCTGGCAAAGAATACTGACGGTTTTGTCGTTTCGGTAGTGTTCTTTAATTTTTTGGGCAATCCAGCTCTTACCCCCTGTACTTATTCCCCCAATTCCAATAATCATAAGTGGTTACCATGAATACAATACAAATGTGCAAAAAATATTTTAATGGGGGTATGTGTTATTGGTTATTTGTTACCGGATGCCTACCCGGATTCCGACGGAGACGGGCTGGATTCCGGATGATGGAAGGATGGAAGATTGGATGCAAATAACTGAAACGGCTCATCCCTTATTATATTATAGGCATGATGACACCGGGCAGGCAGTTCTCTCCCTCGGGGGGAGTTAGCGTGGGTAGTGACGGCAGCCGTGAGCGTCCCGGACAAACTAACTTTGAGTTTCACAGGTTCATATCCATCTTTAATGCCTTTAACCAGATGAATGTTTTCTTCTAACGCCATTTTGTCACCTTTTTTACAGTCGGTAGTCGGCAGTCAACAGCTTGTAATAATTTGATTACCAGCTACGAGATTCCTTATTCAATATTCAATATTCAATTTCCTCCTCCCTTGTTCTGCCTTTCAAGTCCCTTCCTGCCAGCTTTCTTCGACTTAAAAGGTTAAACACCCCGCAACCTACATCCCGCGACCTGCAACATTCCACCATTTCAACATTCCGGCAATTCAACATTCACCACTCATCGCTTAATACTCATCACTCCTCTCCCCTCCCCCGCTGGCACACCATTTGATAAGCCCCCTTTAAAATAAAAAGGAAAAGAGTAATGACAATGGAAAAAGGAACAATTGACATCAAAACGGAAAACATATTTCCGATCATCAAAAAATATCTGTATTCGGATCACGAAATCTTTTTACGGGAGCTGATCTCCAATGCCGTGGATGCCACGCAAAAGCTGAAAACGCTGGCGTCTTCCGGCATTTTTAAAGGTGAACTGGGCGACCTGACCATCCAGGTGGAAGTGAACAAAAAGAAAAAGACAATCACTGTCCGCGACCGCGGAATCGGGATGACCGCCGACGAGGTGAAAAAATACATCAACCAGATCGCTTTATCCAGCGCGGAAGATTTTGTCAAGAAGTTCAAAAACAAGACCGAAGCGGAAAAAAACGCCATCATCGGACATTTCGGGCTTGGATTCTATTCTTCATTTATGGTCTCCGAAAAAGTTGAGATCAAAACCAAGACTTACAAAAAAGGCGGCGCTACTAAAGCGGTGCGTTGGGAATGTGACGGCAGCCCGGAGTTTATCCTTGAAGAAATTGATAAAAAAGACCGCGGCACAGAGGTCATCCTCCACATTGACGACGAAAACAAGGAATTCCTTGAAGATTACAAGATCAGGGAGCTGTTAAATAAATACTGTAAGTTTTTGCCAATTCCTATCCGGTTCGGAATGAAAACCGAACAGGTTCCCATTGAAGGTGAAAAAGACAAAGACGGCAATCCCAAAACCAAAGAAGTGAAGGTGCCCGACATCATCAACAAAACCAACCCGTTATGGAAGATCAAACCGTCGGAAGCCAAAGAAGAGGATTACAAGGAATTTTACAGGGAACTGTATCCCTTTTCGTTTGAGGAACCGCTGTTTCACATTCACCTTAATGTGGATTATCCGTTCAATCTGACCGGTATTCTGTATTTCCCGAAAGTCAGGAAGGATTACGAATTGCAACGGAACAAAATCCAGTTGTACTGCAATCAGGTTTTCGTAACCGATTCGGTGGAAGGTATTGTTCCCGAGTTCCTTACACTGCTTCACGGCGTAATTGACTCGCCGGACATCCCGCTGAACGTGAGCCGCTCGTTTCTGCAAAGCGACCAGAACGTAAAGAAGATTTCCGGTTACATCACACGCAAGGTGGCTGAAAAACTGGCAGACATTTTCAAGAACGACCGGAAAACATTTGAAGAAAAATGGGATGACATCAAGATATTCATTGAATACGGGATGATCTCAGAGCCGAAGTTTTACGAAAAAGCCGAAAAGTTTGCCTTGTTCAAAAACACGGATGGCAAATATTTCACTTTTGAAGAGTATAAAAAGCATATTGAGAAACTGCAGACCGACAAGGAGAAAAAGCTGATCTATTTGTATGCTACCAACACGGAAGAACAATACAGCTACATTGAAGCAGCCAAAGAGCGCGGCTATGACGTTCTGCTGATGGATGGCGTGCTTGACAGCCACTTTATCAACCACCTGGAGCAGAAATTCGAAAATGCGCATTTTGCCCGTGTTGATTCCGACACCATTGACAAGCTGATCAAAAAAGAGGAGGAAACGCCTTCGAAACTGGATGACAAACAGAAAAAGCAACTGAAGACCATTTTCGAAAGGAACATCAACAAAGATCAGTTCAAGGTGGAGTTTGAAAACCAGAGTGAAACGGACCTGCCGGTAACCATCACGCAGAACGAGTTTATGCGGCGTATGAAAGACATGGAAACCATCGGTGGTGGCGGTATGATGGGTATGGGCAACCTGCCTGACATGTATGATCTGGTTGTGAACACCAACAACCCGTTGATCGGCAAGCTGCTGATCGAGCCGGATGAGAAAAAACAGGATGAGCTGGTCAAACAGCTTTATGACCTGGCCCGTCTCTCAAAAGGGCTGCTCAAAGGGAAGGAATTGAGTGAGTTTGTCAAAAGGAGTGTGAGTATTATTGAATAGTTTGCCCACCAATAAATTGGTGGTCTGGGAGTTCAATCGTCTCGTTTAGAACGAGACTGGGGGGCGTCCCGAAGGGACAGCCTGAAACCAAGCCGTGGAATTTATTCCCCAGCTTTCCATTCCCTAACATTAAATGAGTTGTTGGGGACACCAACAAAGGGGTAGAATTGGAAGGTACGGAGCACCGAAAATCTTTATAGAATCCGGAAAAACAGAAAAGAAAAGTACGGAGTACCGTGATGTTGCCATGCCCTCCATTTGTCGGCGTCTAAAGTCGCCAGTACGGGCACTAGAGGATAAATTTTATGGTGAAATCACGGAAGCCGTGGTTTTTCGTTATTCATGACACATTTACAGATTATTGCAAAAGATATATCCTGATTAGAGATATTGAAAAAAACCATAAATTCGCCAATCATTAAAAACACAAATCATGAAAAAAAGCTGGATAATTATCGGCGTAATTATTATCGTGGCCTTCATTCTCTATGGGTGGTTTAAAGGAACATACAATACGATGGTCACTATGGATGAAGCGGTAAAAAGTCAGTGGGCACAGGTTGAAAACGTCTATCAACGGCGGGCAGACCTCATCCCCAACCTCGTCAACACGGTGAAAGGGTATGCAACCCATGAAAAGGAAACCCTTGAAGGCGTTATCGAAGCCCGTTCCAAAGCCACATCGGTCAACATTGACGCCAACAATCTCACGCCCGAAACTTTTGCCCGGTTCCAGCAGGCACAACAGGGGCTGACGCAGGCCCTTTCAAAATTAATGGTCGTTGTTGAAAGATACCCTGATCTGAAAGCAAACCAGAATTTCCTGGAATTGCAGGCCCAACTGGAAGGTACGGAAAACCGTATTGCCGTGGAACGGAAAAAATTTAACGAAGTAACGCAGCAGTACAACACTTACATCAAACTCTTCCCGAAAAACATGCTGGCAGGCATGTTTGGGTTTCAGCAAAAACCTTACTTCAAAGCGCAGGAAGGATCGGAAAAAGTGCCTGAAGTTCAGTTTTAAATTTTAACAGCTATGGGCAAGTCAGCAAGAAATTTTTTCACCAAAGAGGAAAAGAAATCCATCGTAGATGCCATCCGTCAGGCAGAGTTGAACACGTCGGGTGAGATCAGGGTGCACATTGAAAATAAATTCAAAGGCGATGTGCTCGACAGAGCTGCGTACATCTTTGACAAGCTGGGGATGAAAAAAACGGAACTGCGCAACGGCGTTCTTTTTTACCTGGCCATAAAAAACCGGCAGTTTGCCATTATCGGCGATGCGGGCATCAATGCCGTTGTACCCGAAAACTTCTGGGAAAACATAAAAGAACTGCTGGCCGAACACTTCAAAGAGGGAAAATTTGCAGAGGGATTATCCAAAGGCATCATTGAAGCGGGAAATATCCTGAAAAAACACTTTCCCCATCAAAGCGACGATATAAACGAATTGTCCGATGAAATTTCTTTCGGCTAAAAGAATGAAAAGATGAATGTAAAATTGAAATATCTATTCATTTTCCTGACTCTCACCCTGGCTTTTGCCACGATCAGGGCACAGGATATTCCACCGCGGCCACAACCACCCCGTTTGGTCAATGACTTAGCTGACATTCTTTCGCCACAGCAGGAACAATCCCTCGAAAACAAGCTCGTCCGTTTTAACGACACCACATCCAACCAGATCACTATCGTTACGGTTAACTCTCTCGGAGATTATGATCCCGCCATGTTTGCCTATGAAATTGGTAAAGAATGGAAAGTTGGTCAGAAAAAATTCGATAACGGCGTGGTTGTTCTTGTCAAACCCAAGCGTGGCGACAGGGACAGGGGGAAAGCTTTTATTGCTGTCGGTTACGGCCTGGAGCCGGCAATTCCCGATGCCATTGCCAAGAGGATCGTGGAAAATGAAATGATCCCCGCTTTCAAACGAAACAATTATTATGAAGGCCTGAACAAAGCTACAAATGTCCTGATGCAACTGGCATCCGGCGAGATTTCAGCCAAAGGCTACGCCAAAAAAACCGGATCAAAAGGAACTTATACATTCATTCCTTTCCTGGTCATCATCATTGTCATCATCTTAATGAAAGTATTTGGCAACCGTTCTTCCGGGATGGGCAGCAAAGGCGGCAGGGGCAGCAGCGGCTTGTGGACAGGCCTGTGGCTGGGTAGTATGATGGGTGGTTCCCATTCCGGAAGCTGGGGAGGATTCAGCGGAGGCGGATCCGGATTCGGCGGAGGAGGCGGATTCGGCGGATTCGGCGGCGGCAGCTTCGGCGGCGGCGGCGCCGGGGGAAGCTGGTAAATGTCAGGAACACACCATGATTCTTTTAATTTAACCTGTTTTTTTATTAGTTACCATTCTATACATCTTAAATTTACCATTTTTAAATACCTAATTCACAACACATTTTAAATATGTTGAAAAAATAATCCTTTATTTTAAGAGATTCATACGAAGATTTAGCATATTTTTAACGCCCAAAAAAACTCCAAAAAACAACAATCTATAAGATAATAATTATATTATGATCATAAAAGGTTTTGTGTTTAGAAACCCCTTTAATAAAAGAGGTTTGGTTGTATTTTCTCTTTTTATTATCTCCTTGTTATTTTCATATTCCACCCATGCGCAAACTGCCGAAGCTGAAAAGAATTTTGTCCAGTGTAAAGCTTGTCATACTATTGGGGGCGGAAAACTCGTGGGACCTGACCTGAAAGGAGTAACCGAAAGAAGAGATGAAGTCTGGTTAATAAAATTCATCCAGAACTCTCAGGCCCTGGTTCAGGCAGGTGACCCGGTTGCCGTGAAGGTATTCGAGGAAAACTTCAAGATTCCCATGCCACCGCAAAATTTAACGGATGATCAGGTAAAAGATATTCTCCTCTATATTAAAAACGGAGGAAAAGAAGCCGGGGCCACTGCTGCTGCTGAAAAGGAAACAGGCACAGAGGCTGACCGGCTTACCCAGCAGGAACTGCAACCTGAAAAAGAAGAGATTCTGGCTGAATTGAAAATGGAAGATGCCCGCCGGATGACCACAACCTTTGTGGTTATGATCATACTGATCGCGATCAGCCTGACTGACCTTTTCCTTACAAAGATCATCAAACAAAAATGGATACATACCATCATTATTCTGATCGCTCTGGCCATTGTTTCGGAAGTTCTTTTTATCGAATCGGCAGCCCTTGGCCGGCAGCAATATTACCAGCCTACGCAACCCGTCTGGTTCTCTCACAAGGTACATGCAGGCCAAAACCGTATTGATTGCATGTATTGTCATTTTACGGCAGATAAAAGTATGCATGCAGGTATTCCGCCTCTTCAGGTTTGCATGAACTGCCACCATGTCGTAAAAAAAGGAAAGAGGACAGGTGAAAAGGAAATAAAAAAGGTTACGGATGCCTATGCCAACGGCATTCCCATCAAATGGGTCAAAGTTCATAACCTGCCCGACCACGTGTATTTTAATCATGAGCAACACGTCAAAATTGGTAAGGTGGCCTGCGAAGAATGTCACGGACAGGTTAAAAAAATGGATGAGATCATCCAAGTCAACTCATTGGGCATGGGGTGGTGCATTGATTGTCACCGGACAAAAAAGATTGATTTGAACAACAAGTTTTATGATCAATACACCAAACTTCACGAAAAAATCAAAAATGGCGAAATTTCCAATCCTACCGTGATCAACGTCGGGGGCGAGGAGTGTGCAAAATGTCATTATTAATTAATCAGTTTGTAAATCATTATTCCATTTCGATCATATCATGGAAAAACAATATTGGCAAAGTCTTGAAGAGTACAAAAAGCTAAAAAGTCAGTCACTTCCTGAAAACGGGGAACCTTTACCCGAGTTTTCCATCGAAGGACTTGATGAATCTGAAATCAAAGGAAAATCAAGCCGCAGGGATTTTTTAAAGATGCTGGGCTTTTCGGTTGGAACGGTAGCCCTTGTATCCAGTTGCCAGATGCCTGTAAGGAAGGCCATTCCTTTTTTGAACCAGCCCCAGGATCTGATTCCCGGTATTCCGAATTTTTACGCATCAACTTTTTTTGACGGTATTGACTATTGTAGCATACTGGTCAAAACCCGCGAAGGACGCCCCATAAAGATTGAAGGCAATGAAATGTCACCTTTGACTAAAGGAGGCACAAGCGCACGCATTCAGGCTTCCGTACTAAACCTTTATGACGATGCACGCCTGCGAAATCCGAGAAAAGTGGAAGTTGACTCCGACTGGGAAACAATTGACGGTGATATCATGAACAAGCTGGAAGAATTTTCAAAAAAAGATGAAAAAGTCGTCCTGCTTACTTCTACAATTATCAGCCCGGCAACAAGGAAGCTGATCAACGATTTCATTGGAAAATATCCCAACGTGGAATGGATTCAGCGTGATGCCATAAGTTATTCTTCCATTCGCCATGCGCATAAACTGAATTTCGGCAGAAATGTTATTCCTTTTTACCGGTTTGACAAAGCGGATGTTATCGTCAGTTTCAATGCCGACTTCCTGGGTAACTGGCTCTTGCCTGTCACTTTCACCAAACAGTTTGTTTCCAACAGGCACCTGATGAAAGGCAAAACAAAAATGTCGAGGTTGTTTCAGTATGAAAGCTGCATGTCATTAACAGGTTCCAATGCCGATTACCGGTATGGGATCAGGCCGTCGGAAGAATCGGCAGTCCTTTTAAACCTGTATAACGAAATTGCCAAAGCCACCGGGAACCCCACATATTATGCCCCGCCTGTTACCGTTGAAATAAAACAGGCTGCCAGAGACCTTCTCGCTGCCAAAGGCAGGTCGCTGGTTGTCTCGGGAACCAATAACGAACGGATTCAGCTTATTGTAAATGCAATCAACCAGGCATTGGACAATTACGGAAAAACCCTTGACATGGAGCATCCCATCAACCTGAAACAAGGCGATGAATCCAAAATGTCAGCATTGGTGGATGAAATGAAAAAGGGCCAGGTTCAGGGTATCATGATTTACAATTTGAACCCGGCTTATGATTATCCTGACAAAGAAGCCTTTATCGAAGGATTAATGAATGTCCACATGAAAGTGTCGTTTGCCGAAACACTGGATGAAACCGCAACCTTATGCAACTATGTTTGTACGGCTCACAACTATCTTGAATCATGGGACGATGCCGAACCCGTTAAAGGGACATACAGTTTTCAGCAACCGGCCATCAGACCCATATTCAATACCCGCCAGTTCCAGGACAACCTGATCAAGTGGGCAGACCTTGGAAGGGATTATTCAAAATACCTGGAAAATTTCTGGCAAAATAAAATTTCAAAAGAATATTCCGAACCTGTGGTCTTTAGCCAGTTCTGGACAAAGTTAAAACAGGATGGCGTTTTCCGGCTTGAAGGAAAATCCTCGGGCAAAACGGAATTCACCTCGCGGGAACTGTTGGCAGAAACCCCGCTGAAAAAAGGCCTTGAGGTAGCGCTTTATGAAAAAATATCCATCGGAACAGGAAAATACACAAACAACCCCTGGTTGCTCGAACTTCCCGATCCGATAACCACTGCCACATGGGACAATTATGTCTGTGTTCCGGTTAGTTATGCCCGGGAACATAATCTGAACAAAGAAGATGTTGTGATGATAAACGGCAATCTGGAATTGCCGGTCATTGTTCAGCCGGGACAACCCGAAGGAACGGTATCCATTGCTCTGGGATATGGCCGTACCGCCGCAGGCAAAGCCGGAAACAATGTGGGAAAGAACGTTTACCCACTGATGAATACGAGCAACGGTCGTTGTAATGTTTCCGGGACACCGGTAACCATCGAGAAAATTGAAGGCAAAACTTATGAGCTTGCCCTCACACAGATGCATCATACCATGGAGGGGCGTCCTATTTTCAGGGAAACTACCCTGAGTGAGTATATCAAGGATCCGTCATCCGGTAATAAACAACACCGAATAGACGAGGCGAAAAATGTTACGCTCTATTCAATGGTGGATTTTGACGCCATTCAGTGGGGGCTGACCGTTGATCTGAACAGTTGCACAGGCTGTGCAAACTGCGTCATTGCCTGTCAAAGTGAAAACAATATTCCTGTTATCGGCAAAGAGCAGGTTCGCAGGCGCAGGATCATGCACTGGATGCGTATTGACCGTTATTATTCGGATGAGCCGGAAAACCCGGATGTTTATCACATGCCGACCATGTGTCAGCAATGCGACAATGCCCCTTGTGAGAACGTTTGCCCGGTAGCCGCCGTAACCCACAGCAGTGAAGGACTGAACCAGACTACTTACAACCGGTGTATCGGAACGCGCTATTGTATAAACAACTGCCCCTATCGGGTCAGGCGTTTCAACTGGTACGAATATGTGAACAACAACGAATATGACTATTACATGAACAGCGAACTGGGTCAAATGGTGCTGAACCCTGACGTAACTGTCCGTCAGCGCGGTGTTGTCGAAAAATGTTCTTATTGTGTTCAGAGATTACAGGCAGGCAAGTTACAGGCAAAAGCTGAAAACCGTGAATTAATTGACGGGGAAATCCAGACAGCCTGTTCTCAAAGTTGCCCGGCAGATGCCATCCGGTTTGGCAACCTGCTGCAGGAAGGAAGTAAGGTCAGCGAGGTAAATAAAGAAGAACGTATGTATTATTTGCTTGAAGAATTGCACACTTTACCTTCAACCAGTTATTTGACAAAAGTAAGAAACAGAGAATCGTGATAATAAATCAATTAAGACAAAAATAAGCAACAATGTATAACACCAATGTCAGAGGAATTTTAATTCAGGGTAATAAAACCTATAGCGATGTTACCCGTGATATCCTGAAACCGCTGGATGATAAAGTGCCTTTATGGTGGTGGGTCACTGTTTTCTTATCTACCGGTGCTTTATTCTGGGGAGTCTGGGGAGTTTATTATACAATAGCCACAGGCACCGGCGTGTGGGGATTGAACAATAACGTGGCATGGGGTTGGGCTATCATCAACTTTGTATGGTGGATCGGTATCGGACATGCCGGTACGGCCTTTTCCATATTCCTGCTTATCCTTCGCCAGAAATGGAGATCAACCATCAACCGTGCTGCCGAAGCCATGACTATTTTTGCCGTTATGGCTGCCGGTTTGTTTCCGGTAATCCACATGGGACGTGTCTGGGACGGGTTTTTCATCTTCCCTTACTGGAATACCCGCGGGCCGTTGTGGGACAATTTCAACTCCCCCCTGTTCTGGGATGTGACAGCCATCAGCACTTATTTCATGGCCTCTTTCGTTTTCTGGTATGTCGGAATGATCCCTGATTTTGCAACCATTCGCGACAGGACTACCTCAAAGATCAAAAAGAAAATTTACGGATTTTTCAGCTTTGGGTGGATAGGCAACGCCCGGGGCTGGCTGCGGTTCGAAACCACCGCCCTGTTGCTGGGAGGTATGGCAGCACCCCTTGTTGTTTCCGTCCATTCTATCGTATCCATGGACTTTTCCGTATCGGTAATCCCGGGATGGCATACCACCATCTTTCCACCTTATTTTGTTATTGGTGCTATTTTCTCGGGCTTCGGCATGGTGCTCACGCTGATGATCATCATGCGCAAACTCTATAAATTCCAGGACTATGTTACCGATAATCACCTGGATGCCATTGCCCGGATTCTCACTTTCATCTCACTGATCATGGGAACAGCTTATCTGACGGAACTTTTCACGGCATGGTACAGCGGTTCCGAATATGAGCTTTTCACTTTTATGAAAAACAGGGTAACCGGTGATTACACTTTTGCCTACTGGACCATGCTGACCTGTAATGCCATCATTCCACAATTCTTCTGGTTCAAAAAAATCAGGAAAAACATTACGCTTGTATTTATCATTTCACTGTTCATCAACATAGGGATGTGGTTTGAGAGATATGTGATCGTTGTTACTTCACTATCTAAAGACTTCCTGCCTGCAACATGGGCGACTTATAAGCCAACCATCACTGAAATATCCATTTATGTAGGAACCCTGGGATTGTTTGTACTGGGTGTTATGCTCTTCTTCCGATTCGTTCCTACGGTGGCCATCAGTGAAGTTAAAGCCATTTTAAAAGAAACATCAACAACTAAATCGTTAAACGATGAAAAGCAATAGTATAATTGGCATTTACAAAGATGAGGACGTTTTCCTGAATGCGATTGATGAATTGCTGGCAAACAACATCAGGATATACGACGTTTTTTCACCTATTCCGCTCCATGGTGTCTTTGAGAAGCTAAAGCTCAAAACAAGAATACCTTATGCCACATTTATATACGGAGTTCTGGGAACCATCTCGGTATTTATCTTTCTTTACTGGACATCGGTGGTTAACTATCCGCTAAAATTCGGTGGAAAACCGCTGAACACTTTATCATTCATTATCATCATGTTTGTATTGACCATTTTCGTGGGTACATTGTTTACCTTTCTGACCTATTTTACCATAGAAAAGATGTTTCCCGGTAAAAAGGTAAAACTTCCGGAACCCAGAACCACGAGTGACCGTTTTGCCATACTCATTGAGAAAAATCCGGAAATGGACAAGCAGGAGCTGGAAAAAATCAATGAGCTGCTGGAAAAAACAGGAGCGATTGAAATAAAGGAATCAGAAGTTGACTATTAAAAAATGTTAGAAATGAAATATATACGCCTGTTCATTTTCCTTTTGTTTGCAGTAGTAGCTATGTCCTGCAACAGGAGTAAGGATAATCCCGGCTATGATTACGCGGGCAAATATGATATGTATTACACAAAGTTCTACAAAGCCTATTCTCCAAATCCTGTCTTTCGCGACGGAATGACCAATCAGTTGCCGCCGGAAGGAGCTGTTGCAAGGGGAAAAACGCCTTTTCCTTATCCCGGCAGCAATATTGCGGAAAAGGCAGCCAACCAGGCAAAATCCGGACTTGAACTGAAAAATCCGCTTCCTGTTTCTGATGAGGTGCTGGCAAACGGCAAAGAGCATTTCAGGATTTTCTGTAGCGACTGCCACGGGATAAACGGTAAAGGAGACGGTCATTTATACACCAGCGGATTGTTTCCTGCCAAGCCGACCTCTCTGGTGGATGTTTACGTGCAGAACAAACCGGACGGAGAGATTTTCTATGTAATAACTTACGGTTCTATATCAGGTCTCATGGGAGCTCACGGCAGCCAGATTTTACCCGAAGACCGCTGGAGTATAGTCCATTATCTTCGGAAACTGGCGAAATAAATGTTTTGAAAAAACGATTAAATCAACATAAAAATGGAAAAAAAACTTAAGGTCAGCCCGGGATTCATTGTCCTTGTCAGCGTTTTGGTTGTTTACGGCCTTGTCACTGTGATTATCGGCTTTGCCACAGGCGACACTATCAGAACCTGGGCTAATTTATTGCTGAATAATTACTATTTTATGTCGGTAGCTATCGGGGCTGCTTTCTGGCTGGCCATTCAATACATTACACAATCGGGCTGGTCGGCACAGTTCGTCAGGATACCCCAGGCCATGAGCGACTACCTGATCGTGTCATTTGTTTTGTGGATAATTATGTTTTTCGGGTTGCATCATTTGTATGAATGGACTCATCTTGATGTAGTAGCCAACGACCCGATCCTGACACACAAAAAACCTTACCTGAATGTTCCTTTTTTAGCTGTCAGATACATCGTTTTCTTCGGATTGTGGATTTATTTGACCCAACGCATTAAAAGACTGTCCCTGCTTGAAGACAAACATGGCGGCCTGACTTATTTCAAAAAAATAGAATTCAATTCCAAAGTTTTCATTTTTGTTTTTGCCATTACATTCTCATTATTTTCCATTGACTGGTTGATGTCGCTCGATCCACACTGGTATAGCACGATTTATGCCGTTAAAAAATTCATCATGGCATTTTACCACGGCGCTACGATCATTACGGCGTTTGTCATTATACTTTATTTCATGGGCTATTTCCCGGACATGAACAAATCCCATTTTCTTGATTTTTCAAGATATATTTTCGCTTTGAGTATCATCTGGGGTTATATGTGGCTGTCACAATATCTTTTGATCTGGTATGCCAATATCCCTGAAGAAACCATTTATTATGTCCCCCGTATCATGTCGGAGTACAAACCGTACTTTTATGCCGAACTTTTGATTAACTGGCTTTTTCCTTTCCTGTTCCTCATGTGGAACCGGATAGCCAAAAATCCTTATGCCCTGCTGTTTGCAGTCGTGGTATTGATGATGGGGCAGTGGGTCGAACTGTACATGTCCATCATGCCCAACACAACCAGTTTACATAAAATCACCTATATAGAATTTGGCACTTTCATGGGCTTCCTCGGATTGTTTACCGGAGTTGTGACCTGGTCGTTAACACGCATGAATCTGATACCTAAAAATCATCCTTACATGATTGAAAGTATCAAACATCACGTATAAATTAAGTTTCAAAAAAATATTCTCCCCGGTTGGTAATCCCCAACCGGGGTTTTTTTGCCCTATTCCTCTGCTTCCCTGCTTCAGGCGTCTTCGCCGGAACATTAAAATTCTTTAGTACCTTTATGCTTTCGGTTTGAACTGAACCAGCCTGCAAATAATATGGCCAGAAAAGACGTTTTTATCAAACAATCCCTGTTTCAGGTTCTGAGTCTGGATATTACCATCGGAGCCCTGGCGGTCGGGTTGTTTGCCGAAGAGCTGTTCGGGGTGAATGTCAATCCGGTTTGGTGGATCATTCTTCCCATTGCGGTATGGACAATTTACACGGCCGACCACCTTGCTGACGGGCTAAAACAAAAAGAAAACAGCACCATATACCGGCACGACTTTCATTACAGGCACCGTAAAATACTCATTCCCATTATCCTGATTACAGGGGCAGTTGCCGTTGTCCTTGCATTTTTATTTCTTGACACGGCCATTATAAAATGGGGGATCTTTCTTTCGGGGCTGATATTGCTCTACCTGCTGATCGTAATAATATCCGGGAAAAACGGGAACGCTTATTTTCATAAAGAAATTTTTATCGCTTTTGCTTATACAGCCGGTATTTTTCTAGCACCACTCGTCTGGTATGGGCATGTCCCCGATTATTCCAAAGGATTAACCGTTTTCTTTATTTTTTTACTGGTATGGTGCGAAACGGTCATGGTCTCCTTTTTCGACTATGATCAGGACAAAGCTGACGGAAATACATCTTTTGCCGTCTGGTATGGAAAGCGGAAAACCCGCAGGATATTGATCACTCTGATGATCATCATGGCTGCCTGGCTGATCGTCTCTGTTTTTATTATTCCTGATAAAAAATATATTGTCCCTCTTATGATTGAATTTCTGATGCTGGTAATACTTTTTTTCATTATTTACAAGCCGCGGTATTTTCAGAAAAGCAACCGTTACCGCTGGCTCGGCGAAACTGTTTTCTGGCTGCCTGCCTTGCTGGCCTTTTTTCATTAAACATACTCATTTTGATTTGTTCATTATATCTATGAATTTAAAATCGAAACATTTATAAAAGAACAGCAATAACCAACTTAATAAGTTTTTATTAAAAAGCACGGCTGGGGAGTATCCTGTCCCTTCTTTTTATAATTTTGCGCAAAACCCTAAAAAATTGATCTTATGAAAAAATTTCTTTTTATTGCCCTAATGCTTGCAGCCGGTAGTTTTATTCTTTCAGGCTGTGGCAGTGGTAACGAAACAAAAAGTTCACAAGCAGACAACACAAAAAAAGCCGAAAAACAGCTAACTGTTAACCTGCAAAACGGAGAAGCTGTTTATAAAAAAGTTTGTATTGCCTGTCATATGAGCGGTGTCGCTGGCGCGCCTGCACTCAACAATAAAGAAAGATGGTCTGTTATTGCAGAAAAAGGAATGAAGGCGCTCCATCATGACGCTATCAATGGCTATACCGGCGATTATGGTGTAATGCCTCCCAGGGGAACTTGCATGGATTGCTCCGATCAGGACCTTTATGATGCAATAGGATATATGCTGAAAGAAGCAGGTGTCAGTGCAAAATAATTTATAATTTCCAACGAAAGCAATATTCCTTAATCATTCATTTCCGGAGAGAACCGTTTCTTTATGTGAATCGGTCAAAGCGAAAACTTTAAATATAAAGTAGGCGTAAAGGGAATGGCTTCCGCATAAATGTTGATGCTGTTGGTTTGGGTGGCAGGGATGCGCTCAAAATTAGTGTATTTGATGTTTTCAGTATTCAGTACGTTAAGGATGGATATTCCTGCCTCCCCGACGACTTTCCTGTTCAGGAACTTATAAATAAAGGAAACATCCCAGCGGTTGTAAGTCAGGTCAGCATCGCGGTCATAAGGATAAGGTGCAAAAGGAAATCCGGTACCATAGACATAATTCGTTGAAAAGTAAAAGGGATCGAAATTAAGCATCAGCGCCGCTTTAATTTCCTGTCGCTGGTCTTGCGGGGCACGATGGAAGCTGTCGTCAGGCAACGCAGGAAAACGTTCTTCGGTTTTACCCAGCGAGTAAGAAACCCAGACCGAGTGTTTTTTAAAGTCTTTCTGCAGGAAAACATCTATCCCGTACATCCGGCTGTCGCCTGTAAGTATGCCCTGCCACTGGTATTTCTGTGAAGAAAAATACCTTGTGATCCCATAAACCCGTTTGAAATAAGGTTCCAGGCTGAAAGTCCATCCTTTCTGGTGCAGCGAAATCCCCAAAACAAAGTGGGAGGCTGTCAGCACAGGGACATCTTTGTTGTTACTGACAGCCCAGATATACCGGTAATTCCCCATTTCGTCAACGACGGAACTTTTAGTAATGTATTGATGATAGAAACCCCATGCGGCATTGAATTTCCAGTTTTCACCCATATTTACCGAAAGGGAAAGGCGTGGGTCGGCATACAATTTATTCAGGTTGAAAGCATAGGTAAAACGGATACCCGGCTTGAATATCACCTTTTTGCCGAGAGCCATATAATCCTGTACCGACACGAAAAAACGCTGGGCAAAAGATTCAATGCTTACGCTGCTCACGTTAAAAGTGTCTTCCTTTAATTCAACGTAATTATAAACAAATCCCTCGTTTGTTTCCAGGATGTGATATTTGCCGAGGGCAAAGCGGTTGTCGTTTCTGATAGTTGTTTCGGCAATCTGGTTTTTGGAATTTATATCGGCGATCTGGTAGGTATAATTGACTTTCCTGTGTTTCAGTTTAAAGTCGTCGTTATATTCGCTGGTTAACTGTGAAAAACTCACTCTGAAACTACTGGTGTTCCCGTTCTTCCATGTTTTCCCGTAATAAGCCGATCCCCCGGTCTGGATATTCACTTCCAGCGTGTTTTTCAAAAGCCTCCATTTATCAACCGGCTTGTCAATGCTGTATGAAAACTTATCATCCCCACCATAAAAACTGACATAAAACAAATCATTGTCGCTGATATTTACAGAATATTTTATGTTGATATCCCTGAACCGGTAGTCGGGAACGATATTTACATCTATATCGTTGGAAGTGTCGGCATCATTGTTTCTTTTGATCAATCCGTTCATATCTGAAGGGTTGTAAAGGTTATAATAGGTATGGCGGAAAGCAAGCACCAGCGAACTTTTCTTGAACATGGGGATCTCAATCTCCCCGTTCAACGTCATGTTGTTGATCATAAAGGTAAACGAAGGTTTTTGCATGTTTCCGTTTTTCCCCGTAACATTGACCACACCGCCCACCCGCTGGCCAAATTCCACACCGTAACCTCCTTTGTGCACCTCAATATCTTTGGCCATTATGGGATTGAAAGAACTGATGTTGTCGTTAAAATTTTTCAGGCCGTAAATGGTAAAACCATCAAACAACACCTGGCTTTGCCCGGCATAACTTCCCCAGATTATCAGGTCGTTTGTTTGTTCTCCGGCTGCTGTAATACCCGGCATCAGCCGCAAAAGGTTGAAAATGGAATTGTCGCCAAAACCCGGCAGAAAAAAAGCGATCTTCTGGTTCATCTTCATCAATCCCGGTTTGTTGCCTATTTGTGCCGATTTGTCAATGGGATGGTCGGTTATCACGATTTCTTTCAGTCCCACGCTGGCAGGCATCAGTTTGATATGAAGGCCTGTAGCAGCATTCAGCGTGGTGTCCAGAATATAATAACCCAAATGGGTGGCCTTGACTTTAAAAACGCTGTCATTTTGCGAAGAATGCATGAAACTGCCCTGCATGTCGGTTGCCAGCGTGCGCCCGTTTATAGTGATGTGGGAAAAAGGCAGAGGTTCGTAGGATACCGCATCAATGATCTGACCTGACAAATAATATTCTTTCTTTCTCTTTTCCGGCCTGATGAAGTAAATTACAAAAACGTCATCCGTTTTTTCATAACCGAAAGGAAGTCCCGACAAAAGCCTTTTAATGGCATCAGCCGGTGTTTTAAAAGTATCGTTCAGTGTTACGGTGTATCTGGAAAGCGTTTGATCGTCAAAAGAAATGTGTACCTGATAATTGTCCCTGATCTCTGCGAGCACTTTATTTAAAGGGCGATCCGATACGTTAATCCTGATCTCCTGGCTGTAGCTTAGAACAGTTCCAAACAGAAAAAAGAAAACAAATACATGCCTTATGTGATTCAGTCTCACTGATTGCTGATTATCTTATAACTTCCATCAGCAGTTTTTACATAAGTTATGCCAAAAGGTTTGCAAATGATCTTTAAAACTTCTTCAACAGGTTTATCCTTTGAAAAGAATCCCGTATAGTAAAAATCCATTCCGGGTTCCATGCTGATGGAAACATTATATTGTCTTTCCACTTCTTTTATGACTTCATCAAGCGGTGCGGCAGTAAAATAAAACATGTTTTCCCGCCACGAAATGGTTGTTTCGGGTTTTCTTTCTTTTCTGACGATTATATTACCGGATTTGTCAATCTGTGCGGTATAATCGGGGCCGAGGATGACTTCCTCTCTGGTCAGTGAAGTTACTTTGACTTTTCCTGTAAAACAGGTAACTTTATATGTTTCTCCCCGGGAATATATATTGAATGTAGTTCCCAACACGCTGGTTTTGCCCATGGTTGAGCGGACTGTGAACTTTTTCCCCTTTTCCACTCTGAAAAAGCCCTCACCTTCAAAGCTTAAATTTCTTGACGCCCACCACCAGAAGGGATGATATTTCAGGACGGAACCGGAATTCATTTCAACGGAGGATCCATCGGGAAGGGTAACTGCCAGGTGTTGCCCGGCAGGACAATCAATGCGGGTAGTATAAAACCGCATAACAGAGAACAAAGCAACCAGCAACAATAAAGTAGCAGCAACAGCCAGAACAGGCCTGAATGCAAATATCCGGAAGGTCGTGGGTTGCGGATTTTCTTCAGTTTGTGAGGAAATGGTTGCCCATACTTCATCCTTGCTTTTTTCATAAGGTATCGTCACCTTTTTGAAGAAGTCACCGTGATCCGGTTCCGGGTTCATATGTTTGTTATTTAGGTTCATGTTGTTGTCATTGCTTTTCTGAATTCTGCGAGTGCTTTCGTCATTCTTTTCTCAACAGCTTTGATGCTGATTTTCAACCGGTCTGCTATCTCGTGGTATTTTAACTCATCCATACGGCTCATTAAGAATACGACCCTTTGTTTCTCCGGCATGGCAGCCAGAACTTTTTCATAAGTACCTTTTAGTTCTTCAAACAAAGTTAACTCTTCAGGGGACTGGCTTGCAGTGACCTCATTTTTTATGTTCAGTCTGAATTCCATCATTTTTTTTTGTTTCCGGTAGCTGCTGATAAACAAGTCACCTGCTATTTTGTATAGCAACCCTTTGATCTTGTGTTCGGCCGGGTTGAGTTGTTTTTCCCACAATTTAATGAACGCTTCCTGGACAATATCGGTTGCCAGTTCCGTGTCCCCCGAACGGTAATAAATGTAATTCCTTACCTCGTCAAAGTACCTCTCGAATATATCCCTGAACTCAGCCTGTGTCAAAAGAATCGTATTTATAAAAGATTAACTGTAAAAGTATTCAAAATTCAGGTTCGTTTCAGGTTGCTTAAACTGAGAAATCCCGGAGCCTAAGCTCCGGGGATTTAGTTTAAAGTTTGATGATATATTTAGTGAAGAAAGATTGTGTAGGTTACACCGTCAATGATCACGGTTGCGATGTTGTCACATTCGCCGTCGCCATAATCGAGAATGCGGGTTGACAATCCTTCGGGTGTTATTTCAACGGTTCCGGAAACGATGTACCTGCAACTCAATTCCTTACGCAACGGGTTTGTGATCTCCATTTCCCAAGTATGTCCGTTTGCCCGGATGCCTGTGGCGCTTCCCGTGATCAGGTAAACATCGTCGCGCAGTTTGCGTGTGTCAACACCTTCTGTCCATTCACGCACACGTGTTGAGTTCCAGCTCAGCGTTCCCCTGTCGAGTGAAAGGTGAATTACACCTGTAACACTGATGTTGTAATACAGGTTTCCTGCATCGTTCAATCCCATGTTGGTAATCACTTTGGTACCGTCCACGTTGTTGTCATTCACATAATAGTCTTCAAAGTTTATGTTGATGACAGTGCCGGGATGTCTGTAACCGCCTGTAAAAGTAACGATGATCTTTCCCCTGCGGTATTTGAGGTCGCCACAAAGGCAGTTTTCCTCTCCGAAATCAATGGTCAGTACACGGGGCATAACCGTTGTGTCGAGGGTAACCGTTGCACAATCACTCAGATATAACCAGCCTCCATCGGTAGATTTCTGATAACCGCTACTGGCATAATCGTAAGCCTCGTTGGCAATGTTGGTCACGTTGTCATAGACGCTCTCTGCAAGAGAATTGTCTTTTGAATAGTTTGTGTTATTATCGGTTGCCGGGCTGTTTTCATCTTGTTTATTACATGATGTAAGAGCTACAGCTAATCCGATAAATAAAACTGCGAAAAGTTTGATTTTTGTTTTCATGATTGTATAATTTTAAAGTTTTTACACCCATACACCGTACAAGTTATGTTTTACCCTACCTTTTTACGGAATTTTTTTAATGATCTTTCAGAATTCGCTTCCTGCAGATTGTTTTAACAAAAATAATTTCCAAATAATAAAACGACGTTCTGCAAACATTTACTTTTGCAGCCGTTTTAAAAAACCGTTACGGGAAAATAAACAATCACCTCATTGCAAAACCTGATAAAAATAAGACTTACAATAATTATTACACTAATGTGTTTATTTGGGTTTTCCGGTATATACGCCCAAAGCGGTATCAGGCCTCAAATATGGAGTAATTTTTATGTGGGATGGAACATCAATGAACAGTGGGCTTTAAGGAATTTGGTTTCCTTTAATGTGTTGCTTTCGAAAGATAAACCCTGGAATGAGGTAACATATAATATTACGTGTGTATATAAATTCCATCGTTTTTTTGAAGCCAGTGAAGGGGTTTATGTTGCCGGTGTAAAACAAAATGAAAATCTCCGCAGCTATGAATACAGGCCCCATATCGGATTCCGGGCAGCAACAAATACCCTGAAGAAATAGTACATCACCAACCTAACCAGTTTTGAAATGAGGTATCTCACTTATTCCGACAGGCAAAACGAATTGGGCTACCGGTTAAGAAACCGTACCTATGCCGTTGTGTCGCTGAATCAGAAAACAATGACTGCAGATAATAATATCTACCTGTTTATCATTGTAATTAAACTTTACCGAACTTCCCACGGCACCGGCAATGCCATCCAACTGCACAAGAAAGTTTTTATTCTCATACGATATTTTTGTGAGGTAAAAAAATTTCAGATACCAGTCTTTTGTAAATAATCTTGAAATGATTTTACCAAAATCCCCGCCTGGTGGTGGCTCAATGGGATGTTCAGGGTCAATACCATCTTCACCTTCAAGTGATACATCACCATAAGCAAAACTTCCGGCAAATCCGGGGAGCCATATAGGCACCTCAAATGTCCACGGCCTTCCGGGAATTAAAAAACTTTTTTGTTGTTTATTCCACGCCTTATCCGTGAGCGAATCCTGTGAAAAACCAGTCGAAACAAACAGTGAAAAAACAAGAAAAGTGAAAAACAACTTTTTCATAAACAAATGCTATTCCTTACCGGGAAAAAGATTTTAATTTTTTTGCAAAAATAATACAACCACAGACTGATACCTGTTAATTATTTACAAAACATGCTGTGTTCGTATCCGGTATTCAAAAAAACAGATGAAACCAACCGTCCATCTTTCCAACATTCCATTATACCGCTTCTCTCAATGACTCTTCCAGGTACGCCCAAGGCGTACTCTGGAAGGTCACTCACTCGTCATTCGTCACTCCAATCCTTTCTCCCATTTTAACCGAAGTTTCAAAATGTCTGGCAGTATTACCCAGTAAGTCTTGATCAATAAGGATTTTATCTTCCTCAAAAAGGAGAACAATGGTAGAGCCACCAAATTTGAAATAGCCTTTTTCCTGACCCTTTTTCACGGTACCGCCCTTGTAAGTCTGAACAATGCTTCCCACCATGGTGGCCCCTACCTCCACCATGATCATATCTCCAAATTCCGGGTTGGAAATGGTGACATATTCTCTTTTGTTCATACAAAAGATGTCCGCCATCTTGCGCAAAGCGATGGGATTGACCGAATAATAATACCCTTTGATCTTCACAACCGGGGAAACCTTTCCGCTGACGGGAAAATGAAAGCGATGATAATCGTAAGGCGCCAGGCGGATAACGATCATACTGCCGTCATCATATTTTCGGGCCAGGATCGTATCTTCCAGAAATGAAAAGACATTGAACCGGTGTCCTTTGATGATGAAATCGCTGTTTTGGATATCTGCATACGCCAGGCATTTACCGTCGGCTGGTGAGACTACTACGAAAACGCCTGTGTCTATTGGCCTGGCGCTTTTTTCGAGTTTACGGATGAAAAAATCGTTGAAGGTTTCAAACTCCTGCTTTTGGACTTCCTTCATATTAATGTTATACTCTTCGATGAACGGTTCGATCTTTTTCGCCGACCGGTGACTGTCCATCATTTTGCCGTACAGTGAAGAAACGAATTTCCTTTTCACCAAGGTATATAAGGTAGCCTCACCCACCGGATCGTCGTAAAGCCACACCAGCCACCCCTCTCCGGCGATCTTTTCGGTTATTGTGTCTCCGGTTGCCCTGTCAATGTACCGTACCGGTTCCGGTTGCGGCGCCGGATAAAACGCCAGCCCCAGAATAATCAATAACAGGGTCAGGAGAAAGTATTTTAAGGTATGTTTCTTTTTCATTTTTTCTATAGACCTGACAGGTTTTAAAAACCTGTCAGGTCTTTGTAATATTTTAAATATCATCAATTTCCAAAAACTTTTCCATTTCCGTCAGATCCATCTTTTGTTGATGTACGTAAATAAAATTATCAAGATCATCAAACATCTCTATCACTTCCAGTCGCTTCGCGATGATCGGATTAGGAGATAAAAAAGTCGAATATGAACTCCATTTCCAATCAGAAATATCATTTACAAAACCGTGATGAACAGGATTGTTATGAATATAAACAACAACACTTTGCAGATATTCCTCGCTGTCAATGAGTTTTCTTTTGAACGGTCGTTCGAATAAACTTCCGTGGCGATTGTAACGTTTGTTGATCGCCTTTGAATAAGCGTTAAATAAATTTGAAAAATATTGATGGGGTGGTTTTATTTTTATATCATCTTTTAAACCTGTCAGGTTTGTAATATTTTTAATTTTAATTAAAAAATGAAAATGATTTTTCATTAAACACCACGCGAAGGTTTTCGCTACAGGATTGATATGTTTTTCATACAATTTTAAAAAATATTCATAATTCTCCTCATCACGGAAAAGATCTTCCCCGTTAATACCCCGATTATAAATGTGATAATGATTCCCTTCTTCTAATGTTGTTATTGATTGCATATCAAAATAGTTTATTTATATCGTTTATTTAAACCTGTCAGGTTTCAAAAACCTGACAGGTTTGGTTGTAGTTATTTTATCGGATAAACAATCCGCGGCTTCAATATCCCGTATTTTTCAATTTCGGTTTTCCCTGCTTTCATCACGACTTTATAAGTTCCGGGGGGCTGGTCCCAGGTGTACCACCTCACCGTATTGATCCCCGGTTTATTGTAGCCAGAAATTGTATCCATTGCCTTGCCGGTTTCATTGAAGATAAAAAATTCCGGGTCATTTTTCAGTTCCTTTTTCAACCAATAATCAAACCGTAAACCGTTGGGTTCATTGGGTGTAAAAAGATGACTGTCGCCCATCAGATTGTTATTTCCCCAGAATGCAGCATCCGAAACATTGCGAACGGGTTTGGGTTGAATATCAAAAAACCAGATATCCTGTTCCGGAACCTCAGGTTTCATCTGTTGCAACCAATTGATATTCGTAATATACATTCCCCGGCCATAAGTTCCGGCAATCAGGTCATTT
>CAZMOS010000040.1:0-22604 GCA_964567945.1 uncultured Lentimicrobiaceae bacterium
TTTTGTGTTGAATGCTTTACTTTCATTTTTTGGAATGATCTACTTCTTGTTTCATGATAATAAGTGCAGGACTTGGCATAAGATTGTCTTTGCCATTGTGGCGGTGTGGCTGGTTGTTTTTCTTATACTGCTCGAATCGCTGACCAGCCTAGGTGTAATGCTGATCATCACAGTGGCTTATCTGTTGTGGCTGTTGTTCAAAACCAGATATGTTGTTTTGAAAATTGCCACTCTGGCTTTTGCGGTTGTCATTCCGCTTTTGCTTTTTCTTTATGTAAAAAACACTATTATTGAGGTATCTATTGCACCGGCCATCAATGCTGACACACTGGATAAATATACGGCACTGGGAAATCCTTACACTTATGACACTATCAACAGAGGTATCGAGGGAGGGCACTATGTGGGTTTGTATATTTGCGAACCGGAGATGAAGGAAGCATGGAACAAAAGAAGCAAATATGATTACAATTCCCGTCCCGAAGGAAAGCATCAGCTGAAAGAAACACTTATCCGTTACCTGACATCCAAAGGATTGCGTAAGGATGCATCGGGTGTCAACGCACTTACCGACTGGGATGTACGAATGATAGAACAGGGCGTTGCGAATTACAATTACATTAAAAATCCCGGACTGCGAACCCGTATAATGAAAATCCTGATGGGTTATGAAGTTTATGAAAAGACAGGCGATCCCAGTGGCAGTTCCATCATGCAGCGTGTTGAATACCTGAAAGCATCATGGTATCTGCTGAAAAAACATTTCTGGCTTGGAGTGGGTACAGGCGACATTGAGGATTCATTGATCAATCAATATAAACTGATGAACTCCAGTCTGGATCAGCAGTTTATGTTTCATGCCCATAACCAGTTTCTGAGCATTTTCATCACTTTCGGAGTGTTCGGATTTCTTTGGTTCTGGTTTGCCTTGCTGTATCCTCCGATACAGCTCCGGCGTTTTTCCGATTATTTCTTCCTGACATTTTTTATCATCATCATCTGGTCTATGCTATCTGACGATACCCTTGAAACCCAGGCAGGTGTCACGCTTTTTGCTTTTTTCTATACCTTGTTTCTTTTTGGCAACCAAAAGTTGAATTCCGGAACGACATCGTAAATTCCCAAACGAAGTATCCATGTTATAAAACTTTTCTAATTTAGCCCGAAAACAAGGCGGGATGAAAATCAGAAAAATCCAGATAAATATTGAAGAATTTTCGGGTGGAGAACCTTTGCCTGACACAGACAAAAAATTATTAGAGGTTGCGCAACAAACCATAAACACATCTTATGCTCCTTATTCGGGTTTCCATGTGGGGGCAGCCGTCTATCTTGCCAATGGTGAGATCATCACGGGTAGTAACCAGGAAAATGCGGCTTACCCTTCCGGTTTGTGTGCCGAGCGGGTCGCACTGTTTTATGCCAACTCAAGGTATCCGGATGTGGATGTAAAAGCCATAGCCATCAGTGCAGATGCCGATAATTTTCCGGTGGATTATCCGGTGGCTCCTTGCGGGGCATGCAGGCAGGTTATTGCCGAGATTGAAACACGGCAGAAAAAAAAGATCAGGATAATCATGCACGGTCAGAACGGATATACACAGGCAGTTGATGGAATAGAAAACCTGCTTCCGCTTATGTTCAGTGAAGAAAAGCTGAAAAGAGCCAGGTAGGAAACCCTCCATCCTTTGGACACATGATTTTATAGGGGTTATAACCCCTCCGTCCTTCGGACACCTCCCCTTGAGAAGGGGAGGAGTTGATTGCATAAATCAAGTCTATTTCTCGAAAGTAATATTTGGAAGCTTGACGAACTCCCCTCCTTTCTAAAGGAGGGGACGATCAAATACAAACGACTTGTTTGTTTGTATTTGATCAGAGGTGGTTTTGACAATAATTGTTATTTTTGTGATTATGCCGGAAAAAAGGATTTTCAATAGAAAAAGATTGAAAAGTTTCCGCAAGGAGTTGCGAAATAATCTGACACCTGCAGAGGCGATTCTTTGGTCAGCGCTGAAAAACAAGCAACTGGAAGGTAGGAAGTTCCGAAGACAACACAGCATTGGGAAATATGTGACGGATTTTTATTGTCCGTCAGAAAAACTAGCTGTTGAACTGGATGGCGCCGGACATTTTACTCTTGCAGGCAGTGAATATGACGAGAAGAGAGATGATTTTATCCGGGGATTGGGGATTAAAATTTTGAGATACGAGAATGAGGAGATTTATCATCACTTTGAGGGGGTTCTGGAGGATATAAAAAGTAATTTCAGGAATTAAACCTCAACATCTTCAAACCCTTCAATGATGTCGCCTACTTTTATGTCGTTGAAATTCTCAATATTCAAACCACATTCGTAACCGGCATTTACTTCTTTCACATCATCTTTGAAACGTTTCAGGGAACCCAGGTATCCTGTATAAATGACAATGCCGTCCCTGATCAGTCGGACTTTCGTATTCCGGGTGATCTTTCCGTCAAGCACGTATCCACCTGCAACGGTGCCGACTTTTGTGATCTTGAATACTTCCCTGACTTCCACGTTGCCCGTGATCTTTTCTTCCATTTTCGGAGTAAGCATACCCTTGATGGCATCGGCAATCTCTTCGGTTGCCTGGTAAATGATCGAATAGAGACGTATGTCAATTTGCTCTTTTTCAGCCACTTTACGGGCTTGCGGTGTGGGGCGTACCTGGAATCCGATGATGATGGCGTCGGATGCTGAAGCCAGCATGACATCCGATTCGGTGATGGCTCCCGGGGCCCTGTGGATTATGTTGATCTGGACATTTTCGGTAGAAAGTTTAAGCAATTCATCCGATAAAGCTTCGACTGATCCTTCAACATCTCCTTTGACAATTAGATTCAGTGTTTTGAAATCACCGATAGCCAGGCGGCGACCGATTTCATCCAGCGTAATGTGTTTCTGTGTACGGAAACTTTGTTCGCGCATGAGCCGTTGCCTTTTCAAGGCTAAATTTTTGGCTTCCTTTTCATCCTGCATGACAAAAAATACCTCACCGGCCTGGGGTGCAGCATTTAATCCCAGAATAACCACGGGAGTGGAAGGGCCTGCCTTGTCCATTTTTTGATTTCTTTCATTGAACATGGCTTTTATTTTGCCATAATTCGGTCCTGCCACAACAATGTCTCCTTTATGTAAGGTACCATCCTGCACAAGCACGGTGGCAACATAACCGCGTCCTTTATCCAGACTGGCTTCAATGATCGTACCTTTCGCCTGTTTTTTCGGGTTGGCTTTCAGTTCAAGAATTTCGGCCTCTAACAGTACTTTTTCAAGAAGCTCTTCGATACCCGCGCCGGTAATGGCTGATATTTCCTGTGACTGGAATTTTCCTCCCCATTCTTCAACAAGTATATTCATTGTCGAAAGCTGTTCCCTGATCTTATCGGCATTGGCGCCCGGTTTGTCCATTTTGTTAAAAGCAAAAACAATCGGCACGCCGGCAGTCCTTGCGTGGTTGATGGCTTCTTTTGTTTGCGGCATTACGCTGTCATCGGCAGCAATGACTATGATGGCAATATCAGTAACTTTAGCTCCCCTGGCGCGCATGGCCGTAAAAGCCTCATGTCCGGGTGTATCGAGGAAGGTGATCTTTTTGCCGTTGCTCAAGGTAACCTCATAAGCCCCGATATGCTGTGTGATGCTCCCGGCTTCGTCAGCCACAACATTTGTTTTACGGATATAATCAAGTAATTTGGTTTTACCGTGGTCAACGTGACCCATAACGGTAATGATGGGGGCCCGCGGCTCGAGGTCTTCCGGGTTGTCGGGTTCTTCTTCTATCTCAACTTTTTCGGTTTCTTCGGCATCCACAAATTCTACTTCATAGCCAAATTCTTCAGCCACCAGCACAATGGTTTCTGCATCAAGGCGTTGATTGATTGAAACGAAAATACCCAATTGCATGCAACTCTTGATGACCTCGTTCACGTTGACGTCAATCATATTAGCCAGCTCATTGGCCGAAATAAATTCGGTTGTCCGCAGTACGGTCTTGTTTTCTTCCTCACGTATGTCGGCCTCTTTCATCAACTGGGAGACATGCTCCCGTTTTTTACGACGATGTTTCGATGCTTTTGATTTTCCTGAAGGAGCAAGCCTGGCAAGGGTTTCCTTGATCTGTTTCTGGATTTCCTCTTCCGAAGGTTCCGGTTTGGCAACTCTTTTTCTCTCTTTATGATGTCCTGCTTTACCAACTTTTTCGCGTTCTGCCGTACCGACTTTGGGTTTGATTCTTTTTCTCTTCTTTTTCTTATGTGCCTCAGGTTGATCTGACGAAGAAGCTACCGGTTTCTTTTTTGCGTGCTTTGTTTTTTCGGGCAGCTTAATTTTATCAACTACTTTCGGCTTTGACAGTTTTTCAACAGTTGTGGGTATAAAATTGCTCTCGTCCTTTTCTGTTTTATTTTTAACTTCTTCCGTTGCAGCTACGGCAGTCTTTTCCTCTTTCACAGGTTGCTCCTGAACGGGTTCCGGAGTTGTTTTCGTTTTGACTTCTTCTTTGGCTTCCGTTTTGATTTCTTCTTTAGCCGCTTTTTTAGTTTCTTCTTTTTGTTTTCTTTCTGTTTTCTTTTTCTTTGTTTCCCTGGGCTGTTTTTTTGGCCTTGTCCGCATGTTCATGCCTTCAAGGTCAACTTTTCCAATGATTTTCGGGCCTCCGGCATCTTCAGCTTTGGATTCTTTTTCCTCTTTTTTTTCAGCAGTTTTGACTTCAGCCGTTTTTTCTTCTTTCACCCGGGTTTCAGGCGTTTCGGTTGTTTTTTCGGGAACCGGTTTTGAAGGTTCTTTTGTTTCGGGTTTTACAGGTTGTACAACCTCATTGCTTTTATCAACAGGAAACTCAATATCAACCGGGATAATTTCCTCTTCTTCTTTTTCTTTTTTAGGGATGTCCTCCAGAGAAATAGTTTCTTTGCCGATGTACTCAAGGCCTTTTTTGGAAGCAATTTCCCTGACTGCCTTTTCCTGCTCAAATTCATCAGACAGTTTGCTGTACATGACCTGATCAAGCTTGAAGTTGGGATTTCTCTCAACCGTAAAGCCATGCGAAGAAAGAAATTCAACAATCGTATCCAGGCTGATGTTGAATTCTTTAGCAGCTTTGCTTAACCTGATCGGTCTTTGTAATTCGGCCATAAAATTATTTCCCTTAAAAATTAACTTGTGTTTTTGTAAAATCCCGCAAAATTAAGAATTTATTCGAACTCTGCTTTTAGTATCCTGATCACCTCGCGAATGGTTTCTTCTTCGAGGTCAGTTCGTTTTATTAACTCTTCAATATCCAGTTCGAGTACGCTTTTCGCAGTATCGCAACCTATTGACTTTAAATCGTCAATGATCCACTGATCAATTTCATCGTCAAACTCCTGAATGTCCACATCTTCGGAGTCAAGGTCCGTGTCGCGATAGACATCAATTTCGAAACCTGTGAGTTTTCCGGCCAGCTTGATATTGTATCCGCCTTTTCCGATAGCCAGTGAAACCTGGTCGGGTTTCATATAAACTTCAGCCCTTTTTGTTTCTTCGTTCACATTGATCGAAGTGATCTTGGCCGGTGACAAGGCCCGCTGAATAAATAGCGGAATGTTTGTAGTGTAATTGATTACATCAATATTTTCATTTTTCAATTCACGTACAATCCCGTGGATCCTTGAACCTTTCATTCCCACGCAGGCACCCACCGGGTCAATGCGATCATCATAAGACTCAACGGCAATTTTTGCCCTTTCTCCCGGAACCCGTACAATGTTTTTGATCGTGATCAGCCCATCGTAAACTTCAGGTACTTCGGATTCGAACAATCTTTCGAGAAAAACCGGTGAGGTGCGCGAAAGGATGATGACCGGGTTGCTGCCGTGCATATCCACTTTTGAAACAACCGCTCTGATGGTATCGCCTTTCCGGTAGTAGTCCGATGGAATTTGTTCCGATTTAGGCAGGATAAGTTCAATATCTTCATCGTCCAGAACCAGTATCTCTTTTTTCCAGACCTGATAAACTTCTCCTGTAACGATCTCACCTACACGCTCTTTATATTTTTTATAAATACTGTCTTTTTCGTACTCCATGATCTTGGAAATGAGATTCTGCCGTATGGTCAGTATCTCGCGCCTGCCGAAGTCTTCCAGAAAGATCTGTTCTGAAAATTCTTCACCCACTTCAAAATCCGGTTCTACTTTGATGGCATCGGAGAACGATATCTGTAGATTTTCGTCTTCCACTTTGCCATCTTCCACAATTTCACGGTTGTGCCAGATCTCCAGGTCGCCTTTATCAATATTCACAATGATGTCGAAGCTGCTTTCCTCTCCGAATTTTTTGATGAGCATGCTGTGAAACACATCTTCCAGAATGCGCATCATCGTTTCCCTGTCAATGTTTTTGAATTCCTTGAATTCGGAAAAAGTTTCAACCAGATTAATGCTATCCATCTTTTTCTGTTTTTATTAGTTTTTTAAAATATTATTACTGTTTTTGTTTGTTTGATCTCATCCATCGGGATTTGTAAACTTTGGCCCCAAACCGTTTTTTTGCCTTTTTTAGTTTCCGGGCTGATCTCAATGTGATCAGCGGTTGCCTTCAGAAGTTTTCCTTTAATATTTTTCCCTTCGGTAGTGATTACCTCAACCTGCCTCCCTAAATTCTTTTTGTATTGCCGTAAATTGACATACGGCTGGTCAGCGCCTGCAGAAGAAACGCGCAATTCGTAATCCTCCACATCGCGGTCGAAATGTTGTTCGAGAAACCTGCTGAGTGCCACACAGTCGTCAATAGTAACTCCATGGTCACCGTCAATAAACAAATTGATCAGGTTGTTGGGGCTTACTGTCAGTTTCACGATGAACATATCCTTGTCATCGAGATAACTCTCCGCAACCTGAACTATTTTTTCTTTCTTAATCATTTATTCAATAAAATAGGGGACTTTTGTCCCCTCGCGTTAATGCTTCCGTACAGTTGTCCGACCAGGATTCGAACCTGGACAGGCAGAACCAAAATCTGCAGTGCTACCTTTACACCATCGGACAATCGGGGTGCAAAGATACGTCATTTTTGAATTGTAAATTAAAAAAATTAATTTCTGTTAAAATAGTAGAAGTTTTTAAAAAAGTGTTCTGTTAAATATCTTATTTTCGCCATGCCAAGTAAAGTTAGTAATCACCATTATAATTCCAAATGGATAATTTTAAAAGGGTAAATAATATAGTAGGATGGATCATGTTCGCCATCGCTACTATGGTTTTTTTTCTCACACTTGAGCCCACGGCAAGCTGGTGGGATTGTGGAGAATACATTGCAACAGCTTACAAGATTCAGGTAGGACACCCGCCGGGGGCACCGTTTTTCCAGTTGCTGGGAAGATTTTTTTCGTTAATGGCTTTCGGTAATGTACAAAAGGTTGCCCTGATGGTCAATACGATGTCTGCATTATCCAGCGGGCTGACCATTATGTTCCTTTTCTGGACGATCACGATGCTGGCCAAAAAGATCGTTGCAAAGAATGGCAACGGCAGCATGACCAAGGATAAGGCGCTGATCATTCTGGGTGCCGGCATCGTTGGCGCTATGGCTTACACTTTTACCGATTCATTCTGGTTTTCAGCTGTGGAAGGTGAGGTGTACGGCATGTCATCTTTATTTACGGCGGTGGTTTTCTGGGCTATTTTAAGATGGGAGGAAGTTGCCGACCAACGTCACGGCTACCGGTGGCTTTTACTTATTGCCTATATCATCGGACTATCAATCGGTGTTCACCTGCTTAACTTACTTGCCATCCCTGCTATCGTGTATGTTTATTATTACAAACGGTATAAATACTCAACCAAAGGTTTTATTGCCGCAGGTATTATTTCGGTTTTTATCCTTGCCATCATCATGTACATCATTATTCCGGGAATTGTTGAACTGGCAGGTAACTTTGAACTTTTCTTTGTCAATACTCTGGGGATGCCCTTTAATTCCGGTACCATTGTTTATTTTGTATTGATCGTTGGCGCCATCCTGTGGGGCCTGAAATATACCCGGAAACACGGTAAGGTTGTATGGAATACGGTTATTCTGGCATTGGTTTTCATCCTGATCGGTTATTCATCATTTTTCATTCTTGTGATCAGAGCCAATTCCAATACACCCATTAATGAAAACGACCCGAAAGATGCCATCAGTCTGCTATCGTATCTCAACAGGGAACAATACGGGACGTGGCCGCTGGTTTACGGCCCTTATTACAATGCGCCACGGATTGGATCGGAAGACGGAAAGCCGGTTTATGAAAAAGATAAAAAACTTGGAAAATATGTAATAAAGGATGATCGTAAAGGAACAATACCGGTGTATGACGAACGGTTTATGACCATTTTCCCAAGGATGTGGAGCAGCCAGAAACCATCGCATATCACACTCTATAAACAATACGGAGGGACCAAAGGAATTCCGATAAAAGTGATGCAACCGGACGGGACATCCAAAATAGTCTATAAGCCGACATTTGGTGAAAACCTGAAATTTTTCTTTACCTATCAGATCGGACACATGTATTTCAGGTATTTCATGTGGAACTTTGTGGGAAGGCAAAACAACATAGAAAGCCAGGGTGAGATTGACCACGGAAACTGGATCAGCGGCATTAATTTTATTGACAGGTGGCGATTGGGTGACCAGCAAGATTTACCGAGAAGTATGCAAAACCCGGCTCATGCCACATTCTTTTTCCTGCCTTTCCTGCTCGGTCTTTTGGGGTTCTTTTATCAACTGAACAAAAGCAGAAGCGATACATGGGTGGTGTTCCTGTTGTTTTTCATGACAGGCATCGCCATTATTATATACCTGAACCAAACCCCGATGCAGCCTCGTGAAAGGGATTATGCTTATGCGGGTTCATTCTATGCTTTTGCCATCTGGATCGGGCTGGGAGTGATGGCTCTGTGGGAAATGTTGATCAAAGTCATGAAAAACAGATCGGCTTCTGCTGTTGTAGTTACAGTAGTCAGCTTTTTGCTTGTGCCGGTCATCATGGGACAGCAGGGATGGAAAGCACACGACCGCTCGGGAAAATACTCAGCACGCGACTTTGCACGAATGTACCTCGAGTCGTGCGAACCCAATGCCATTCTGTTTACAAACGGCGATAACGACACTTTCCCCCTTTGGTACGTTCAGGAAGTGGAAGGAATACGTACGGATGTGCGTGTGGTAAATTATATGCTTTCGTCGGGCGACTGGTATGTGAACCAAATGTTCAACAAGGTTTATGACTCCGATCCGCTGCCATTGTCAATTCCACGGGAATTTTATGACAAAGGCACACATAATTACCTGCCTGTTTTTCAGCGTTATCAGGACAGAGCTGATATAAAGGATGCCATTAATTTTATAAAAAGCACTGACAAACGGTCACAGGTTCAATTGAATGACGGGACATGGGTTGATTACCTGCCTACGAAAAAATTAATGCTTCCGATTAACAAAGAACAGGTTCTGAAAACAGGAACCGTAAGGCCCGAATTTGCTGATAAAATAGTAGATACTATCAAATGGGATGTCAAACAAAATGCACTATATCGCAATGATCTGATGTTACTTGATATTATTGCCACCAACAACTGGGAACGGCCCATCTATTTTGCCAACCCCAGCAGCGTCAGCGGGGTGTTCGACATTGATAAATATTGCCACCTCGAAGGGGTTGTTTACCGTTTTAAACCTTATCCGGCACCTGAATACATTTCAAGGGTCGGGGGTGTGGATGCCGAACGGTCGTATGAGGTACTGATGAATGATAAGGTACGTTGGGGAAGACTGAATAAAGATGATGTTACTGTTGACCGTGAAAGCGCCAGAACCGTGGGTATCATGAAACAAAATTATGTGCGGCTGGCCCAGGCACTGAACGACAAAAACAAACCGGATTCAGCGGTGGCAGCTATGGACAAAGGTTTATATTTCTTTCCGGAAAAGAAATTCCCGTTTGATTATTACATGCTCACCTGGGCAGACAATTATTATAAAGCAGGTGCTATTGATAAAGGAAATGATGTGGTGGAAAAAATTGCTGACCGGTACAGCGAAGACCTTGATTATTATTTTGGTCTGAGTAACAAATTCAGGGATTATTACAGCGACAATATCCAGGAAGCGATGGCTGTTTTTCAACGGCTTAAACAGATAACCGACCATTATAAACAGACGGAGTTATCAAAAAAGCTGGAAAAGCAACTTTTCGATAATTTCTCGAGATTCAATATGAAATAAGTAGAGTTGTTGCATTCTTTCCCCCCCGGTTGGTGTCCTCACCAATCGGAGCTATTGTCAATAAAATCTTGTTTCATATGGCTTTAAGCATGGACGCTTAAAGCAGGGGAGGCTAACTTTCTGCCGTTTTGTATTTCTTTTTTGACCAGATCAGCAGGGCAATTCCTGCCAGAATAAAAGGAATGCTTAACCACTGACCCATGTCAAGGGCCATGTTTTGTTCGAAACCAACCTGAGGTATTTTTATAAACTCGATTAAAAAACGGGCGGCAAAAAGAACGATCAGGAAATAGCCGAATAATGTACCCGGGCGGGGTTGTCCTTTGTGTTTCCAGTAATACCGGTAAAGAAAGAAAAAAAGAGCCAGATAACTGAGAGCTTCATATATTTGAGTCGGATGACGGGGATCGGCGGCAAAAGCCGGATTGTAGAACCTCACAAATTTAAAACCCCAGGGCAGGGTGGTGACATCGCCGAAGATTTCCGAGTTCATAAGGTTTCCCGTACGGATGAATGCCCCGCCTAACGCCACGACAATTCCGATCCTGTCCATGATCCAGATGAACGGTTTATGGTTTTTTCTTGAAAAGAAGTAAAGCCCGACAAGTATGCCGATGGCAGCACCGTGGCTGGCAAGCCCCCCTTTCCAGATCATCAGTATCTCCAGGGGGTGGGACAGGTAATACCCCGGCTCATAAAAGAATACATGCCCAAGCCGGGCGCCCACAATGGTAAAAATGATCATGTAGGTGGAAAGCTCATCCAGCATTTTGCCGGAAAGCCCTTCGTTCTTGAAAATCTTTTGCATGATGATGTAACCCACGACAAAAGCCAGGGCAAACAGCAGCCCATACCATCTGACAGCAAATCCGCCAATAAGCCAGACATGGTCCGGTATTCTGAAAATTTCAGGGCTTACATCCCATGTAATGTAATTGAGTAGCATAACGGGGACAAATGTATCAAATTCTTTACTCTTTCTTTACTTTTTCCTGAATGGCAAAAAATGCAAAAAAAATTACAACCGCTGGTATTCAAAAGCAGGATACCCTTTCTCCCCGGTGTCGGGGTCATAGAAACCGGTGAACCTTAATTTGTAAAATATCCCTCTTTTACTTCGGATAAAATAATTGTAATGCGGTTTGGTTTTGTAATAATAATCGCCGCCGTTGATGTCACCGTAAAGCTCCTTCCAGTCGTAACCAATTTTGTCCGCATCGGTGCTGTACTCCAGAAACAAAACATCGTCAAGTGTAACATCCTGAAACGTCATGGTTGTGTCGAAGGCAACACCTGTTCCGGGATTGGTCAGCACACCGGTCACTATATATGGATAGGGATCCCCTTCATTGGTAAAAAGCAATGTGGTATATTGTGTAAACAGCAGATCCCAGTCATCCGATTCGGGCTCGATCTGTTTTACGCTTCCTCCGTCATTAAAACTATACTGAGTGTAATTGTACCCGGGGTTTTTCTTTACATAAGCATCGGTGGTTTCCGAATTGTCCATGTTTGACCAGGTAAAATGATAAACTCCGTTTTTCAAACTGTGAAAAATAATTTTTCTCAACCCCAGTGTAAAGCCATTTTCGTCCAGCCCCCGGTTGATCACATAAACCCGGTTTAAATAGACCGTATCGGTTCCGGTGACCTTTATCCAACCGGCAAAAGCCGTGGAATCGGGGTTGCCGTCGGACTTGTCGAATTTCCATCGCAGGCCGATCGTATCTGAAACCTGGGTGAGGTCCGAAAATTCAGTCACTGCTGCTTTCATAAATGATGCTGTGTTTAAACGGATAATGTAAGCAGTATCGGCGCAGGAAAACGAAAGGTCAAAATCATTTTTCTGGTTTATGCTCACCTGTTCGCCGGTGTAAAGGTTAAAATAGACCTGATTGACATAATACTGTGTCAACGGGATGATCTCCTGTTTCACGTCGCCCTTATCATGTGGCGGGATAGGCTCATCTTCTTTGAAACAGGAGGTAAGCCCGACAGCAATAAAAAGAAATATTATTATATGTTTAAACATCTTATTTGTTTTAACGGTTGAAACTATAACGGACTCTGATAAAAAATGTTCTTCCCCAGTTAACCGGTACAGAACCACCGCCGCCTGTATGTATTCCCCCACTGCCACCACTACCGCCGCTTGTGAGTATATCCGTATTGTTAAAAAGATTTTTTCCACCCACCTGAACATTGATCTGTCTTTTCCAGAACCATCGGTTCATGCTGATGTCGAGGCTGTTGTATGGCTCCAGGGTAACTATTTCGGTTTGTTCATCATCATTTAGTATCAGTTGGGGATAGGCGCCATTGTACTTATAAAATACTGAAAAATTAATTTTTGTTTTTTGCCAGACATAATTTGCCTGTAAAGTAACATCCGTACTGTAAAGGAATTTTTGTGTCCCCGAAATGGCAACATCAATCTGTTTACGGCCCGTAAGTGCAACGCCGGCCCTTAATCTTAACGACGGGTATATGCTGTTGTTGAAATTGAGTTCAAATCCCTGGGTGTAATATTTGTCAATATTGATGTAAGAATACAACAACGGCTCTGCCGTCACCATAACAAGCTCAATTTTATTATTTATCTGGTTATAGAACAGACCTAAATCAAATCCCCAATTGTAAGCTGCAGGCCGTTGCGGGTTGTATCCGAGTGCAAGATTGACATTTAAAGAAGTTTCGGCCTCGAGGTTTTCATTGCCATGAATATTGTGGTTGATGTCCACAAAATCAAGATAGAGCTCCTTCAGTGAGGGCGCCCTGAAACCTTTTGCCAGGGATAAACGCATGGAAAGCGGTTCGGTAATGTTCCATTTGACATTCAGCGAATAGACCAGCGGAGCAGCGTATTTGGTATTGTATATTACCCGAAATCCGGGCTGAATGTTAAGCACCGGCACGGGAATATAATTCAAACTCATAAAAGCGGCGTAATCGCCAATCTCCTGGCGGTTTTCTTTAATCCTTTTGCCAAATCCCGTTTCCCTGTTAAGGTCAACGCCCACTTTGTACTGCAATTTGCCGCTCTTTATACTATTGTTGTAATCGCCCCGCAAAAGGATGTTGTCAAATCTTGTCGTGTCTTGTTTCGATTCTTCCGGAACCAAAGATTCTTCAAGGTTGGTAAGGTCTTTCAGGTAAGTGTTTTTTATTCTTGAATAATAGGAGTAAGCTCCTATCATATTCAGGTTTGCCCGGTCGGTGAAAAGCTGGGTAATCTCGCCCCGGATGACAAAACGGTTGGTATTATAATACTTGTCAAATGCTTTATCCCAGTTAAACACTTCCAGCGGATTGCCTTTGTCCTGAATTTTTTCATAAAAATAGGTGCCGCCGATTTTGAGTTTTGTTTTCTGGCTTTTATACATGTAAGTGCCATCGGCATCCCATTGGAGTTTGGGTTTCCATTGTTGAAAACGAGTAACGGAATCATTGGTGCTGAACCCGTCAAAAAAGTTTCTTCCGACATTAATAATAAAACTGTTTTTCTTTTTCGCATAGGAGCCTCCGCCAGAAAAATTATAAGCTCCCACACTTTCGTAATACCCTTCGGCATTGAGCGATACTTTTTGCCTGTCGCTTTCTTTGGTGATGATGTTGATCACCCCGGCCAGGGCATTGCTGCCATAAACCACTGACATCGGCCCCTGGATAATTTCAATGTGATCAATGTTCTGGAGGTTGAGTTGCTGCAGGTCAATGTTTCCGTTTTGCCTGCCGATCACCGGGACACCATCCACAAGAAACTTGACGTGCTCACCCTGAAGTCCCTGCATGGAAATGGAAGAGCCCAGCACATTGTCGTGTGTACTTCTGATATTCAGTTCACCGGCCAGCATCTCATTCAGGTTGACCGCCGCTTTTTGGTTGATGGTTTGGGAACCCAGAACTTTTATCCGGTAAATGGATTTGTCAACCTTTTCAGGCTGATATTGCGCCGTAACCACAACTTCATCTACATTGTAAACGGCGGGTACCATGAACAAGGTCTTTTGTTCGCCGGGATTGACGGTGTCCACAAGATGTTGATAACCGACAAAAGTGGCCGTGATCTTTACGGGAACTTTAGTGGAAAATTCAACTTTCCCTTTTTCATCGGATGTAACTCCCTGGGTGACACCCGACTTTTTACCGGTACTCTCAATCAGGACATGAGCAAAAGCAACCGGCTCACCCGTAATACTGTCCACAAGTGATAAACGAACCTGGTATAGCTGGTCGTTATCAAAAGTTTGGCCGGTTACCGGAATCCCGGTAACCAGAACCAAACAAATGATCAGAATATTAATCCGAATTTTTTTCAATTTATTGAATTAACAATTTGGTACTGCCCAGATAATTGTCTCCTTGAATATTCAGGATATAAAATCCATGCTTCAGATTCAGGTTTTCCAGGGTTATTCCGTAATTCAGGTCTTTGCCTGTGAACTGACTCCGGTAAACCTGTCTTCCCGTCTGGTCAATGATCGTAAGGATCACATCGCCTTCCGGATTTTCCTGGCTGCGGACGATAAACCTGCCCGATGCAGGATTGGGGAAAAGATTCAGTGACAAAGGTAAAACATGCCGTTCATTGACAGACGACAAGGAAACCAGCCATTTGTCAAGGACAAAATTACCGGTATTCGAACCACTCCATTCAATAAACTTCAGTTTGTAAATATCATCCTTGAAGTTCCTGATAAAATAATAATTGGAGTCTTTCACTGTCCAGGAAAATGAATTCATGTCAAATTCCTTCCAGTCATATCCTATGGTGTTTTTTGCCGAGTCCATCGGCTTGGAAAGCCAGTCGTTAAAATCTTCCGTAACCGGATAGAAATTATTGGCTTTGATGTCCACATTGAGTGTGGCGCCTGTTACCAGGTAAGGAGAATAACTGCCCTCATTATTGGGAACAGAATCAATGTATTTGGTGAACAAAATATCCCAGTCTTCAGCCGGAGGTTCCCTGTCAACAACTTCGTTATTGCTGATAGAGTAGTAAATAAACCTTTTCATTACGTAAGGATTGACATCCAGCTCAACGGAATGGTCATTTGTCCCGTCAAGGTCGGCGAAACGGAAGACATAAATGTTGTCAACTGATTTTTTCTCTTTAATCCATAATTTTTTATACCCTGCATCAGGAATAAAAATAATAAAGAGAGAGTCACCATAAAGGTTATGATTTACAGGATTATAAATCCCCCACCCGTAGTCGGGATGCCCTGTAGCATTTGCATTGAAAGCGCCGTCTTCCCATATCTGATTTGAATTGTACATGGGAGGCCATGTTGACAAACCTGCCGTATCAATATTTGCCCAGTCTGCCGTGTCCCCGTTGGGATAGGTAAAAAGCAGATCTCCTGAACCTTCATTAATAATAATTCCTGCGCTGAAACGGGCTGTATAGAAGGCAATATCCCAGGTTTGGCGGGGAACAACAGATATTTCCCCGTTTTCCAGACTATAGAATATGTCATTGGCATATTTGTCTCCCATACTTAACGAATCACGCGTTGGAGTTGATTGCCCGAAAGCAACAGTTTCCGTGATAAATAAGATGATGATTGAATAAATAATTTTTTTCATGATTAAATGATTTTGATTATAAAAAATGAACTTTTTCAAAATTTCAGTAAAAACAATACAACATTGGCTTTACCCCATTAGTTTTTGGGAAAAGGGAAGTCATGGTAGAAATCTGATTAGTAAATCGGGTTAAAGCAATAAAAAGAATTATACTGCCGGGGGAGGTGCCCGTGAGCTGACACTGGAAAAAGTGGAAATAAGGTGATAAACAACTAACGTCTCGCCGAAAACAAAATCAACGACAACCGGCTGAATTTTAACATGATTTGCTACACCGGTAAATGAGAAAAAATGGGAATTGTCCTTTGCTTTGACGGCTTTTTCTTTTTTTTCGGGTTTATTTCCCGAATGGTTTGGTTTTGTAAAAGGCTGATGTTGTCCGAAGGGGTCAAAACCGTAGATAAGTTTCTGGTGCAAAGTGATCAAATCACCGATGACAAGCCAGAAAAAAGCCAATGCCATAAACGTGTAAATGACCCTTTGATAACGGTTATGTTCTATGCCCCTCTTCATCCAGTGAGCAAAATTAATTCTTTTTGTTAAAAAATTAGCAGAAAAACTATATGAGGTGTAATTTAGACGAATTCTTTTTTAAGATTTTCCACCCAGTTTTTAATACGCGCGTCTGACAGGCCTTTCTGGTTGTGATCGTCAAGCACCAGGCCAACGAATTTACCTTCCCGTGCAGCCAGTGAAAAGTAAAAATCGTAGCCATCTGTCGGGGTTTCGCCTACAACGCACGATTTGTCAGGCAGGCGGCAATACAATGTGCCCAGGCCGTCAACAAAGCTTTCAGGATATTCTTTCTGGTCGCCCAGGCCGAACAGCGCCACTTTGCGGTTGGAAAAGTCAAGATCATTCAGGTTATCAATAAAATTTTCCCAGTCATCCTGCATTTCACCAATTCCCCAGGCGGAGGTTCCGAATATCAGGTTTTTGTATTTCTTCATGTCCTCAGTCGAAACGGTTTTCAGATCGTAAACCTCTACTTTTGCCTGTCCGAAGGCTTTTTTGATCTTTTCTGCAGCTTTGGCTGTCATGCCGTAGGTTGACCCGTAAAATATTCCAATCGGTTCCATTTATGATAGTCTTATTCAATTCGATCAAATATCCTGCAAAAATACATGGAAATGTTGTATCAAAGAAGACTTTTTTAGGAATATTGGAAGAATGGATGCAATGAACCATCGAACAATCGAACCGTCCACCCATTCACTCAATTTCATCCATCCCCACAATTTTGTTCATCAGTGCGTAAACGGTTAATCCCGACAAGGTTTTGATCCCAAGTTTATTGGAGATGTTTTTACGATGCGTATTCACCGTGTGTACCGAAAGGAACAAATCGTCGGCAATTTCCTGTGTGGTTTGTCCCCTGACCACCCTGTTTAAAATGATCTTTTCCCGCTGGGTAAGCGCAGTGTTTTCGTTTTCGATGTTTTCGGGTTGCAATGATCTGTTGACTTTTTTCAACACTTCGAGCAGGTCATACTTGCTTTCACCGCTGTCAAGGCAATAGCGAAAATGGCTTTTACACCCTGGCGAAGTAGTCGCCCCGGTTAACCCCACAAGTATCAGGTTTTCATTATTTAGCTTATTGATCAATGAGATGAGTTCATTTTTTTTAAAAACATCGGGGTTGATGATAACAACATCCGGCGTTTTGGAAAGGATTTTGTCAACCAGCCGGACTTCACTCCCTTCAAAACTTTCCACAACGGACATGCCGGGAAGCTCGGAGATGATATTCTTTAATCCTGCACGGATAAGATAAGCAGGTTCAACCAGTACTATTTTTTGCCGGTATCCCATTTTTACCCTTTCATCGCTTTTAGTTTCAGTTCCATGGCTTCCACTTTGGGAACCAGTATCAGGTCTTCAATCCGCGAGTGGTCGTTCAGGTCGTTCTCAAGAGCAAACAACTCTTTCAGGATCTTAAAAAACGGCCTGTCATCTTTTGTTTCCGGGAGGTATTTGATGAGAATGTTTTTCAGATCAAGCAGTTTTTCTTCAACATTCTCATGTTCGGCTTCATAATTAGTAATGGGATAATCAGCCATTTGCCTGGACACACTTTCGGGAATTACTCCGCTGGAAACCGCTTTTTCCAACTCAACAATGTAAGGGTAAACCAGGTCTTCTTCCCGGTGAATATGACTGATTAATTCTTGTTTGTATTCCGAAAAGAAATTTTCAAGCAATGTTAAAGTTTCTTTGTCCATATCGGTCTCACCTGATAAATTATTGATCAGGTTTTCGATCTCGGGAACTTTTTCCTCCAGATAATACTGATGCGATTTTATGAGGTAACTGACCAGCAAACTGGCCGGAAAACTCTGAAGGTGTTTTTTGGGGAAGTATTCATGATCATGATAGGCATTTAAAATCGTAAGAAAAAATATTGTATTGATATTGTTTTCTTTGCAAAGTTCATCAATGGTTTTGTCGCCAAATCCCAGGTGAATACCGAAACGGTTAATTACCGGAATTAAAAAGTGGTCGTGATGGATCACATCGGCCAGTTTCATTTCTTTTTGGATGAGCATGAGATTAACGCTTTAGATTAGGGCTTCAAAAATAGTCATTAATTTTTGTGCTGAAGAAAACAATATTTTCGTGTTTAAGGGTTAAAAACGGATCACAGGTTGAGAATATACAATATATGTATTTATGTTGATGTTTTAAGTACTTTAGCCTTTTTCAATCAGTTTTATAATAAAATTCAGGATATATTACGTGATGTAATTAACAACGATGACACTGAAAAACCTCACATATCCACATTTTTTAATTTTTATTTTGGCTTTAACTTTACAGGTATCTGGCCAGGAAAAGATTGACAGCCTAAAAGCCCTGATTGAAAATGAAAACGATCTGGCTGTTAAATCCCGGTTATACCTTGATTTGAGCGGGGAATACAAAACGGCTGACCTGTCAGAAGCAGAAAAAAATGCACGGATTGCCCTCCAGTTTGCCAATGACAGTAAAAATGAAAAACTTGCAGGACTGGCGCATGTCCGGCTTGGTGAAGTTGCGTTTTTACAGGATAGTCTGTCAAAATCGGAAAAAGAATACGCTTTTGCCATCCCGCTGCTTAAACAATCAGGTGAGTTTAATCAATTGATTGCGACTTACCTGAGCATCGGGAACATGAATGTGGAAAAAGGAAATTATCCCGAGGCCATGATCAATTACCTGGAAGGGCTGAAGTTGTCAAGTGACGTTAATGATTCGGCTTATTTATCCAGGCTATACAACAACCTGGGAGTTGTTTATATCAACCTCGAAGAATATGAAAAAGCGCTGGAATATTATTCAAAAGCACTCTCTTTGTTTGAAAAACAAAATGATACGATAAACATTGCCGGGGCGACCACAAACATCGGTTCCATTTACCTCCATCTTGGCAAAACCGACATCGCGGAAGAATATTACAGGAAAGGATATGACCTTTTTAAAAGTTTCGGATTAAAGTTCGGAGAAGCTCATGCATTGTTTAAACTTGCCCAACTGCAACAAAAGATTGGAAAATATAATGAAGCTTTGCATGCATTATCTAAATCATTGGAAATTCTGCAGTCGGATACCTCCAGGTCCATGATGTCAAAATCCATGTTTTTATCCGAAACGTATGTTAACCTGGGTGTTGTTTACCTGAAATTGAACAGGGAAACAAAAGCGTTGTATTATCTGAAAAAAGGACTTGATATTGCAAGAACAAATGGTCAGGTCGAGATCATTTCGATGGCAGCAGAAAATTTGAGCGAATTGTATAAAAAGCAGAAAAACTTTGAAACAGCACTTGATTACTATGAGCTTTATAAAAAATATTCTGACAGTGTTTTCAATGAAAACAATATCAGGAAACTGACACAAACGGAAATGTATTTTCAGTTTGACCGGAAAATGAAAGAAGCCGAATACAATGCCCGGCTACAGGCTCAGCGCCAGCAAGTTAAAATCTGGATCATATTTACCGTTTCCATCGCACTATTACTCACACTCACTATTGTTGTTTTATTGCTAAAGCTCGAAAAAAACAGGAAAAAGAAAATGGAAACCGACCTGGTCAGACTGGAAGAAAAACTTGAACATACAAATAAAGAACTGGCTACCTATGTGTTGTACCTGATGAAAAAAAATGAGTTTATCCTGAGTATTATCGAAAAACTGAAAAAAGCACGCCTTGACGCAAAAACCGAAAACAAGAAAATACTTTCCGAACTGATTAATGAACTTAAATCCAATTCGACTATGATTTCATGGGATGAGTTTGAAGTGAGGTTCCAGCAGGTTCATACCGATTTCTACAAAAAACTACATGAACGTTATCCCAACCTGACCAATAATGAAATACGTTTATGTGCTTTCTTTAAACTCAACATGACCACCAAAGAAATTGCAGCCATTACTTACCAATCACTTAACAGCATAAAAGTGGCCCGCTACCGTTTGCGTAAAAAGCTTGACCTTCCGAAAGACGAAAGCCTGACTTCTTTTCTGTCCCGGTTTTAACACAACTTTTTACATAAAAACCACATTAAAAATCACGTAAGTGAAAAATAATAAGGATGTTGGGTTTTTATGTACCTGTTTTGTAACATCTCTGTACCCCTAAAGTGCTTTTTCCCCCATGTTTTGGACAAATACATTTTTGCTCTTTTGCAACATAAAAATAATGAGACATGACAAAGAAGCGCAAAAAGTATAAAAAAGAAGAAGACGAGATGGATCTGAGGGAGGAACTGGAAGAGATCAGTGATCTGAAAAAAAATGAAAACAGAGCATTAAAAAAAATATTTGATGCGTTACAAAAAGATTCAAAAATTATAAAAACGACAAAAAGATGAAAACAAAATTAATTCTTTTATTTTTGATTACCTTCACATTAGGTTCCGTGAAAATGTCTGGTCAATCGTGGGAAGAGTTAACTACAGGGACAAGTTATATCCTGTATGATATCAGCTTTCCTCCAGGCCAGAATGACGTAGGCTATGCTGTCGGGATGAAATATACCTATAATGCAAATGGTGTGGTTATAAAAACTTCCGATGGTGGCGATACGTGGTCAACAATTCTCGGGGGCGAAGGCAATACACTGGATGGTATTGAAGCCGTCGCGTTTATTTCATCCGATACCGGTTTCATTGCCGGATGGAATAATTATTTTGCTAAAACCACCGATGGAGGTACATCATGGACCACCCTGACGGTAGGTTCGGGAAACTGGCGTTTCGGCGACCTGGATTTTTGGGATTCCAATAATGGTGTAGCTATGTCGGTATTGAATGCAGGCGGTTCGGCCATTTATGTCACCAGCGACGGTGGCGACACTTGGACAACGGCTACCGGGATCAGCAGCGAGTTACAGGATGTAACTTATGCCAGCGCAACAACACTTTATGCTGTAGGTTTGGACGAAAAGATCTATAAATCTACCGATAGCGGGCTGAGCTGGTCAGTAAATTATACAGGTACATCCACATATTATTTCTTTGGTGTTGCTTTTGACGGTGATTTCGGAGTTGTCGGAGGCGAAGACGGCAAAATGTTCTCCACAACCGATGGCGGCAGCAATTGGTCATCGTATGCGTCAGGGTACGAAAACCTTTACGGAGCGCATGTGTTTAATTCAGACAGCGCCTACCTGGGTGGTACCGATGAAAATATTTACAAAACAACCGATAGCGGTTCCAACTGGACAATGGAATACAACGGGAGCGGATCGTCCCACATTTATAAAATAAAATACACCCAGAATAATACCGGTTTCGCCTGCGGCTCACAGGGTTATATCATCAGAAAAGAGGCGCCGCTTTCTGCCGATTTCACGGCTGACAATACGACAACCTGCACAGGCAGTACCGTAAATTTTACAGACTTGTCAGTTGCAGCTACTTCCTGGTCATGGACATTTGAAGGCGGGACACCTTCCACTTCAACCGACCAGAACCCTTCGGTGGTTTATAATACACCCGGCATTTATGATGTTTCCCTGACCGTTTCAGACGGAACCAACACCGATACCGAAACCAAACCAAATTACATCACGGTATTGGAAACTCCCGGACAGGCCGGCACACCTGAAGGAAACGATACGGTTTGCACGGGAAACAGCTATTTTTATACCACGGGCGCAGTTCAATATGCCCAGAGTTATGACTGGGAACTTAATCCTGCCGCTGCCGGAACATTAACATGGGAAGATACGCTTGCCACATTGATAGCAGCCGATAACTGGACCGGAGATTTCACGATCAGGGTGCGGGCAACGAATCTTTGTGGTGACGGCACATGGTCAGACTATTTTGAAGGTACGTCATTTCAAAGCCCTTCCGTGTTTACCGTGGAAGGCGGTGGCAGCTATTGCCTGGGTGGCGATGGTGTAGAAATAACGCTGAATGGTTCCGAAACAGGCGTCAGCTATGAGCTTTATCTGGATGGAGATCCTACCGGGAATACGGTTGACGGCACAGGCAGTGAGATCAGTTTCGGGTTTATTACGGATGAAGGCTATTACACTGTTTACGGCTCAAACGGCAACTGTACTCAATTAATGACGGACCAGATACAGGTGATCATTCTTTTCCCGCCCCTGGAGCCGGGCGATCCGACAGGACCAGATACGGTATGCAACAATGAAACATCGGATTATACTTCCTCGGGTTCGGATGATGCCGACAGCTACGTTTGGACATTATCCCCTGATTCTGCAGGAACCATCACCGGCAACGGACT
>CAZMOS010000040.1:22704-24732 GCA_964567945.1 uncultured Lentimicrobiaceae bacterium
GAGCCGGGCACGGGCAGCATTTCCGTTACCGAAGAGTCGGCATCAGGATGCACCGGCACATCGGAAGAGTTCAGCGTAACCATTGACAACTGCACCGGCATTTGGGAAAAGAAGAACGACGGCGAATTGCTGGTTTACCCCAACCCTGCACAAAACATACTGAATGTGGAACTCAATACGGACATGAACGAAAACGTTATGGTCAGCATTGTTAATCTTGTCGGCCAGGAAATACTGAAAAAAACAGGAAATACGGTTAGTGGAAAACAAACATTGCATTTTGATATTTCCGGCTTGCAAAAAGGATTATATATTATAAAAGTACAATCAGGCAACGAGGTTGTTTTAACCCATCAGTTTGTCAAAAGATAAGTTTTTAGTTTGTTTTGTTGGTAACCCGGGAGGCCTTAATGGTTTTCCGGGTTTTTTATTTCATTGTATCAGTCAGTTACAGTTAAACTACCGATGTTTGAATAATTGGTTTTCAGGTGTAATTTTTATTGATTCTTAATGGAAAATTTTAAAAACTTTATTAGTTAAAAAATTAACAATAGAGCTTCTAACCTTAAAACCAAAAATTATGAAAAAGTTCTTTTTAATTTTAGTATTGTTAATCTTTGTGCTTGTATATGTTTACCCGCAAGGCAAGGGCGACATAGTTGTTCCCCGAACGGACAACAAGTACAAACCTCTCACTTTAAAGCTGTCGAAAGACGGCAGCAAGTACATCCGGTTTCTTTTATGGGGCCAGTTTTGGCTTACGGGGAATAAGAATACCGACGGCAATTTCCAGGTCACGCCCATGTTGCGCAGGGCGCGTTTTCTGACCTATGCACAGATTTCTCCGCGTTTTCTGATCCTGATGCATTTTGGTGTGAACGGTTTGAGCCCGAAAAATATGGATCCTCTCGGTAACCGTTCCAACGGACCTCAATTGTTCATACACGGGCTCTGGATGGAATATGCTGTTGTTCAGAAGTATCTTTATATTGGCGGCGGTTTGCATTACTGGAATGGTATTTCCAGGATCACAAGCCAGAGCACGCTGGGATTTATGACGCTTGACAATTACCGCCGTGCCTGGGCAACTCTGGGCCTTTCCGATCAGTATGCTCGTCATCTTGGGATTTATGCCAAGGGGATGATCGGTGGATTTGCTTACCGCGTTGCTGTAAATTCACCGATTGTCAATTCTCTGGATGTCTCAAAAATTCCTGAAAATGTGGAGGTCTGGACCGGACAGGTGCTTTATACAGGAAGGAAAGAGTTTGAGACCAAAGCTTCATGGGCATACCAGGGATATTTTGAATATCAGATACTTGATAAAGAATCTGATAAACTTCCTTACAGGGCGGGAACCTACCTTGGCAAAAAGAAAGTATTCAACATCGGAGCCGGGTTCTTCAAACATCCCAACGGAACAGTGACCTATAATACCGACGGCACATTAACGGGTCATAATGTTTCTATATATGCTTTTGATGTGTTTTATGATACACCCCTGGGAACTGGCGGGCTGACAGCGTACGGAGCCTGGTATTCATTTGACTACGGGCCGGATTATACATACGGGCAAACTTACGGTACCGGGAATTCGATCCTGTTGCAGGCAGGATATCTGTTCCCTCATTTCAGCGACAAAGTGAGCCTGCAGTTTTATACTGCTTTTAACACGGCAAACTTTACGGCTTATGATAATCCCGGCAATGCCATAAGGACAGGATTGAACCTTTTTCTGAACGGACAGCATGCAAAAATTACCCTGGAATATGATACCACGCAAGATCAATTTAACAATGAAGTATCAAAACCGGTAAGAAGGAACAGTGTGATATTGCAGGCGCAGATTTTTTTGTAATCGGTGTTGACCTGGCGGGTGGCCTTGCACCCGCCAGGTCGAAAAAAGAAACCGTTTTTCGACCTATCGGGAATAAAGCTACCCGACGGGTCACAGAAAAAACAACCTTCCAGAGTACGCCTTGGCGTACCCGGAAGAGTTGTTTGATAAAAGGGCTTATTTCAGGTTGC